>NZ_JBNCKU010000004.1:0-467641 GCF_049841715.1 Micromonospora sp. DT41 | reverse complement strand
ACCACCACCGACACCTCCACCACACCGACTGGACCGTACGACTCGCCGCCGACGGCCACCCCGAATTCATCCCACCCACCTGGCTCGACCCCACACAAATCCCCCGCCGCAACCACTACCACCACCGAACGTAACCAGGCGGGGTCATCTGACTTGTTGTCCCGACGCCGATCAGCGGAAGTGCGTGGGGGAACCGCTGCCGTGGATCAGGTCTTCCGGAGCGTCAGCTGTCTGGACCTGCGACTGACATCGCATGGCCGCGTCCGCCGTGCCGCGACTGGTCTACGCGGTCCGACTGATCCGCCGTTGGGCGCTCGTCGGATCGGTGAGGCGGTGGAACTACTGCTGGCCGCCGGCCGCTCCGCCGGCCGCTTCCGCGCCGATGCCGAAGCCCGCGACATCGTCGTGCTCATCGGTTGGCTCTCGCGACTGGGCGACACCGAACTCGACGCCCGACGGCCGAGACTGCTGTCGATCATTGTCGACGGTCTGCACGCCAGCCACCCCTGACGCGCCCGCCCGCTGTCGCTGAAACGCGCGAACTGCCCCTGCCGCTGAAACGCGCGAACTGCCCCTGCCGCTGAAACGCGCCAACCGCCCCTGACGCTGACGATGGTCAGGGGCGGCGGCGCGTTGGTTGGTCTGCCGTTACGGCGGGCGCGGACTGTATGGGTCGAATGCGGTCGAGAAGGGCGGTGTCAGCCCTACTCGCAGCCGAGGGAACCCCGGTACCCGGGCGGCGGGTTGCCGGCGACCACCTTGTCGGCAACCTCCCAGAACACCTCCGGCCAGTCGCCCTCCTTGTTCATCTCGTGAAGCACCGGCCACTTGTGGCTGCTGCGCAACGCGTCGCTCGCTCGCTGGAGGGCGGCATCGTCGCCAGCTTTCTTGGCCCGCAGCCATTCGCTGATCCAGGCGCAGCCGACGCGACCGGTCACGTTGGCGCCGAACTGGTAGGGGTCGTTGGGGCCCAGGTCGGTCAGCGCGGTGACGTCGAAGCCCGGAGGGAGCGGCACGTCGGCGAGTATCTTGGCGGCCTGCTCCTTCGCCCGTTCCGGCGTGATGATCTCGGCCGGCAGTGCGGCCAGCCAGGTGCGGGCGTCGACGCGGACCACGCGGGCGACGATCTGGTCGAACGCCGAGCGCGTCCACGCGCCACCGGTCCGGAGTTCCACGAAGGACCCTTCGCGGGGCGTGAGCATGACCGCGAAGTCACCGGCGTTGTACTGGAACAGTTCGGCCGGCCAGCCGTCCACCTTCACCGGTTCCGGCTTGCTGACGCGGAGCCGGTCCTCGTGGAAGCTGCCGTACACGTTTGCCGGATACCAGTTCATCTCCAGTTCCTGGTCGCCCTTGCTGAAGCTGATCGTGCCCGAATCCTCCAGGAAGCCGTAGACGGTGGTCGCCTTCCAGCCGGGCTGGTCGATAAGCAGTCGCGGGTTCTCCTCGGCGGCCTTGAGCACCATGGCCGAGTAGGAGATCGGCTTCGTCGCGTCCGGGTTGTCCGCGGAGGTGGACGGAGGGTCGTCCGGTCCGTCCACGTTCATGATCGAGCCGGTGAAGATCACCGCGAGGACGGCGGCGGCGACGCCCGCGCTGGCGAGGCCGCTGAGCAGCGTACGGCGGGTCCGTAGGCGTTTGGCCGGCGGCGGCTCGGCGACCGGTTCGAGGGTCGGCGTGGACATGATCTCCTCCAGGAGGTTCTGCGCGGCCCCGTCGAGGTGCTGAACGGCGTGGGGTCGGTACGGGTCGGCGTCTCGAACCATCCGGTCGAGGTGCTCGTCAGTCATCAGCCCTCCTTCGGTGCGCGTACGGCCAGGACGTCGAATACATGTCCGGGTGGACCGGAGTCGTCACCGACGAGGTGTCGCAGCCGGCCCCGTGCGCGTAACAGCCGGGTACGGACCGCGGCCGGGCTGATGCCAAGAACCTCGGCGGCCTCGCGCGGCTCCAGACCCTCCCAGAAGGTCAGCATCATCAGTTCCCGGTCCTGGTCGCTGAGTCGGGCCAGCGCGGCCCGGACAGTGAGCCGTTCGGGCACCTCGTTGCCGGGGTCGGTGACGATGACGGCCCTGAGTCGTTGACGCAGCCGGTCGCCGAGTCGCCCTCGGCGCTGTCCGCTGCGGTGGTGGTTGGCAAGCACCCGCCGGGCCACGCCGTACAGCCACGGGCGTACCTCGGTGTCGGGCGGCATCTGGTGACTGCGCCGCCAGGCGACGAGGAAGGTTTCGGCCACCACGTCGGCCGCGTCCTCGGGTTGCTCGACACGTCGCACGGCGTACGCCAGCAGCGGCGCGAAGTTGGCCGCGTAGACACGCCGGAATCGATCCTCGTGCTCGGTCGTGGAGCTCACGTCTACTCCATGTCCGGTTCGGCGGCGGGCGTGACGGGTTCGGAGCGGAAAAATCACGCTAGCGGGCGGGGGAGGCTGCCAGAGATGCGGCAACCGATTGACATTCGATAGGTAGCGAGCGAAACTCAATGCATGATTGTCGAACGTCGAGCGGTAGCCGCTCTCCGAGTGTTCCTCGTGCTGCTGTTTCTGGTCCTGATTCCGTTCGAGACGCTCTCCCTGCCGGGGCAGTTCGCGCACATGGCGCAGGAGTCGCCGCAGGACGCGTACCTCCGATGGCCGGCGACGGCCGTTGCCGTCTTCTGGGTGCTGTGCGTCCAGGTGGTGATCGTGTGCACCTGGCAGCTGCTCAACCTGGTCAAGAAGGACCGCATCTTCACCGAGGCGTCCCTCAAGTGGGTGGACGCCATCGTGTGGGCCATCGCCGCCGCCTGGGTGGTGCTTGTCGCCGTCTTCCTCTACGTCGGGTTCAACGCGGGCGATCCCGGGTTGCCGGTACTGCTGTTCCTGCTGACCGTGGGTGTCACAGTGGCCGGGCTCCTGATGGTGGTGATGCGTGCGCTGCTGCGGCAGGCCACCACGCTGCGGACCGACATGGAAGCGGTGATCTGATGCCCATCATCGTCCGCATCGACGTCGAGTTGGCCAAGCGCAAGATGAGCGTCGGCGAGTTCGCCGAACGGGTCGGGCTCACCCCGGCGAACGTGGCGGTGCTGAAGAACGGCCGCGCCAAGGCCGTCCGCTTCAGCACATTGGAAGCGATGTGCCGGGTGCTCGACTGCCAGCCCGGCGACCTCCTCGAATGGGTCGACGAATGACGTACCTCATCGCTCTTCTGGCCGCCGCCCTCGGCGTCGCCGGCATCGTGCACGGGGAGGCCGACGACTCGCCCGGCCTGCAATTCCTGGGCGCCGCGCTCGTCGTCGGCGCTGTCGTTTTCGGGGTACGGATGATTCGGCACGGTAGGCGGCGGCTCGGGCGCGACAGATAGCCCGACGGCCGCGCCGCACGAGCCGAGCCGGCTTCCCGGAGTAACGATCATGTAACGGGCGCGAACCTTTCCCGGTGGATGACCTGTCTTGAAGGTCGTCGGCCCGCCAGGGCCAGGGGAGGCGTCGGATGAAGCTGGTGTGGAGGCGGGCCCGCGAGGCGCGAGGTCTGCTGGTTGCCGCGGTGATCGCCGCCCTGGTCGCCGTCGCGTTGGTCACCGGACTGTCCGATTACAACCGCCGTGCGGTGGACGCCGGGCAGCGGGCGTTGGTGACCGCCGCGCCGGCCGAGGAACGCGGCCTGCTGGTCGGCGGCTCCGGCGGGCGCGACGCCGCCGAGTTCGCCACCCGCGACAAGGCGGTGCGCGCCGAGTTCGTCGACGGGCTCGCCGGCGTGCCGGTCACCGTCTCCGCCGCCCGGTACGGCACGGGCCGGGAGCTGACAGGCGACCTCGGGTCCGTGCCCCGCACCGGCGACGAGCCGATCTTCGCGAACCTGGCCACGCTCGACGAACTGGCCGGGCACGCCGAGCTGACAAGCGGGGCGTGGCCCCGTGCCGGCGAGACGCCGGTCCAGGTCAGCCTGCCGGAACGGGTCGCCACCGCACTGGGCCTGGCCGTCGGGGAGCGGATCCCGCTGCGCGACCGTGCCACCGAGCGGGCCAGCCAACTGGTACTCGCCGGCACCTGGCGGCCCCGCGACCCCACCGAGGCGTACTGGCTGCTGGCCCCCGGTGTGGGCACGGGCAGCGCCGGCTCGGGCACCTCGTACGGGCCGTTCGCGCTGGACGCGGCCGACTTCGTGGCCACCTTCCCGGGCTCGGTGTCGGCGGCCTGGCTGGCCGAGCCGGACCTCGGCGGCATCGACGTCGATGACCTGCCGGCGGTGCGGGCGGCCATGACGGAGGCCGTGACTGCGGTGCCCGAGGCGGCGCAGTTGGGCACGTCGGCGCAGTCGTTGACCAAGATGGATCAGCTGCTGGACCGCATCGCCCGTGCTGACCTGGTGGGCCGGTCCGCGCTTGCCACCCCGCTGCTGCTCATCCTGGTACTCGGCGGGTACGCGCTGGTGCTTGTCGCCGCCCTGCTGCACGAGGACCGCCGCCCGCAGACCGCGCTGCTGCGCGCCCGTGGCGCCGCACGCCGGCAACTGGCCGGCCTTGCCGCCCGGGAGGCGACACTGGTGATTGCTCCGGCGGCCCTGCTCGGGCCGGTGATCGCCGGTGAGGCGCTGCGGTTCGTCAAACCCGGCGGGTCGGCCGAACTGTCCTCTGCCGGCGGAAACACCACACTGATCTGGGCGGCTGCCGCGGCGACCGCCGCCGGCTGCCTGGTGGCAATGGTCGCGCCCACGCTGCGCGGCGCCGGCACCTACGTGGCCGACATGGCCGCCAGGTCCCGACCGAACCGGGCGGCGAGCGTCCAGCGGGCAAGCGTCGACCTGGTACTGGTGGCGCTCGCCCTGCTGGCCTGGGTGCAACTGCGCCAGTACGCGTCACCACTTGCCGGCTCGGGCGGCAGCCTCGGGCTCGATCCGCTGCTGGTGGCCGCGCCCACGCTCGGCGTGCTGGCCGGCGCGGTGCTGGCGCTGCGGGTGCTCCCACCGGTCACCCGGTTCGCCGAGCGGTTCGTCGACCCGCGGCCGTGGACGGCCACCATGCTCGGCATGTGGCAGGCCGGCCGGCGTCCACACGCCGGACCGGTGCTGCTCCTCGCCCTCGCCGTCGGCGGCAGCACCCTCGCCTGGTCCCTGGTCAGCACCGGTGAGCGGTCCCAGGTCGAGCAGGCCAGCCACACCGTCGGCGCGGACCTGCGGGTGACCGAGCGGACCGGTTCCGCCCCGCCCACCCGGGCCGGCGAACTCGCCGCGCTGCCCGGCGTGGCCCAGGCGCTGCCGGCGTGGCGCGACGAGGTGCGGGTGGGAAGGCAGAACCTGCCCACCACTGTGATCGGCATCGACCCGGCCGGGGCCCCCGGCGTCGTCCTGCTCGCCGACCGCCTCAGCGACGGGTCGGCGTCGGAAAGCTACAAGCGGATGCTCCAGGCACGCGGTGCCCCCGTCGGGATCGAACTGCCCGCCGGCACCCGCGCGGTCACCGGCACGGTCCGCACCCCCGTCGAAGGCGCCTTCCGGCCCCATCGGGTCGGGGTGGCTCTGCTGTTCACAAGCGCCGACGGGCTGGCCCTGCGTCTGCCGGCGGTCGACGCCACGAGCGACGGGCGGGCCGCCCGGTTCACAGTGACACTGCCCGACGTCGGAGGGGCGCCGCTGCGGCTTGCCGGCTTCGAGGCCGACGGAGGCCGGGCGGCCGGGAACTCGTACCGGCTCGACGTGAAGGAGTTGGCGCTCGTTGGCGCGGACGGCACCGCGCGGCCCACGAACCTGACCGGCGCCTGGATGGCGACGACGGGGGACGGGCCGGGCCACCCGGCGACGTCGACCCCCACCGGCGTCATCGCAGACCGCCCGGTGGACGTGATCCCCGGAGGGCAGTTCGCGTACCAACCGTCCACCCGCTTCGCCATCGTGCCCGCCGGGGTGGCCGAGCCCGTGCCGGTCCTGATGACCGCCGGGGTACGCGACGCGCTGAGCCTGCGCACCGGCGACACCGTCACCCTTGCCCTCTCCGGCGTGTCAGTGCCGACCCGGCTGGTCGGCGAACTGGAATCCGTGCCCACCACCACCGGCGAGGGCGTGCTGCTCGACCTGCCGGCCGCGGTGAACGCCCTGATCCGTGACGGCGGAACGATCCGGTCGGTGCCGGAGTGGTGGCTCGACGCCGACGACGCCTCGGCAGCCGCCGGCGCCGCCGCCGACCTGCCCGGGGTGACTGTCCTGGAACGCCGGACAGTGGCCGAGGCCGCCGCCGCCGACCCGTACTGGCAGGGGTCACGCACGGGAATGCTCGCCGCCGCGCTCGGCGCGGTGCTGCTCGCCCTTGTCGGTCTCATTGTCGACGTGTGGGCCACCGCCCGACGCCAGCTCGGCGAGTTCGCGGTGCTGCACACCCTCGGCGCGACACCTCGGCTGCTGGCCCGGGCGCTGCTTGCCGAACAGACCTTCCTCGCCGGTATCGGCGTGGGGGTCGGGCTGCTGCTCGGCGCCGTGGTGGGGGCCACAATGGCTCCCCTGGTCGTTCTCACCCCGGCCGCCGGCCGACCGGTGCCCTCGGCGGCGTTCGTGCTGCCCTGGGTGCCGATCGTTCTGACCGCGGTCGGTCTGCTGCTGGCGGCGCTCGCCTTCAGCGCGTTCATCGCCACCGGCATCCGCAAGCGGGTGGCGGCGGTGCAGCTGCGAATCGGGGGAGAACGATGAGCATCGGCGCGGTCGTCCGCCGGGTCCGGGCGTACGGCGGGCAGTTCCTGCTCCTGGCGGTGCTGACCCTTGTGGTCACGCTGCTTGTCAGCGGAGTTCCCCGGCTCGTCAACCGGCTCGCCGAACAGGGACTGCGGGCGCAACTGAACAGTGAGCCGGCCGTCCGCCGGGATCTCTCGTACGCCACCGGCGAGGCGCCCTTCAGCTCGATCAAGACCGCTACGGGAGCCGCCCGTGAGCGGTTCGACGCCTTGGCGAAGGAGATGCCGCCGCAGGTGCGCTCGGTGGTGGCCGAGCGGTGGCACAGCGTGGAGACCACGCCGGTTCGGGTCACCGGCCCGGACCTCGCGGCCCGCAAACTGCTTGTCGACCTGGGTCTGCGGGTCATGCCCGACGTCCAGGACAACAGCACTCTCGTCGACGGGGCGTGGCCGAGCGAAACGTACATTCCCGAGCGGCCGATCGAAGTGGCGCTCGACGCCGACGTGGCCGGCAAGCTCAACCTGCGGCCCGGCAGCCAACTGCGCATCGGCAACGTCGACGACAAGGGCGCAATGATCGACCCCGTCCGGGTGTCGGTGTCCGGGCTGTTCCGCCCCACCGACCGTGCGAGCGGCATGTGGGACGGACTGCCGCCGGCGCTGCGAATCACCGAACCGCTCGGCGACGGTCAGCCGCTGATCGTCGTCGGCGTGGTCGGCCAGTCCACATTCAACAAGCGGGCGGCGGAGGGCTGGCCGATCCGGTTCGACTGGCGCTACCGGCTGGGCGTCAACTCCATCGACGCCCGCAACCTGGACCAGTTGATCGACGGCGTACAGACGGTGCAGCGCAGCACCCCGTCGGACCTCACACTGACCCAGGGTGTCGACGTTCCGCTGCGGGCGTTCGCCGCCCAGCTGAACGCCGCCCGGACCCTGCTCGCGGTGATCGCGGCGGGCGTGCTTGCCACCTTGGCCGGGCTGATTGTGCTCGCGGCCATCCTCGCCACCAGGCGGCGTCGCGCGGAGTACGTGCTGCTGCGCGCCCGAGGAGGTGCGGCCACCGCCGGCGCCCGGCGCAGCCTCGCCGAGTCGCTGCTCGTGGTGCCGGTCGCCGCCGCGCTGGGCTGGTGGCTGGGCACCCTGTTCCCCGGCGCACCGGCCCCGACCGCGCCGTACGCCGCCGCTGTGACAGTGCTTGTCACCCTCGCGCTGCCGCTGGCGACCCTTGCGGTGCCGACCGGCGGGGCGGCCCGCCGCGACCTGGTCCGGCTCCGCCCTTCGGCACGCCGACTCACCGTCGAGGTCTCCCTGTTGCTGCTTGCCGGGCTCGCGGCGGTACTGCTGCGTCGGCGCGGTCTCACCCTCGGCGAGGTGGACCCGCTGCTGGTGTCGGTGCCGGTGCTGCTCGCTGTCGCCGCGGCGGTGCTGGCGCTGCGCGCGTACCCCTGGCCCTTGCGGTTGGTGAGCCGGCTCGCCGCGCGGACCAGGGGCAGCGTGACGTTCCTCGGCACCGCGCGGGCCGGCCGTTCCGCGGTCGCCGCCCCGCTTGTGGTCGTGGTGCTGGCGATCGGCACCGCGGCGTTCTGCGCTGTCGTCGCCGCCGGTGTCGACGCCAGCAGGGATCGGGCCGTCGAGCGGACAGTCCCCGCCGACGCGGTTGTCCGGGGCGAACGTCTCGCCCCGGACACCCTCGACGCGGTGAGTCAGCTGCCCGGCGTCAGCGCCGTCACCCGGGTGGCGGACGAGCCGGACCAGCGGTTGGCCGCCGACGCCCTCGGCACCGACGCGCGGGTCGGGCCGGTGCAGGTGCTGCTGGTGGACGGCTCGGGCCTGGTCACCGTGAGCCGGGAGTCCGGTGTGGTCGTGCCGCTACCGGCCGTGCTGCGCAGCGCCGAGCGGGCGTCCGGGCCACTGCCGGCCATCGTCTCCCCGGCGGTCGCCGCCGACCTGACGCGGGCGGGCCTTGACGGTTCCGCGTTCGTCTCGGTGCAGGGCGAGCGGTACGAGTTCCGGATCGCCGGTTCGCAGGACACCTTCCCGCTGCTGTCGGAGGGCGCCAGCCGGTTCGTGATCCTGCCCTGGCAGGCGCTGCCGGCCCGCACCACCGAGCCGGTGCCCACAAGCCTGCTGGTCGCCGGGGACCGGCTCGACGCCGAGGCGTTGCGCCTGGCCGGCGACCAGGGGCAGGAGCGCTACCAGCGCGCCGGAGCGGTGACCGGCAAGGACCGGCCCATCGGGGTGACTGTCGACACCCGCGACGACGTCCGGCGGGAGCTCGGCGACGGCGGCGCGAACGGGGTGCTGGCCTTCGGGTTCGCCGCCGGTGCGATCGGTGGCACCGTGCTCGGGCTGCTCGCCATCGCGTTCATAGTGCTGGCCGGCGCGCGAGCCAGGGGGCAGGTGCTGTCCCGGCTGCGCACCCTGGGTCTGTCCCGCCGACAGTGGCGAGGGCTGTTACTTGTCGAGTTGGCCCCACTGGTCGGCACGTCGGTGCTGACCGGCGCGCTCGTCGGGGCGGTCCTGCCCCTGCTGCTCAACCCGGTGCTCGGCCTGTCGGCGTTCACCGGTGGCGTACCGGTCCGGGTGGCCTTCGAGCCCGGCCTCGTCGCCGCCGTGTTCGCGCTCGGGGCGGTCGCCCTCGGCTTCGCGGTCACCGTCGAAGCGCTTAACAACCGCCGGTTGCGCCTCGGTGAGGTGCTCCGGCTCGGAGAGGAGAGCTGAGATGACCGCTACCGCACAGACCGAACCGAAGCCCGATCTGGCCGCCCTCCAGCGGCGGGCCGCGCAACGTGCCGCCGAACGGGCCGGCGGAGAGGACCGGCTGCGCGGCCACATCGTCTGCGACGGCCTGGTGCGCATCTTCAAGACCGAGGGGGTGGAGGTCGTCGCCCTCCAAGGCCTCGACCTGGTCATCGACAGGGGCGAACTGCTGGCGATCGTCGGCGCGTCCGGCTCGGGCAAGTCCACACTGCTCAACATCCTCTCCGGCCTTGACACGCCCACCGCAGGCATCGCCCGGGTGGCCGACTACGACCTGCTCTCGCTGTCGGCGAAGCGGCGGCTGAGCTACCGGCGGGAGCTTGTCGGGTTCGTCTGGCAGCAGACCGGCCGCAACCTGCTGCCGTACCTGACCGCCCTGGAGAACGTCGAGCTGCCGATGCAGCTGGCCGGCAAGCGGTCCCGCAAGGCCCGCCGGACACGGGCTCGGGAACTGCTCGACATGGTCGGCGTGGGCTACTGCGCCGACCGGCGGCCCGGTCAGCTCAGCGGCGGCGAGCAGCAGCGGTGCGCAGTTGCCGTGGCGGTTGCCAACGACCCCGAGGTGCTCTTCGCCGACGAACCCACAGGTGAGCTGGACGAGGCGACCGGCGCTGAGGTCTTCGCGGCGTTGCGCACCATCAACGCCGAGCTGGGTGTCACCATCGTCGTCGTCACCCACGACCACGCCGTGGCCAGCCAGGTCCGTCGGACCGTCGCGATCCGCGACGGTCGAACCGCCTCCGAGGTACGCCGGACCGCGCGTGTCGGCGCGGACGGCAACACCGAGCTGATCAGCGAGGAGTACGCGGTGCTGGACCGCAACGGCCGGATGCAGTTGCCGGCAGCGTTCGTCGACGCGTTGTCGCTGAAGGAGCGGGTCCGGCTCGATCTGGAGCCCGACCATGTGCAGGTACGGCCCGGTGACCGGGCGTCGGAGGAACGGGAGGCACGGGCGTGAGCCGTCGGGACATGATGGTGACGGGAGCGGCCCCGCTCGGCGGTGCGCCCGGGGGGCACTCTGACGAACTGGTCCGGGTCAGCGGTGTGAGCCGGACCTTCGGTCGCGGTGAGCACGCAGTGCACGCGGTGCGGGACGTCTCGTTCCGCGCCAACCGCGGCGAGCTGGTGGCCATTCGCGGCCGATCCGGAGCGGGCAAGACCACGCTGCTGAACATCATCGGCGGGCTGGACAAACCGGACAGCGGTCAGGTGGTGGTGGCCGGGCACGAGGTGACAGCGGCCGGCGAGGCGGAGCTGCTACGGCTGCGCCGGGGCACCGTCGGGTTCGTGTTCCAGACCTTCGGGTTGGTGCCGATCCTCTCCGCAGCCGAGAACGTCGGCGTGCCGCTGCGGCTCGCGCAGGTACCGGCCGCCGAACGGGAGCAGCGGGTCGCAGTGCTGTTGGAACTTGTCGGCCTGGGCGGGCACGCGGCGCAGCGCCCCTACGAACTCTCCGGAGGGCAGCAGCAGCGGGTGGCGGTCGCCCGCGCGCTGGCCAACGAGCCGGACCTGCTCATCGCCGACGAACCCACCGGCCAGCTGGACTCGGAGACCGGAAGGTCCATCATGGACCTGCTGCGCGCCGTCGTGCACGCCCGAGGGATGACGGCACTGGTGGCCACGCACGACCCGGCCCTGATCGACCTGGCCGACCGCGTGCTCGTCCTGCGCGACGGCCGACTGGTGGACGGCTGACCCACGTGCCCGACGGCCGGCCACGTGGGTCAGAGCGCGAGCTTCATGCCCTCGTGGCTGGCCACGAAGCCGAGGCCCAGGTAGAAGCGGTGCGCGTCGGCGCGCGTCTTGTCGGTGGTGAGCTGCACCAGGGCGCAGCCACGCTGCCGGGCCTGGCCGATCGCCCAGGTCATCAGGTCCCGGCCCAGCCCCTGCCCACGGCTGTCGGAGCGGACCCGGACCGACTCGATCAGGGAGCGCTCGGCACCGTGCCTGCCGAGCCCGGGGATGTAGGTGATCTGGAGGCAGCCGACCAGGTCACCGTCCTGCTCCGCGACGATCAGCTGGTTGCGCGGGTCCGCGTCGATGGCGGCGAACGCCCTCTCGTACACCTCGTCGACAGCGGTGAAGTCACGGGCCTTGCCCAGGACGTCGTCGGCGAGCAGGGCGATGACGGCGGGCAGGTCGGCCCGGACCGCCTCCCGGAAGATCAGGTCGCTCATGCAGGTGAGCCTGGCACACCACTCAGCGCGCCGGGCAGCGCAGCCCCTCCCGGGGCACGGTCAGGTCGACCAGGTACGCGTCGACGGCGTTTGTGATGCAGGTGGTCTGCGGGTAGGCGGTGTGCCCCTCGCCCTCCCACGTGAGCACCCGGCCAACGCCCAGCATCGACGCGAGCCGCGGGGTCTGCTCGTAGGGCGTCGCCGGGTCGCCCGTCGTGCCGACCACAACGATCGGCGGTGCGCCGTTCGCCTTCCCGGTCGGGTACGGGTCACGCCCGCCCGGCCACTCGACGCAACTCAACATTCCCACCGCGAGCGCCGGACCGAACAGCGGGTACTTCGTGCGCCACTGCGACTGCAACCGGCGGATCTCGTCGCGGCTCGGCTTCTCGGTCTCGTCGGCGCAGTTGATGGCGAGGTTGGCGTCGAACAGGTTCGAGTAGTGCCCGTCGCTCTCCCGGCCGGCGTACGAGTCGGCGAGCCGGAACACGTCCTTCGGATCGCCCTCGGCCAGCCGGTCGATGGCCTGGGCCAACTGCTGCCAGCCCGACTCGGTGTAGAGCGACGAGATGACCGCGTAGAACACCCAGCCGGCGGTGGCCTCGCGCCCGTCGTCGCCACGTACCGGGGAGACCTTTGCCTTGTCGATTGCCGAGGTGACAGCGGCGCGGGCGTCCGGGGCGAGCGGGCAGCGGGCGGCGTTCGCGGCACACCAACGGGCGAAGTTGTCGAAGGCACGCTCGAAGCCGCGGGCCTGGCTCTCCGAGCCGGCGATCAGCCGCTGCTGCGGATCGACAGCGCCGTCGAGCACCAGCGCGCGCACCCGCTGCGGGTAGAGCTGGGCGTAGATGGCGCCGAGCAGGGTGCCGTAGGAGTAACCCAGGTAGGTGAGCTTGTCGTCGCCAACCGCCGCGCGGACCGCGTCCATGTCCCGGGCGGCCTGCTCGCTGCCGTACAGCGGCAACTGGTCGCCGTAGCGGTCGCCGCAGCCGCGCCCGATCCGCTGGCTCAGCCCGACGAACCCGTCGAACGACGCCTGGCTCTCCGGATCGGGGTCGTAGCCGAAGCTGGCGTCCAGGTCGGCGTCGGAGATGCACTTCACCGGGCTGGACCGGGCCACCCCGCGCGGGTCGAAGCCGACGATGTCGAAACGTTCGGTGATCGAGCTGGGCAGCCCACCGAACTGGGGGCCGAAGGAGAGGTAGACGGCGGTGTCCACACCGGACCCACCCGGCCCGCCGGGGTTGACGACGAGTGAGCCGATCCGGTCGCGCTGCTTGCTGGACCGTGCCCGCAACAGGGCGATCTCGAAGGTCTCGCCGGCGCCCGGCCCGGCGGTCGCTCCGGTGCCGTTGCCCCAGTCCCGGGGGACCGCGATCCGGGCGCACTCGTAGCGCATGTCCGGCGCGCCCCGGCCGACCATATCCTCGGCCACCTCGGGGCAGGGCCGCCAGGTCGCCGAACTGCCGGCCGGCGCCGCCTCGCCCTCCACGTCGGTGCGCGGCGCGAACGCCGGCAACGTGCAGCCGGCGGTCAGCAGGGCAGCCACGACGAGAACGGCGAGACCGCGACGGACCCGACGGTTGGTCGCCCTCCACGGCTGGTCGGCGGTGCGGGTCACGTGATCCTCCGGTGTCGAGTCGACGGCCAGGCTACGCCGGGCCGGTGGCGGCCCTGTCCACGGTGGCGGTCGGGTCGCCGCGCAGCACCTCGTCCACGTCGTAGCGGATCGGGCGGTCGAGCTGGTCGTACCGGCAGGAGCGGGGATCGCGGTCCGGACGCCAACGGACGAACCGGGCGGTGTGCCGGAAACGGTCACCCTCCATCGCGTCGTATGCCACCTCGACCACCAGTTCCGGACGGAGCGGCTCCCACTCAAGGTTCTTCGTGCCGGTCCACCGGCTCACCCCGCCCGGAATGCGCTGGCCGCGCTCGTGGTCGCCGTGCACCCACGGATGCTCGCCTCCGGTGTCCCGGTAGGGCGCCAACTCGTCGAGCAGCTCGGCGCGGCGGGCCATGCTGAACGACGCGCTCACGCCGACATGGTGCAGGACGCCCGCGTCGTCGTAGAGGCCGAGCAGCAGCGAGCCGACCACCGGGCCGGACTTGTGCCAGCGGAAGCCGGCCACCACCGCGTCCGCCGTGCGGGCGTGTTTGACCTTGAACATCAAACGCTTGCCCGGCTCGTACGGCAGGTCGGCCGGCTTGACGATCAGGCCGTCCAGACCGGCGCCCTCGAAGACGTCGAACCACCGCTTGGCGGTCTCCGGATCGGTGGTGACCTGGGTGACGTGCACCGGCGGGCGTACGCCTGCCAACGCCTCGACCAGCCGCTCCCGGCGGCGCGGATAGGGCTGGTCCAGCAGGGCCTCGTCACCGATTGCCAGCAGGTCGAACGCCACGAAGTCGGCGGGGGTGGTCTCGGCCAGCATCTTCACCCGGGACGCCGCCGGATGGACCCGTTGGGCCAGCAGCTCGAAATCCAGCCGGGGCTGGCCGTCCGGCCCGTCGCGCCGGATCACGATCAGCTCCCCGTCGACGGCGCACCGCTGTGGCAACTGTCGGCGGGCCTGCTCGACCACCTCGGGGAAGTAGCGGGTCATCGACTTGCCACCCCGGCTGGCCAACTCGACCTCGTCGCCGTCGCGGAACACGATGCACCGGAACCCGTCCCACTTGGGCTCGTAGGTCAGCCCGGCGGTGGTGGGCAGCTTGGGAACGCTCTTGGCCAGCATCGGCTCGACCGGCGGGTTGATCGGCAGGTCCACGGCGACCAGTCAATCAGACGGTGCCGACAGTCGTGAGGCACATCACGGTGGACGTGCGGGCGGCGTGTCCGTCCGAGCGCCGCTCGTCCCGACCGGGCGAATCAGATAAGCGCAGGTCAGAGCTACTTTCGCGAGATGTCCGAGTGGGTCTGTGACTGCTGCGGGCGGTGGCGGGTGAGCGTCGAGCTGATCCGGGGCCGCTACCGGTACCGGCTGACCCGCCGATACCCGGAGCGGTTCGGCGGCGGTCGCAACGTGCTGGGCGAGGTCGGATCGGTGCCGGAGCTCGAGGAGTTGCTCGCCCGGCGTACCCCGCTGAGCCTTGCCGATCTGCGCGAGGCCGCCTGACCGACGCCGCGCCCCCGGGCCGGGCGTCGGACGCCCGTGTCACGATTCGCCGCGTCGGCTCGTCCCCCTTGCGCAGCGGCGCCGGGCGGCGCCGCGCGGGGGAGGACGAGAGATGCGGTTCGAAGCGGGTACGGACATCGCCGCCGACGCCAAGCGGGTCTGGGAGGTCCTTGTCGATGTGCAGCGGTGGCCAGAGTGGACGGCCTCGGCCAGCCGCGTCGAGCGGGGCGAGCCGGGGCCGCTCGCCGTCGGCGCTACCGCCCGGCTGACCCAGCCGAAGCTCCGGCCGGCGGTGTGGCGGGTCACCGAGCTGACCGAGGGGCGGAGCTTCACATGGGTCTCCGACACCCCAGGTGTGCGCACCCGTGGGGAACACCTGTTGTCGCCGCTGCCGGGCGGCGGCACCCGGGTCGAGCTGGCCATCGTCCAGTCCGGGCCGCTGGCCGGGCCGGTGGGCTTGCTGTACGGCGGTCTGCTCCGGCGCTACCTGCGGCTGGAGACCGAAGGCCTCAAGCGTCGAAGCGAGCAGGGCTGACGCTGAGCGGGCTGCGACGGAGTGGTCAGAACCGGGCGAACGAGCGGATCGGGGCGCGCGGGCCGTACTTCGGCGCCTGGATGCCGGCGGCCTCCAGCAGCAGGCAGACCCGACCCCGGTGGCCCCGGAACGGCTCCAGCAGGGCAAGCATCCGGGCGTCGTCGCCGCGCGCCTCCCCGGCGAGTGCCCAGGCCACAGTGTTCGGGATGTGGTAGTCGCCGACACTCACCGCGTCCGGGTCGCCGTAGGCGATCCGCACCACCTCGGCGGCGGTCCACGGGCCGATACCGGGAATGGCGGTCAGCCGGCGGGTCGCCTCGGTGGCGTCGGCGCAGCGCTCCAACCGGTCGGCCAGCGCGGCGGCGCGACGCAGCGTGTCGGCGCGGCGCTGCTCGACGCCGAACGGGTGGAACACCCAGTACGGGGTGGCGGCCACCGCTGCGGCCTCCGGCGGGAGCAGCAGCGGTTGCAGTGGCCCGGGTGCCGGCTCACGGAAGTGCCGCACCGTCGCCGAGTACGCCCGGTAGGCCTCCTTGCCGGTGACCTTCTGCTCGAACACCGCGCGCAGCAGCCGGGGAAACAGTTGCCCGGTGGTGGGCATCCGCAGACCCCGGTGCTCCCGGGCCAGCCGGGCGACGAGCGGGTGCGCCGCCGCCAGTTCGGCGAAGCCGGTCAGGTCGTCGCGCAGCCCGGCGATCGCGTCGGCCCGCGCCACCACGTGCTCGGCGCCCGGCCCGTAGCCCTCGGCGATCAGGTCACCGCCGGCCGGGCGCAGGGCGAGCGTGGCCGGGCCGTCCGGGGTGCGGGTGGCCCACCAGAAGGTGCCGGCCGCGATGCGCGCGCACGGGTCGTACGGGCTGAAGGTCAGAGCGCGGACCGACGCTGTCAGCCGGTAGCCGACCGGCGGGTGCAGCACCCGGGTCGCGGCGGGCTCGGTCTCGGTCACCCCGCCACTCTGCCAGGTGGGGCTCCGGCCCGGGTCACCGCCGCTTCCAGTGGCCCGCGCACACGACGATGGTCGGTCGCGCCCTCCCCGGCGACGACCGACCATCGAGCCCCTCATGCGTACGGGATCAGTACGTGCTGCCCCCACCGGAGTCGCCCGCTCCGCTGTCCGCGGGCGGGGCGACAGCCTTCGGCGTGGAGGTGGGCAGGCAGCTCAGGTTCTTCTTGCCGTCCGGCTGGACCACGAACCAGGTGCCGCCGACGGCCTGGCCCTTCCACTGGCCGGGCTTCTTGTCGCCGATGTAGCGGTACACCGGCCATCCGGCGATGGTGAGCTGGCGGGTGCCGTCCTGCCGGGTCACGCTTCCCACCTTGTCGTCGGAGACCCCGGTGAGCTCAGGGTTTCCGTCGGTCAGGGCCGGCGGCCAGACCTGCGCGCACTTGTCGACGCAGTTCGACGCGGGCGGGTCGGCGGTGTCCTTGTCGAAGCGGTACAGGATCCAGCCGTCCTGGTCGGTGACGACGCTGCCCATCCGGGCGACCTTCTTACCGATCAGCTTCTCGGTCAGGTCGACGTCCGCGGGCGGCGGCGCATCGGCGACCGGCGCGTCCGGGGTTGCCGACGCCTCGGGTTCAGCCGTTGCAGTGGGCTCGGCCGCGGCGACGGCGACCGGCTCGGCCGCGCTCGTGTTCGCCCCGTCGTAACCCGCGGGAGCGCAGGCCGTTAGTGCGACCATCGCGCTCACCAGGATGACGGTCCGCTTCATCTGTGCCACGTGCCCTCCTCATTCTTGGCAGTTCACCCATAGGTACGGAGTGCGGGCTGTCAAGGTTGAAGTGGCAACAGTGGTCAATTTCACTGGAATTGGTTGAACCGAATGGGACGGTCATCCGTACGCCCCTACGCGGGACCTGTCCGCCACCACAAACAGATCGGCGCCGGCCATTGAAAAATGACCGGCGCCGACAGGGTACGCGATCTTACATGGGCACGGTGACCAGCGGGCTGGCCACACCGTTACTGTCTACCGACTGCACCTGAAGCTGCTTGATCTCGCTCGACCGCGCCGACGTCGAAGCGCTCAGTTCGAGACCCTGTGGACGATTGTTCGTGCCATATCCGCCCTCGGGAACCGACCAGGTCGAGATCACCTCGGTGGTGGAGTTCTTACGAACCACCACCAGCCGGCAGGTGCGCGGCCCGGGCAATTTCCGCAGATTGAAGTTGATGCGGGTGCCGTACTCCCGATCCACGAGGAACATCGTCGTCTGCACGCCCGTCGTCGGATCGGTGGCGTCGACCTGATCGCCCTCCTCCTCGGTGCCGCCGACGCCCGGGCCACTCGGCGGTGCCGTCGGCGCACTCGTCGGCGGATCGTTCACCACCGCGCTCGGCGCCGGCTCCGCGATGATCCCCGGCGACTCGTCACCGGCCACGCTCACGAAGCCGTACCCGGTCAGGCCGCCGAACACCACCACCGCCGCCGCGGTGGCGAGCAACTGACGAAACCGGGTACGCCGACGGTCGGTCCGGACCGCGACCAACGTCCGATCCAACAGGGCCGGATCGGTGGCGGTCTGCTCCATCGCCATCATGGTCTCGCCGTCGATGTCGGAGAGCAGGCCGACCACCGGCACCATCGTCTCCAACTCGGCCGCGCACGCCCAGCACGCGGCAAGATGCTCCTCGAACCGCTCAGTGTCCTGCTCGTCGAGCACGCCCAGCGCGTACGCCGCGACGTCCATGTGATCCGGTCGGCTCATTCTGTCACCCCCCGCTCCTGCAGAGCCGTGCGCAGCGCGCGCAGCGCGTAGTAGACCCGCGACTTGGCGGTGCCCAACGGAAGCCCCAACTCCTCGGCGGCCTCCGGCACCGTCCGCCCGCGGAAGTACGTCGAGATCAGGATCTCCCGGTGCGACTGACTGAGCGTACGCAGTGCGTCCGCCACAGTCATCGTGCGTAGGACCCGATCGGTGCTGTCCGCCTCGGCGAACGCCGTCAGGTCCCGGTCGTACGTCTCCGGCGGCCGGGCCTCCTGGCTGCGGTGCTCGTCGATGGCGATCCGGCGTGCCACGGTGACCAGCCAGGGCCGCAACGACCCCTGCCCCTGCGTGCCGAGGCGGTGCGCGTTGCGCCAGGCCCGCAGCAGCGTCTCCTGCACGATGTCCTCCGCGCGCTGCCGGTCCCCCCCGGTGAGCCGCATGACGAACATCAGCAACGGACCAGCGTGTTCCGCGTACAGCAGCCGGATCAACTGGTCAGAGTGGCTGGCCTCGGATGTCGTCGCCTGGTGGCGCCCGGGCGCCGATCGGGGCGTCACCGGACCATTCTGGCGAGACGAGGCCCGGGCGTCGACCCCACGGGCAGACGAAGTCGGCCTCGACGACGGCCGCGCCGACAACCAGTCAGCGCGAACCGCGTCCCCATGCCAACCGGCCGCCACCGCATGCATGCAGACCTCCGGGATGTCCGATACCACCGCCGCCCCCACAAGGCGAGCCGCCCGGTGGTACGCACCGGCGAGGCGAGCGGATCAACAATCCGGGAAAAAGTTCTGCGGCGACGTCAGCGACGGACGGAGAACAGGCCCGGCGGCGGCGGATCCGAGCCGGTCGCGTCGGCATCACGCACCACCTGTGCGCCACCGACGAAACGGTCCAGGTCGTCGCCGGCCACCACCCGACCGGGAAACCAGTCACCCGCCGCCCGCCGGGTCAACTCCGGCACCGGGGGAGTGGACCGGCCGGCCACCAGCACCAGATTGCCGTACCGGCGGCCACGCAGCACCGCCGCGTCCCCGACCAGGCACGCCTGCGGCAACACCGCGCGGACAGTGGCGACCTGACCACGGGCGTGCCGCAGCGGCGGGCCGTCGGCAAGGTTCGCCAGATACCAGCCCGCCGGGCTGAGCACACGGGCCACCTCGGCGGCGTACTCCACAGAGGTGAGATGCGCCGGGGTACGGGCGCCGGCGAAGACGTCGGCGACCACCACGTCGTAGCTGGCGTCGCGCGTCCCGGCCAGCACAGCCCGCGCGTCCTCCACTCGCACCCGCAGCCGGGCATCGGCCGGCCAGGGCAACGCTCGACGCACCAACTCCACGAGCGCACCGTCCACCTCGGACACCCGCTGGGTGGATTTCGGCCTGGTCGCGGCGACGTACCGGGGCAAGGTCAGCGCGCCACCACCGAGGTGCAGCACCCGCAGCGGCTGCCCGGCCGGCGCGATCAGGTCCAGTGCGGCGGCCAGCCGCCGGACGTACTCGAACTCCAGATGCGTGGGGTCGGTCAGATCGACGTGCGACTGCGGCGCGCCATCCAGCAGCAGCGTCCACGAACCCGCCCGATCCGGGTCCGGAACAAGCTCCGCCTGCCCGGTGTCCACCTGCTCCACCAGCCGGTCATTCGCCCGCTTACGCCCCACAGTGACCAGACCCGATCAACGGCCGACGCGGGCCGCGGCGGTCAACGCGCGGTGCAGCAGCCGGGAATCACCGAGCAGCGCCCGCAGACGGCGCTCCAGACCGGCGATCGGTACCAGGTTCTGCGGTGCACGCGGATCCTTGTACGGCGTGGACGCGAACCGGGGCAGGGTGACAAGCGACAGGTCGGCCAGCTCGATCGCCGCCTCCACGGGAAGGTCGGCCGAACACTCCACCCGTACGATGCCCGCCCACGGCGCCCCGAGCGCCACCGGCAGCCGCAAATACCACGACCAGCCACCCCAGGCCGTGCCGAGCCGGAACACCGGCGAACGCTCACCCGACGCCAGGCCTGTCACCACCGCCGTCAACCGGGCGTCCAGGTACTGGCTGTGCTGGGTCTTGATGTAGCCCAACGTGCGCGGCAACTGCCGACGGCTCCGCAGCGGGCCGTCCACCACCAGCAGGTCGCCGTCGACCCGGGCGGCGTCGGACACCGCCACCTCCAGTGCAGTCAACGGGCCCTGCACCGCCGCCGGCAGCTTCGCCAGCTCACCGGTGCCACCCACCCGGTGCACCGGATAGCGGATCGCTCCCGCCACCACGTCCTGCGCCGACGGGCTCGCCGTGAACAGACCCCGACCGACCCGGGTCCCGGCCAGCTGCGCCGCACCCCGACCCAGATCGCAGCGGACCACCCCCGCCGCGTACGAGGCGGCCAACCCCGGGAACGACCCCCCGTCGGCCTCGGCCGTCCAGATACTCGCGTCGATCCGGCGGACTCCGTCGACGAGCAGCACCACGTCCGGCGACCGCACGCCCGCGCGTACCCCTATCGCCCGCCAGTCCACGGCGGGCAGCTCCACGTCCGCGTCGACCTGCGCGCTGCTCGGCGCGGCCGGCCCCGACGAGGACGCCTCGAACGACGCGCCGTAGGCCGGGTCCCACGAGTCGACGAAGAAAGCCGCGTCGCTCACCGGGCTGGCCTTTCGTTCGCGACTGCGGGGCTCCGCTGCGCTGCGCTCCTCGCGCTCACCGGGCTGGCCTTTCGTTCGCGACTGCGGGGCTCCGCTGCGCTGCGCTCCTCGCGCTCACCGGGCTGGCCTTTCGTTCGCGACTGCGGGGCTCCGCTGCGCTGCGCTCCTCGCGCTCACCGGCCCGTCCGCTCGACCCGCGCCGAACGGGCATCCTTGCGCACCTCGAAGCGGACCGGGATGCGTTCGGCAAGCGCCGGGACGTGGGTGACCACGCCGACCATCCGGTCACCCCGGGCGGCCAGGTTCTCCAAGGTCGCAGCGACAGTGTCCAAAGTGGCGGCGTCAAGGGTGCCGAAACCCTCGTCCAGGACGATCGACTCCAGGCTCGCCGCTGTCGTCGACATGCCTGCCAACTGCTCGGACAGCGCGAGGGCCAACGCCAGCGACGCCTGGAACGTCTCACCGCCGGACAGGGTGCGCACACCGCGACGCAGTCCGGCGTCGTGCTGGTCGACCACGAAGAACTCACCCTTGTCGTGCACCAGCTCGTACTGGCCGGAGGACAGCTCCCGCAGGATGCCCGACGCGCCGTCGACAAGCAGATCCAACGCCTCGGCCAGCAGCCACCGCTCGAAGTTGTTGGCCCGCAGGTGCCCGGCGAGCGCGCGCGCCACCTGAGCCTCCCGCTCGTGCCCGGCCCGCTGCTCCCGCAGCGCCCCGGCCTGCTCGCGCCGCTCGGCCAGCCGGCGCCGGTCACCCTCGGCCCGCTCCACCGCCACCGTCGCGGCACGCACCGGATCGTCGGCGACCGGCACATCTGCGGCGGCGAAGATGGCGGCGATGCCCTGCTGCACCGCGTCGGCAGCCGCCTCGGCCTCCGCGACGACGCTGGCCCGAGCCGCCCGGTCGGCGCGCCGGCGCTCCACCTCGGTGCTCGCCCACCCGGTCAGCGCCGTCCACGCGGCTGCCACGTCGTCCCGGTCGGTGGCGGGCGGTCCGAACCGGGCCAGCCCGTCGCGGGCGGTGTCGAAGGCCCGCCAGGAAGCACGCAACCGCTCCTCGGCGGCGTCCACCCCGGCGTGGGCCTGACGGGCGCTGTCCCGGCCGGCCCGCACTGCGGTCGCCGCCTCGTCAAGGGCGCGCCGCAGCCGGGCGTGCTCGGCCAACTCCCGGTGCAGCACTGCCGGCTCGGCCGCGCCGGCGAGCTGCCCGTCGAGGTCGGCCAGCCGGGCGTCCACCTGCTCCTGCCGGGCACGAGCCTGCACCAGCAGCCGCTCCAGGTCGCGCGCCGCCGCGTCCCGCTGCTGCACCGTCGCCTGGGCGGCCTTGGTGGCGGCCCGCGCCGCCTTGCCGGCCGCAGTGGCGGCGGCCACCGCCGAGTCGGCCGGGACCGCAGGCACCTGCGCCACCGGCTGCTCGCAGACCGGGCAGGGCGCGCCCGCGTGCAGGTGCGCCCGCAGGCTTACCGCCAGGTCGGTGGCCTTCGCCTCCTCGTGTGCCCGGAACGCCGCCTCCAACTGGGCGTCGGCCCGTTCGGCGTCCGCGCGGGCTGCGGCGAGCGCGGCCACAGCCGCCGTGTGCTCGTCGTGCGCCGCGCGCACCGTCGCCCGGACCGTCTCGGCCTCGCCGGTCAGCCGGCCCCGATCGTCGTACGCCCGCAGCAGCAGTCGAAGCGCGCTTTCGTCCCCGGCACGGGCCAGTTCGCCGCGCAGCTTCTCCTCCCGCTCCTCGGCAAGCGACACGGCGGTGGCAGCCGCCTCGGCCTCGGCCCGTGCCGCACTCACCGCGCGGGCGACCTCGGCAACCCCGCGCGGCGCCTTGATCCCGGTCAGCACTGTCAGCTCGTCGTCAAGCGCGGTCAGCGCCGCCGCCGCCTCTCGCGCCCTCGCCCGGGCCGCCGCCAACTCCGGCACAGCGGCGGTCACCGCACCGGCCAACTCGACCATCCGGTCGACCCGGGCGTCGGCCTCGGCCAACGCCTCGTCGTCCACACCCGTCAGGCCGGCGAGCAACTGGTCGACCGCGTCAAGCCGGGCCTCCGCCTGCGCGGCGCGCGCCGACGCCCTCTTCTGGACGTCCTCGTAGACGCCCAGGCCCAGCAGGTTGACCAGGATCTGCTGCCGGGTCGCCGGCTTGGCGTGCAGGAAATCGGCGAACTGGCCCTGCGGCAGCACCACGCAACTGGTGAACTGCTCGTACGGCAGCCCCACCGCCTCCAGCACCGCCTGCTCCATCTCGGCGGGCGTACCGGCCACCACCTCGCCGAGGTCGTCCGGGCTCAAACCGGTGTCCAGCTTCGTCACGTCGAACCCGGCCGGCATCAGCTGCAATCCGGCGTTCGCGGTCTTGACGTTGCCCCGGCCGTCCCGGCGCACCACCCGGGTCGCCACGTACCGGGCGCCGCCGGACTCGAACACCAGCCGCACCCGGGCCTCGGCGGCCGACGGCGCGAGCGCGTTGGCAAGCCCTCGCGGGCCACCCCAACGGGGAACCATGCCGTAGAGGGCGAAGCAGATGGCATCCAGCACAGTGGACTTACCCGAGCCGGTCGGGCCGATCAGGGCGAAGAAATCGGCGTCGGTGAAGTCGATTGTCGTCTCGTCGCGGAAGACCGTGAAACCGGCCATGTCCAATCGCATCGGACGCATCAGTGATCGACCTCCTCGAAGAGCTCGTCGAAGAGTTCCCGGACACCCTCGTCGGAGTGCCCCCGGCTGTCCAGGTAGTCGGCGAACAACTCCCGGGGCGAGCGTCCCGAGCGTTGCGCGATGCGGGCGCCACTGCCCGGCGTGGCGAGCAACTCGGGATCGATCCGGATCTCCAACGCCCGGGGGAGAAGTTCCTGGATCTCCTCGCGCAGGCCGGCGCGGGGCTGCTCCCGCACGAACACGCGCAGCCACGCGTCCGGCGCCTCGATCTCGGCGAGCTGGGCCAGCGTGCCCCGCACTGTGCGCAGCGCGCTCGCCGCCGTCACCGGCACCTCCCGGATCCGGGCGGCGGTGGTGGCGGTGACCTCGACCAACGTTACCGAGGGGACGTTTTCCTGCTCGCCGAAGTCGACAGCGAGCGGGCTGCCGCTGTAGCGCACCGGGCACGGGCCCTCGACGCGCTGCGCCCGGTGCAGGTGGCCCAGCGCCACGTAGTGCGCGTTGGCCGGAAAGACTGTGGCCGGCACCGCGTAGCCGAGCACCGTGTGCGCGTCCCGCTCGCCGCCACCGGCAGCGGCCCCGGTCACCGTCACGTGCGCGGTGACAAGATGCACACGGTCCGGCTCAGTGAAGCCCTCGGTGAGCCGGGCCAACACACGGCCCAGGTGATCGGCGTACGTCTGGTTGGCCTCCGCGGCGGTCAGCTCGTACATCTCCAGCGCGCGGATCGCGTACCGCTGGGACAGGAACGGCAGCGCCGCCAGCTGCCACCGCTCCCCGTCGGCGGTGGTGCCGTCGATCACGTGCTCGTCCGGATTTTCCCGTACGCCGCCACGTAGCGTGATGCCGGCGGCCTCGGCCCACGGCCGCAGCGCGTCAAGCGCCGGACCGTTGTCGTGGTTGCCGCCGATCGCCACCACGTCCGCGCCGGTACGCCGCAGCGCCGTCAACGCACGCGTGACCAACCGGGTCGCCTCGGAGGTGGGCGCGGCCGTGTCGTAGAGGTCACCGGCGACGATCACCAGATCCGGCTGCTCGGCGCGGGCGATGTCGATCACCCCGGCCAGGACGGCCTTGTGCTCCTCGGCCCGGGACTGCCCCTTGAGCACCTTTCCCACGTGCCAGTCGGAGGTGTGCAGGATCTTCATAGCTGCGCTGGCCCCTACCTAGAACGGGATGTCGTCGTCGGTGCCGCCGCCGGAGCCCACCACGGCGAACGGGTCGGCGGACTGGGTGATCGAACGCAGCGTCTCCGATGGTGCCCGGCCCGCCTCGGAGACCCGGGTCGCCCACGCCGGGAAGGGGAACTCCAGGCACAGCGGCACCGGGATGTCCGGCTGGTTGACGAACATGGTGCCCGGCTTGGCCAGCAACGCCCGCTGCCGCTGCGCGGGCGGCAGGAACCCGTACTCCGGGCGGGACGCCTCGGCCGGGTCGAGCCGGCCGACCACCCGGATCGCCGAGTTCGTGACGATGCGCCGCTCCACCTCGCTCGCCGTCTGCTGCGCGCCGATCAGGATCACCCCGAGCGACCGGCCCCGCTCGGCGATGTCGAGCAGCACCTCCTTGATCGGGGACGAGCCTTCCCGTGGGGCGTACTTGTTGAGCTCGTCCAGGACGACGAAGAGCAGCGGCTTGGCGGTGCCCGACTTCTCCTTGCGCTCGAACTCGCTCTTGAGCGTCACACCGACCACGAACCGCTGCGCGCGGTCCGGGAGGTTGTGCAGGTCGACCACTGTGACCTGGGCCGACTCGCTGGTGTTGATCGAGTGCGGGCGGCGGGTGGCCAGGTCGCCGCGGATCAGCCGGGCCAGGTCCTTCTTACTGCCGATCAACCGCCGGGCGAACGCGTTGACGGTGCCCAGACCGACCGCGCTGCCCGCCCAGTCGGAGCGGGTTTCGTCGTCGTTGAGCTGGTCGACGATGTGGTCGACCAGATCGCCGTAGGAGCCGAGCCGCACGCCGTCGATGCTCACCCCGCCGTCTGCCGGCTGCGCGTAGCGGGCCAGGTGCGCGGTGACCGAGTGGACCACCATCGTGTACTGCTGGCGTTCGTCGTCGGCGTCGGCGAACACGTACGGCAGGAGACGGTCGGCGCAGAACTCGCTTAGCGTCCAGTAGAAGCTGTCGACGCCGGTGAGCCGACTGCTCACGTCGGGAGTGCCCGACGAGTCGCCGGGGCGCGGCGGGGCGTACACCCGCACGTCGGGGAACGCGCCGGCGCTCAGCCCAAGCTTCGCGTACGCCGCGCGGGTCGGCTCGTCGAGCCGGGTGTTGGGGTGGTCGAGGAACAGCAGGTCCTCGCCCTTGACATTGAAGATCAGCGCCTTGGCGTTCACCGCGTCACCGCCCAGCACCCCGGAGCGGAACACCGAGTAGAGCAGGAACGTGGCGAAGCTCGTCTTGGTGGCCACTCCGGAGATGCCGGAGATCGAGACGTGCGCGCCACGGCTGCCGTCGAGGAAATCGGCGTTGAGGTAGACCGGCACCCCGTCGCGGCCCATGCCCATCGGGATGCGCCGTTCCATCCGGTCGAAGTGCAGCGCGCGTGCGCGTGCGTCGCCCTCGGCCCGGTGTACCACCGCGCCAGGGGTCGGCGGCACGTAGAGCTCCGGGTCGACACGCGTTGTGGTGACCTCGGCCGCCTCCTGCACCTGCGCCGGCAGCGTGCCGTCGGCGATGGCGAAGACGTCCGAGTCGAACTGCGCGCCCTCGTGGCGGGCACGGACCTGGGTGACCACCCCGGCGATCGTCACCGGCTCCCGGTCGGGCAGGTCCCGTCGGGTGACCACCACGTCGTCGAGCTGGAGGTAGCTGCCGGGCGCCACGGCCGTCCAGAACTGCAACGGGGTCGCGTCGGCGGTGCCCAGCACCCGGCCGACCGCCTCGCCCGGACTGTCGAGGTCGCGGTCGGTCATCGGGCGAGGTGGGTCGGTCGGGCAACACGGTCGGCGCGCATGACGTGCATCCTGCCCGAGGAGTACGACAGGTCGCCACGCGACGCGGCGGACGACACGATGCCCCGTCACACTCACGACTGTGGGTGTGCGGCCGGCGACAGCCCGTACCCCTCTTGCGCCGTTCCTACGGGCGGGCGTGGCGGAGCATGAGGACGCCGTCGTCGGCGGCGAGCACGTGCCGCAGCGGCAGGTGCCGGGGCGCGCTGGCGTCGCCCGCGGTGATCCGGCCGGCGCCGGGGCCGGCGAGCAGTGGCGCGACGGTGAGGCAGAGTTCGTCGACAAGGTCGGCGGCGGTGAGCGCGCCGAGCAGGTGCGGGCCACCCTCGCAGAGCACCTGGGTCAGCCCGCGCCGATGCAGCTCGGCCAGGCCGGCGACCAGGTCGACCCGTCCGGTGCCGCAGCGCAGCAGGTCGACGACGTCGGTCAGGCCGGGCGGCGGCTCGGCCCCGGAGTGGGTGAGCACGATCGGCCGGACCGGCGCGTCGGCGAAGGCCGCCTGCGCCGGGTCCAGGTCCAGCGAGCCGGAGACGACCACAAGCGTCGGGTACGCGGCCAGCCCGTTCGCCCGTCGCCAGGCGCGGCGATTCTCGCTCAGGCGGACCGCGCGGTAGCCCTCGTGCCGCAGGGTGCCGGCGGCCACCACGAGGGCGTCGCAGAGCATCCGCAGCAGGCCGAACACCCGCTTGTCCGGCGCGCCGGAGAGCCCTGCGGAGTAGCCGTCGACGGTGACCGCGCCGTCGAGGCTGGAGACGAAGTTGACACGTAGTCGGGGCTGGTCGGCGCGGCCGTAGAGGGCGGTGAGCGTGGCGTCGTCGAGTGGCTCGGTCGACGGCTCGGGCCAGAGGCGTCGAATCGGGATTCCGACGGTCATTCGCCGGCCGGACCAGTGACGGGAGGGGTCGGTTGGGCGGTACGGTGCTGGCAGTCGCACCAGTTCCGGCCCGGGCAGTCGTCGTGTCGCCGGGCCCGGCACGCTCGGCAGATCATGCTGGCAGCCTAAGCCGCGGGGAGGACAGGACAGCATGCCGCGTCAGATCTTCCAGCTGAAGATGTCCGTCGCAGGTGTCCGCCCGCCGGTGTGGCGCCGGGTGCTCGTCCCCGCCGGCTACACGCTCGACAGGCTGCACCGGGTGGTGCAGCACGCGATGGGTTGGCGGGACTGCCATCTGCACTCGTTCGAGATCGACGCCGTGCAGTACGGCGAGCCCGATCCGGACGGGGACCTGGCGCTGCACGACGAGTTGGACGTGCGGCTGGACGCGGTGCTCGGCAAGGGCAGCCGGTTCTCCTACACGTACGACTTCACCGACTGGTGGGAGCACGACCTCGTCGTGGAGGACGCGCTGACCGCCGACCCCGACGAGCGGTACCCGATCTGCCTGGACGGCGAGTGGGCCTGCCCGCCGGAGGGCATCGGTGGCCCGGTGGGCTACCACGCGTTGCTGGCTGCCCTGTCGGATCCGACGCATCCGGAGCGGGTCATGCTCAGCGACTGGGTCGCCGACGGCTTCGACCCCACGTTTTTCGACCCGGCCGTCACCACGACGTTGCTGCGTCGCTTCTGCTGACGGTCCTGGGCGGCCTCGCCAGGGTATGCATGCCCTTGATCAGCCCTGGGAGTGCCCGCCTGAAACAGGGCGGTAACGATCTGGGAACGCTCCCAATGGTCTATTGACACCCCCGGACCGTGCCGGCAATCTCATGGGAGCGCTCCCGGAGTGGTGCGGGTCACCCGCCGCGCGCCGGGTGCGATCCGTGGCAGCGCCCACCGGGATTCGCCACCAGCACCCCCACCACACCCGACTAAAAGCCTCACCACCGAAAGAGGGGTTACAGATGCGCCTCACCACGCGGCGTACCCGCCTGGCGGTCGCTGCCCTGGCCGCGATCACCGCCGTCAGCGGTCTTACGGCATGCGGCAAGGACGACGACAAGCCGGCGGCCGGCGAGAAGCCGGCCAAGCTGATCGTCGACACCTTCGGCGAGATGGGCTACGACGAGCTCGTCAAGCAGTACGAGAAGGACACCGGCATCAAGGTCGAGCTGCGCAAGACCGCGCAGCTCGGTGAGTACCGGCCGAAGCTGGTCCGCTACCTGGCCACCGGCAAGGGCGCGGCGGACGTCACCGCCCTGGAAGAGGGCATCCTCAACGAGTTCAAGCCCAACGCGCGCAACTGGGAGGACCTCGCCCCGCTGGTCGCCGACCACTCGAAGGAATACCTGCCCTGGAAGTGGGAGCTGGGCAAGGCGCCGGACGGCCGGCTGATCGGCCTGCCGACCGACGTCGGCAGCCTCGCCGTCTGCTACCGCAAGGACCTGTTCCAGGCGGCCGGCCTGCCCACCGAGCGTGACCAGGTGTCGGCGCTCTGGTCGGACTGGAAGGGCTTCCACGACGCCGGTCTGAAGTACAAGCAGGGCAGTGGCGGCAAGGCGTTCATCGACTCGATCACCGCCGTCTCCAACGGTGTGCTCTTCCAGGGCAACGGGGACCTGTTCTACGACAAGGAAGACAACATCATCGCGGACACCAGCCCCGCGGTGAAGAACGCCTGGGACACCGCCACCTCGATGGTGGACATCTCCGCCAAGGCGTCGACCTGGTCGCCGGAGTGGTCGGGTGGCTTCAAGCAGGGCACCTTCGCGGCCACCTTCTGCCCGTCCTGGATGCTCGGCATCGTGTCGGACAACTCCGGTCCGGCCAACAAGGGCAAGTGGGACGTCGCGTCCGTTCCGGGCGGCGGCGGCAACTGGGGCGGCTCGTGGCTCGCGGTTCCGGCGCAGAGCAAGTACCCGAAGGAGGCGGCGAAGCTCGCCGAGTACCTGACCAACGCGAAGAGCCAGGTGGAGGCCTTCAAGGCCAAGGGCCCGCTGCCCACCAACCTGGAGGCGCTGAAGGACCCGGCGTTCCTCGGCTACACCAACGAGTACTTCAGCAACGCGCCGACCGGCAAGATCTTCGGGGAGAGCGTCGCCAAGATCCAGCCCGTCCACCTGGGTCCGAAGCACCAGGCGGTGAAGGAGAACGCGCTCGAGCCGGCCCTGCGGGCGTTCGAGAACGGGCAGGCCGACAAGGCGAAGGCCTGGGAGCAGTTCACAAAGGACGCCAAGACTCAGGGTGCCTTCTGAGTGATTCCCTGCCGGTGGCGTTCGGGGTTTCCCGGACGCCACCGGCCGGTCCCCTCCGCGTAGCACCCTGCGCGAGGGCCCCCGGGCCTCGCCGGAAAAGGAAATTCGCATGAGCCTGTCGGCCACGACGGCGCCGCCGTCGCCAGCAGCACCTCCTTCTCGCGACGTCTCTTCCCGACGTCGCCGGGGAAGGCTTCTCAACCGTCTCGATGTCAAGTACTCGCCGTACCTCTACATCGCCCCGTTCTTTCTGATCTTCGGCGCGTTCGGGTTGTACCCGATGCTGCGTACCGCCTGGATGTCTCTGCACGACTGGGACATGATCGGCGATCGCTCGTTCATCGGCTTCGACAACTACACCCGGCTGATGTCCGACGAGTACTTCTGGAACGCGCTGGTCAACACGTTCGGCATCTTCGCCCTGTCGACCATCCCGCAGCTGCTGCTCGCCCTCTTCCTGGCGAACCTGCTCAACCGGACCCTCCTGCGCGCCAAGACCTTCTTCCGGATGGCCATCTTCATGCCGAACGTGGTGTCGGTGGCCGCTGTCGCGATCGTCTTCGGGATGCTGTTCCAGCGGGAGTTCGGCCTGTTCAACTGGCTGCTCAGCTTCGTCGGTGTCGACCCGGTCGACTGGGACGGGCAGCGGTGGAGTTCCTGGACCGCCATCTCCTCCATGGTCAACTGGCGGTGGACCGGGTACAACACCCTGATCCTGCTCGCCGGCATGCAGGCGATCCCGAAGGACCTCTACGAGGCTGCGGCGATCGACGGCGCCAGCCCGTGGCGGCAGTTCTGGCAGATCACCCTGCCCATGCTCAAGCCCACCTTCATCTTCGTGGTCATCCTGTCCACGATCGGCGGCATGCAGCTCTTCACCGAGCCCCTGCTCTTCGGCAACGGCAACATCATCGGCGGCAACCAGCGGGAGTTCCAGACGCTTGCCATGTACATGTACGAGATGGGCATCGTGAACCTGAACACCGCCGGCTACGGAGCCGCGGTCGCCTGGGCGATCTTCATGATCATCGTCGTGGTGTCGCTGTTCAACTTCCTACTCGTCCGCCGCTCGGCGAAGTGAGGAGAGATCGATGATCTCGGCTTCCCAGCGCCTGTGGCGCACCAGCCCGCTGACCTACATGGCGCTCGTCCTGGCAGCGCTGCTGTCGATCTACCCGTTCTACTACATGGTGGTGATCGGCACTCGCAGCCTGGACAACATCAACGACGTGCCGCCGCCGCTGACCCCCGGCGGGGCGTTCGGTGACAACTTCGGGCGGGTGCTCGACAACGACGCCGCCAACTTCCTCACCGGCATGATGAACTCGATCATCGTCTCCTCGGTGGTCACCGTGTCGGTGGTGCTCACCGGTTCGCTGGCCGGGTTCGCCTTCGCCAAACTGCGGTTCCGGGGCAGCAACGCCCTCCTGCTGGCGATCATCGTCACCATGATGATCCCGACCCAGATGGGCCTCATCCCGCTCTGGGGCATGATGCAGGACCTGGGCTGGTACGACACCCTCTACGCGGTCACCGTGCCGTTCCTGGTCAGCGCGTTCGGCGTGTTCATGATGCGGCAGTACGCCAGCCAGGCGATCTCCGACGAGCTGATCGAGGCCGGCCGCGTCGACGGTGCGAGCACGTTCCGGATCTACTGGAGCATCGTGCTGCCCGCGCTGCGTCCCGCCGCCGGTGTCCTCGGTCTGCTGACCTTCATGGAGACCTGGAACTCGTTCCTCTGGCCGTACGCCATCCTCACCCCGGAGAACCCGACCCTCCAGGTCTCGCTCTCCTTCCTCTCGTACGCCTACTACACCGACTATTCCCAGGTGTTCGCCGCCACGGCGATCGGCACCATCCCCCTGGTGATCGTCTTTCTCGTGTTTGGCCGCCAGATCATTGGCGGGATCATGGAAGGTGCCGTCAAGTCGTGAGCAACCCCGCCAGCCCACCCGCCGTCGACGTCCTCGACGAACGCCCGGGGCTGACCTTTCCACCCGGTTTCCTGTGGGGTGCCGCGACCGCGGCATACCAGATCGAAGGGGCTGCGGCCGACGACGGCCGTACCCCCTCGATCTGGGACACGTTCAGCCACACCGACGGCCTGGTGGTCGCCGGGCACACCGGCGACGTGGCGTGCGACCACTACCACCGGCTCGGCGGCGACGTCGCGCTGATGGCGGAGATGGGCCTCAAGTCGTACCGTTTCTCGGTCTCCTGGCCCCGGGTGCAGCCCGGCGGTACGGGCGCTGCCAACCGGCAGGGCCTGGACTTCTACAAGCGCCTCGTCGACGAGTTGCTCGCCAACGGCATCGAGCCGTGGCTCACCCTCTACCACTGGGACCTTCCCCAGGAGTTGGAGGACGCCGGTGGCTGGCCGTCGCGGGACACCGCCGCCCGGTTCGCCGACTACACGACGCTGATGGCGGACGCGCTCGGTGACCGGGTGCGCTACTGGACGACGCTGAACGAGCCGTGGTGCTCGGCGTTCCTGGGCTACGGCTCGGGCGTGCACGCGCCGGGCCGGTCGAACGGGGCGGACGCCGTCCGCGCCGGACACCACCTGATGCTCGGGCACGGGCTTGCCGTGCAGGCGCTGCGGGCGGCACGGCCCACTGCCGAGGTGGGTGTGACCGTCAACCTCTACCCGGTCGACCCGGCCAGCGACGCCCCCGCCGACGTGGACGCGGCCCGGCGGATCGACGGGCTGGCCAACCGCTTCTTCCTCGACCCGCTGCTGCGCGGGTCGTACCCGGCGGATCTGGTGTCCGACCTCAGTACGGTGACTGACTTCGATCACGTGCACGACGGCGACCTGGCGATCATCTCCACGCCGCTGGACCTGGTCGGGATCAACTACTACAGCCGGCACGTCGTCGCGGCTCCTGCCGAGGGCGCCGAGCCGGAGCCGTACTGGCGGGCACCGTCCTGCTGGCCGGGCAGCGAAGACGTCCGGTTCGTCAGCCGGGGCTTCCCGGTCACCGACATGGGCTGGGAGATCGACGCCCCGGGCCTTGTCGAGACGCTGCGTCGGGTGCACGAGGACTACACCGACCTGCCGCTCTACGTCACCGAGAACGGCTCCGCGTTCGTCGACGAGGTCGTCGACGGGCAGGTCGACGACGTCGACCGGCTGGGCTACTTCGACGCCCACCTACGCGCCGCGCACGAGGCAATCGATGCAGGGGTGCCCCTGAAGGGCTACTTCGCCTGGTCGCTGATGGATAATTTCGAATGGGCCTGGGGTTACACAAAGCGTTTCGGCATGATCCATGTCGACTACGACACCCAGACCCGGATCCCCAAGTCCAGCGCCAGGTGGTACGCCTCGGTGATCCGACGCAACGGTCTGGCCGCACAATAGGCTCGGGCCAGCCATCAGGGCGGTCCTGGTGTCCACCTCCCGCAGGTGGCGCCAGGCCCGCCCGCCGTCGGAGGAGCAGACGATGACAACGCAGCGCACCCGGTCGCTCGGGCGCCCGACCCTCGACGCGGTCGCGGCGCGCGCCGGCGTGGGTCGGGGCACGGTCTCCCGCGTGGTCAACGGCTCGCCTCAGGTCAGCCCGGAGGCCCGGGCCGCGGTCCAACAGGCGATCGCCGAGCTGGGGTACGTCCCGAACAGGGCGGCCCGCGCACTGGTCACCCAACGAACCGACTCCGTGGCGCTGGTGGTGTCCGAATCCGGCGAGCGGGTCTTCACCGAGCCGTTCTTCGCAGGCATCGTGCGGGGGATCAGCTCCGGGCTGCTGGAGACGCCCATGCAGCTCTGGCTGGCGATGGCCCAGTCACCGGTGGAGCGCGAGCGCGTCGAGCACCACCTGACCAACCAGCACGTCGACGGCGTACTCCTGTTGTCGTTGCACGACTCGGACCCGCTGCCGACCCTGCTGGAGGAGCGGAACCTGCCCGCCGTGCTCGGCGGCCGGCCGGCCCGGATGCTGCAACCCGGCGCGCAGCCGGCCTGGTTCGTCGATGTGGACAACGTTGGCGGAGCACGGCAGGCGGTGGAGTACCTCACCGGCCAGGGCCGCCGTCGGATCGCCACAATCGCCGGCCCGCAGGACATGGGGGTGGGCCTGGCCCGGTTGGCCGGCTACACCGAGGCGGTCAAGGCCACCGGGTCCGGCGTCAACCCGGACCTGATCGCGTACGGCGACTTCAGCGAGGGCAGCGGCGCGACAAGCATGCGCCGGCTGCTGAACGCCTGCCCGGATCTGGACGCGGTGTTCGTCGCGTCCGACCTGATGGCGTTCGGTGCGCTGCGTACCCTGCGGGAGTTCGGCCGACGGGTCCCCGAGGACGTCGCGGTGATCGGCTTCGACGACGCGCCGGTCGCCCGGCAGGCCGACCCGCCGCTGTCAACGGTCTTCCAGCCGGTGGAGGAGATGGGCCGGCAGATGGCCCGCCTGCTGGTGGCCCGCATCCGTGGCGAAGACATCCCCGCCCAACACATCCTCCTGGACACCCAGCTGATCCACCGAGCCTCCGCCTGACCCACCTCGCCCTGCGCTGCCCCGCCCTCGCGCTGCCCCGTCTCGCCCTCACCCTCGCGCTGCCCGCGCTGCACTGCCCCGCCCGGCCCCACCGCTCGGGTGATCATGAGGTTAGCGGGAGCGTTTCGGGCAAAACGTCCCGTCAACCTCATGATCGTCGGGGTGGGGGCGGCGTGATCGTGCTCGATCCTTGTTGTAGTGATGTTGGGGGTGGGGGAGGCCACTACATCCAGGATCGTGCGCGGCGCGGGCGGCACGCGCGATCGTGCGCGGCACGGGCGGCGCGGGCGATCGTGCGCGGCGCGTGCGGCAGGGGTGGCGCGGGCGATCGTGCGCGGCGCGTGCGGCAGGGGGTGGCTCGGGCTACGCGCTTGGCACCTGGGTGTGCGGCTGGCGGCGGGCTGCGTTTGGGTGCTCGGGGTTTAGGCGGGGGTGGGGGTCCAGCGGCGGAGTTCGCGTTTGGCTAGGGAGTTGCGGTGGACCTCGTCGGGGCCGTCGGCCAGGCGTAGGGTGCGTGCCTGCGCCCACAGGGCGGCCAGCGGGGTGTCCTGGCTGACGCCCGCGCCGCCGTACCCCTGGATGGCCTTGTCGATCACCCACTCCGCCATCGCCGGCGTGCCGATCTTGATGGCCTGGATCTCGGTGTGGGCGCCCTTGTTGCCGACGGTGTCCATCAGCCACGCCGTCTTGAGCACCAGCAGGCGGGCCTGTTCGATGCGGACCCGCGACTCGGCGATCCACTCCCGGACGACGCCCTGCTCCGCGAGGGGTCGGCCGAACGCGATCCGCTCGTTGGCCCGGCGGCAGAGCAGTTCCAGTGCCCGTTCGGCCATGCCGATCAGCCGCATGCAGTGGTGGATGCGGCCCGGTCCGAGGCGGGCCTGGGCGATGGCGAAGCCGGTGCCCTCGGCGCCGATGAGGTTCTCCGCGGGCACCCGCACGTCGGTGAAGTCGATCTCGGCGTGCCCGCCGTGCGAGCCGTCGGTGTAGCCGAAGACGTGCATGCCCCGGCGCACCGTCACCCCTGGGGTGTCCCGCGGGACCAGCACCATGCTCTGCTGGCGGTGCCGCTCGGCTGCGGGGTCGGTCTTGCCCATCACGATGAAGATCTCGCAGCGCGGGTCCATCGCCCCGGACGACCACCACTTGCGTCCGTTGATCACGTACTCGTTGCCGTCGCGGGTGATCCGGGTGGCGATGTTCGTGGCGTCGGAGGACGCGACGTCCGGCTCGGTCATGCAGAACGCGGAGCGGATCTCGCCCTCCAGCAGCGGCATGAGCCACCGCTTTCGCTGCGCCTCGGAACCGAACTCGGCGAGCAACTCCATGTTGCCGGTGTCCGGTGCCGCGCAGTTGACCGCCTCCGGTGCCAGGTGCGGGCTGCGGCCGGTCAGCTCGGCAAGTGGCGCGTACTGGAGGTTGGTCAGGCCGGCGCCGTAACGCGGGTCGGGCAGGAACAGGTTCCACAGGCCGCGCCTGCGGGCCTCCGCCTTCAGTTCGGCCAGCACCGGGGTACGCGACCACGGGTCGCCGGCTGCCACCTGCTCGGCGTGCACGGCCTCGGCCGGGTAGACGTGCTCGGTCAGGAACCGGGTCAGCTCGTCGCGCAGCTCCTCGGTCCGGGTGTCGTACGAGAAGTCCATCACCGCTCCCTGGCGGCGGTCAGCCCGTGCGCGACCAGCGGTGCCACCATGTCGCCGATGCGGTCGAAGCCCTCGCCGAGCGTCTGGCCGAGGGTGTGCCGGTAGTGGATGCCCTCGCAGATCACAGCGAGCTTGAAACAGCCCAACGCCACGTGCCAGTGCAGCGGGCCGACGTCGACGTCGCTGCGGCCTGCGTACCTGTCGATCAGCTCGGCGCCGGTGGGGAACCCGGCGTGCGGGCCGAGCCCGTCGGCGACCGGGTTGCCGGCGGCCGTCTCGCTGCCACCCAGCACGTCCCAGTACGTCAGCAGCAGGCCCAGGTCGGCGAGCGGGTCGCCGAGGGTGGCCATCTCCCAGTCGAGGACGGCGTGCACGGCCACCGGGTCGGCCGAGGCGAGGAGGTTGTCGAGCCGGTAGTCGCCGTGCACGATCCGGCCGGCGTTGGCGCCCTCCGGTGCGGTCGCCGCCAACAAATCCCGCAGCTCGTCGATGCCGGGCAGGTCGCGGCTGCGCGAGCGGTCGAGCTGCCCGGCCCAGCGGCGGATCTGCCGGGCCAGGTAGCCGTCCGGGCGGCCGAAGTCGTCAAGCCCGACGGCGGCGGGTTCGACGGTGTGCAGCGCGGCGAGCGTGTCCATCATCGCCATGGCCAGTGCGCGGCGTCGGTCGTCGCCGAGCGGGTCGGTCTGAGCGCGGGTGCGGAACACCTCGCCGGGCACCCGTTCCATCAGATAGAACGGCGCGCCGATCACGTCAGGGTCGGTGCAGAGCAGCAGCGCGTCGGGCACCGGCACCGCGGTCGGGGCCAGCGCCGAGATGACCCGGAACTCGCGGCCCATGTCGTGGGCTGTCGCCAGCACGTGCCCCAGCGGGGGCCGGCGGAGCACCACCTCGCGGTCGCCGAGGCGCAGCAGGTAGGTGAGGTTGGATTTGCCGCCGGCGATCAGTCGTGCCTGCAACGGCCCCGCCGCCAACCCGGGCCGGTGCTCCGCCAGGTAGCCGGCGAGTCGATCGAGGTCGAGGCCGGCGGGGGAGGCCGGAACCGCGCCCGTCCGGGGCACATCGACGGCCGGATCGGTCATCCGACTAGTTGATGGCAGCCCGCTCACGTTGTCAAGGTCAGATTTTCCCCTCGGGACATGCCCCTGCAACAGGGGCGAAATGGTCACCTCACAGGCTGTAACCAGCCTGCCGGCCCTCGCCGGCCCGCCGAGCGGAGGGACAGACATGTTGCTGCGAGTTCGGGTCACCCTGCCGGACCGTCCGGGCACCCTCGGCCAGGTCGCCCGCACGCTGGGTGTCTCCGGCGCGGACATCGTCCAGGTGGTGGTCCTCGAACGCCTCGGCGGGCGCGCTGTGGACGACTTCACTGTGGTCTGGCCGGGCGCGGCCCGGGTCGAGCGGCTGCTGGCCGGCCTCGCGGCGATCCCCGGCGTACGGGTGGACGGTGTGTGGCGGGCGATCGGCGCGCCCACCACCACCGGGCAGGACGCGGAGCTGCTGGCCCAGGTAGCGGCCAACCCGGCCGACGGTCTCGCGACCCTTGTCGACGCGGTGCCGGGGCTGCTGGCGGCGGACTGGGCGGTGGCGGCCGTGGTGCCTGTCGACTGGGCTTCGCGGACAGGAGGCGGCGGTGCCACGGTGGGGCACGCGAGTTGGCGTGCGCCCGTACCCCCGCGGTTGCCGGAGGTGACGCCGCTGCGCGGCCGGTCGGTGACCACGCCCGACGGCACCCACCACGCGATCACGCCGTTCGGCCGGGCCGGCCTGGTGCTGGTGGTGGCCCGGGAGTACAGCGAGACGCTCTGCGCCGCGAACTTCCACAGCACTGAGGTCGACCGGCTCACCCAGCTCGTCCGGGCCAGCGCGGTGATCCTCGGCGACCGGCTGGACCTGGTGGGCGCGCCGCCGGTGGTCGCCGGCCCCTGACCGGTCGGAGATTTCCGGGCTCGACACCGCCGGGCAATCGGGCGGCAACAGCCGGGGACGAGGCTCTGACGTGGGGAAGGGAGCCAACCATGACGTTGTGGCGGATCAGGGCCACCGTGGACGACCGGCCGGGTTACCTGTCGGTCCTCACGGCGAGCCTGGCGCTGCGTGGGGTCAACATCCTCACCGTGCAGGTGCAGCCCACCGAACAGGGTGCGGTGGACGATTTCCTCGTCGACGCACCGGACACGCTCGACGAGGCCGAGCTGATCGCCGCCGTCGAGCGGGGTCGCGGCCGGCACTGCTGGGTGGCGCGCAGCGAGGCGCGTGGCCTTGTCGACCAGCCCACCCGGATGCTCGGGCTGGCCAACCGCCTGGTCCGCGACCCGGACGCGGCAGGCGAGGCGCTACGGGCTTTGCTCGGCGCCGACTCGGTCAGCTGGCGGCCGGCGTCGGCAAATGCCGAGCGGGGCATCGTCGACGCGACGATGCTGCTGGCCGACCCGGCGGGCGGCTCGTTCACGTTGCGGCGGGCGGCGCCGGCCTTCACCCCGGCGGAGTACGCGCGGGCGCAGGCCCTGGTCGAGCTGGCCGCGACGGTGGCGCGTCGGGCCGCCGAGCAGGTCACACTGGTGCTGCCCGACGGCGCCGAGGTCGCCGTCCGTCCGGCCTGCGCGGACGACCTGTCGGGCGTTCTGGAGTTGCACGAGGGCTGTTCCCCGCGAAGCCGGCAGCGGCGTTACCTGGGCGGAGCGTCGCTGCGCCAGCCGGCCCGGCTGCGCCGTGTGCTGGAGCCGAACCGGGGGTTGACACTGCTGGCCACGGCGGCGGCCTCCGACGGTGCGGCGGAGTCCGTTGTCGCCATGGCCAACCTGCTCGGCGAGGGCGACGAGGCCGAGGTGGCGCTGCTGGTACGCGACGACTGGCAGCGGCGTGGGCTCGGTTCGGCGCTGCTGCGCCGGCTGGCCCGGCACGCCGACGCGGCCGGTTACGAGGCGCTCGTGCTGCACGTGCAGGCCGAGAACACCCCGATGCTGCGTACGCTGCGGCGGCTGGACCGCCCCACGGTGACCGAACGCGACGGCACCCTGCTCAACCTCACAGTGCCACTGGCCGCAGAAAGGAAGGGCACCCTTTTAACGCCTGGTGCATAGGAAGGGCCCCTTGTTAACCGCCGGGGCGGCTTACGGCCGGGTCAACGCGCGGAGGGCTCGCGGCGGCCCGACAGGCAGAACCGGTTGCCCTCCGGGTCGGCGAGGACCACGTACGGCGGTTCGGTCGGGTGGGGATCCGTGGGGTAGTGGCGCCAGTCCACCCGCTGGGCGCCGAGCGCGAGTAGCCGGTCGAGCTCCTCATCGAGGCTGCGTTCGCCAGCGTCCAGGTCGATGTGAAGCCGAGGAAACTCCTGCACCGCGCTCTCGCTGAGGTCCATGGCGATGGCCATGCCCGACGTTCCTGGCGGCGGCTCCAGCACTATCCACTCGTCACCGTCATATCGAGGTGCCCGGCGGCGGTAGCCGAGGGCTGCGGCCCAGAACCGTCCCGCGCGCTCGGGGTCGGACACGCCCAGGGAGAGCTGTTCGATCATCGCCACCGCTCGACGGTACGCGACGCTGCGCTGTTAATGCGGGCCCCCTGCTCTACATCAGGCGTTAACAGGGGGCCCTTCCTTGCATTAGGTGGCGGGGTAGCTGTTGTAGTCGGGGAAGTTGCCGTACAGCCGGTCGTCGCCGCCCACTGTGACGGCCTGCACCAGCAGGTCGCCGCCGACGAACGCGCCCTTCCAGGAGGCGCCCCGGCCGCCGAACGGCTCGTCCCGGTCGCCGCGCGAGCGGGGCTTGTTGATGCCCACCTTGAACGCCTGCAGGTCCACGGCGAGCTTGGCGGCCTCGTCGGTGTCGTCGCAGGCCAGCGAGGCGACAAGCGCGCCGTTGGAGGCGTTCATCGCGGCCAGCAGCTCGTCGGTGGTGTCCACCACGACGATCGTGTCGACGGGCCCGAACGGTTCGGCGTGCATCAGCCGGGACCGGCCGGGCGGTGCGAGCAGCACCGACGGCGCGACGTACGCGGAGGTGTCCTGACCCTGGAGGAACGGCGCGCCGGTCAGCTTGCCCCGGTGCAGGGGCACCGCACCGCCGCGGACCGCCTCGTCGACCTTGCGGTGCAGCTCGTCGGCCTTGGCGGCGCTGATCAGCGGCCCGAAGTCCAGCTCGGGGAGTGGGTCGCCGGCGGTCCAGTCGTCGCCGACGGCCAGCGGGTGGCCGAAGCGGACCGAGCGTACGACCGGCAGGTACATGTCGAGGAACTCGTCGACCAGGTCGCGCTGGACCACGAACCGGGGGTACGCGGTGCAGCGCTGCTTGCCGTACTCGAAGCCCTTCTTGAGGTGGGTGGCGAGCAGGTCCCACTGGGAGAAGTTCCAGATGCCCCAGGCGTTGAGCCCCTCCTGCTCGATGAAGTGCCGCTTGTCGCTGTCGAGCAGCGCGGCGGCGACCTTGCCACCGTTGGACCGGCCGCCGACGAAGGCCACAGCGCCGATCTCGGGTGCGCGGACCAGCACTTCGGACAGTTCCTCGCCGCCGCCGGAGACGAGGGTGGCGGGCAGTCCGGCCCGGCGCATCAGCGCGTGCGCAACGGTCAGGCAGACCGCGCCGCCCTGCGACGGGGTCTTTGCGATGACCGCGTTGCCGGCCAGCAGTTGCACCAACTCGGCGTGCACCAGGACGCTCATCGGGTAGTTCCAAGAAGCAATATTGCTGACCGGGCCGGGCAGCGGTTCACGGCCGTCGGCGAGCATCCGGTCGATCTCTTCGGAGTACCAGCGGACGCCGTCGAGTGCCCGGTCGACGTCGGCGCAGGCCAGCCGCCACGGCTTGCCGATCTCCCAGACCAGCAGCAGGGCGAGCAGGTCGCGGTGCGCGGTGAGGGCCTCCAGCGCGTCGGCGACGCGGGCCTTGCGGTCGGCCAGTGGGGTCGCGGCCCAGGCCCGGTGGGCGTTGGCGGCGTACGCGACGGCGGCGCGGGCGCTGTCGGCGTCGAGCCGGGGCAGGTTGATGATGACTGTGTTGTCCACGGGCGTGCGGGCGGGTGCGGGGCGACCCACTGCCCGCCAGTCGCCTTCGATGAGGTTGTGCAGCGTGGTGACGCCGTCGACGTCGGCGCCGAACGCCTCGGGGGTGGCGGCCACCGCGCGGGCGAGGACGTCGGACCAGGCGGTGCCCTCGGCGAGTCGTAGTGCCATCGCGTTCTCCTCTGGTTGCCGGGGGAGCGGCGGCGTCGATGGCACCGCTGGTGATCGGTACTGTCTCGCGGCGAGTAGCGGGTCAGCAACAGTACGTTCGTATGGCAGGGGCTCGATGGCCCGTGCGCCTGCGTCATCGAGGTGGACGGATGGCTTCCGAGCTGCGGTTCCACTCGTTCTTCAATCGACATCCATCGATAATGTGAGATAGCTCAGGGTGACTGCCGGCGGTTACCCGTGAGTACGAGAAACTGGGCCGCTTCCCAACCGGCCACGCGCCCGATACATTGTCGCTTATCCATGGGAGCGCTTCCACGGCTGCCCGTGGTCACACCGCCACCCCCGCTGTCGCCGGTGGCCGTGCCGCCCCACGCCGTCCCGCGTTGGTGCGACCACCGGCGGCGCCTCCGACAGGAGCCTGCCATGCGTCACCTGACAGGGCCGTCCACCGGCCACCCCGGCCGGTCTCCGGTCGCTGACCAGCCCTGGCCCCGGCGGTTGCTGGCCGCCGGTGTCGCATTGCTCACCGGGCTGTCCCTCGCTGTCGCCGCGCCACCGGCCGGACCGGCGTCCGCCGCGCCGGCGTTCAACTACGCCGAGGCGTTGCAGAAGTCGCTGCTCTTCTACGAGGCGCAGCAGTCCGGCCGGCTCCCTGACTGGAACCGGGTCTCCTGGCGGGGCGACAGCGCACTCACCGACGGCGCCGACGCGGGGCTCGACCTCACCGGCGGCTGGTACGACGCTGGTGACCACGTCAAGTTCGGCTTCCCGATGGCGTTCAGCGCCACGATGCTGGCGTGGGGCGCGGTGGAGTACCGCAGCGGCTACACGTCCTCCGGGCAACTGCCGCACCTGCTCAACAACCTACGGTTCGTCAACGACTACTTCATCAAGGCGCACCCGTCGGCCAACGTCCTCTACGGGCAGGTCGGCAAGGGCGACGACGACCACAAGTGGTGGGGTCCGGCAGAGGTCATGCAGATGGCGCGACCCGCGTACAAGATCGATGCGAGCTGTGGCGGCGCGGACCTGGCCGGTGAGACGGCGGCCGCGATGGCCGCATCCTCGATGGTGTTCCGGCCCACCGACGCCGCCTACGCCGACAAGCTCCTCACGCACGCCCGGCAGCTCTACACGTTCGCCGACACCGTGCGGAAGTCCTACCACGAGTGCATCACCGACGCGACCAGCTTCTACCGCTCGTGGAGCGGCTGGCAGGACGAGCTGGTGTGGGGCGCCATCTGGCTGTACCGGGCCACCGGCGACGCCACCTACCTCGCCAAGGCCGAGAGCGAGTACGACAAGCTCGGCACCGAGAACCAGACCACCACCCGCTCCTACAAGTGGACGATCGCCTGGGACAACAAGCAGTTCGGCGCGTACGTGCTGCTGGCCAACCTGACCGGCAAGCAGAAGTACGTCGACGACGCCAACCGCTGGCTGGACTACTGGACCGTCGGGGTCAACGGCCAGCGCGTGCCGTACTCGCCCGGCGGAATGGCGGTGCTCGACTCCTGGGGTGCGCTGCGCTACGCCGCCAACACGTCCTTCGCCGCGCTCGTCTACAGCGACAAGACAACCGACACCACGCGCAAGACGCGCTACCACGACTTCGCCGTCCGGCAGATCAACTACGCGCTCGGCGACAACCCGCGCAGCTCCAGCTACGTCATCGGGTTCGGCGCCAACTCGCCGCGCAACCCGCACCACCGCACCGCGCACGGCTCCTGGTGGGACAGCCAGACCGTGCCCGTCGAGACCCGGCACACCCTCTACGGCGCGCTTGTCGGCGGCCCGTCCTCGCCCAACGACGCGTACAGCGACAGCCGGTCGGACTACGTGATGAACGAGGTCGCCACCGACTACAACGCAGGCTTCACGTCCGCGCTGGTCCGGCTGACCTCCGAGTACGGCGGCACGCCGCTTGCGAACTTCCCGGTCGCCGAGACGCCGGACATCGACGAGCTGACCGTGGAGACCACTGTCATGCAGGCCGAACCCCGGGCCACCGGGCTCAAGGCGATCGTCTACAACAAGTCGGCGTTCCCGGCCCGCGCGCTTACCGACGGCAAGTTCCGGTACTACTTCCGGCCCGACGGCACCGGTCCGGTGCAGGTCACCGCCGGCTACACGCAGGGCTGCCCGTCCCCGACCACCGCCAAGCAGTTCAGCGGCGACATCTGGTACGTCGAGGTGGACTGCACCGGGCACACCATCGCACCGGCCGGGCAGTCGCAGCACCGGATGGAGGTCCAGTTCAAGATCGGTGTGCCCGAGGGTGGCACCTGGGACCCGACGAACGACCCGTCGTACCAGGCCACCGCCGGGCCGAACCGTAAGGTGCCGCTCTACTCCGGCGCCACCCGCGTCTGGGGCGACGAGCCGGGACCGGTCGTACCGGACACCACAGCGCCGAGCGTGCCCGGCACCCCCGTCGCCTCCGCCGTCACGTCGAGCGGGCTCACGCTGACCTGGGCCGCGTCCACCGACACCGGCGGCAGCGGCCTGGCCGGCTACGAGATCACCCAGTCGCAGACGGGCAGCGACGCGCTGGTGCTGCGTACCGCCACCACGAACACGCTCGCGGTGGCCGGACTGCTGCCGGAGCGGACGTACCAGTTCACAGTGCGGGCCCTCGACGGCGCCGGCAACCGGTCCGCGTCGTCGGCCGCCGCCAGCGTCACCACGCCGGCCGGACCGGCACCGGACACGACAGCGCCCACCGCGCCCGGCACCCCCGTCGCCTCGGCGGTCACCGCCACCGGGCTCACCCTGACCTGGGCGGCGTCGACCGACAACGTCGGTGTCACCGGCTACCGGGTCTACCGCGAGGCCGGCGCCACCGACACGCTCGTCGGCTCACCGACCGGCACCACGGCGGCGGTCACCGGCCTGACCGCCTCCACGGCGTACCAGTTCTACGTCGTGGCCGTCGACGCGGCCGGCAACACCTCCGCGGCGTCCGCACCGGTCTCGGTGACCACCGCGCCCCCGCCGGTCGGCGGCACCTGCTCGGTGGGGTACGTGACGAACGACTGGAGCACCGGCTTCACCGCCACGGTGACGATCACCAACACCGGCACCACAGCGCTCAACGGCTGGACGCTGCGGTGGAGCTTCACCGGCGGACAGACCGTCAGCCAGGGCTGGTCGGCGACGGTCAGCCAGAGCGGCGCGGCGGTCACCGCCACGAACCTCTCCTACAACGGCGCGCTCGCGCCCGGAGCGTCGGTGAGTTTCGGCTTCAACGGCAACCACAGCGGCAGCAACCCGAAGCCGACGGCCTTCACCGTCAACAACACCGCCTGCACCATCGCCTGACTCAACGACGCGGCGTGGCCGGTTGCCGCGACCAACCAGGCCACGCCGCGTAACGCCAACACATTTCCGAAACTTTTCCGAAACCTCGCTGGCCGGACCGGCCGCGTGGTATAAACATCGATTGAGCTAAATATTCTACTGAGACGTCCGGTCGTCCCGCCTCGGCGTTCCGGGTGTTGGCCAAGTAGGGAGGCCAAAATGCAAACGAGCCCACCCGTTCATCCCGGCAGAACTCGGCGACGGCGATCGCATGTCGTCCGAGCGCTGCTCGCCGGCACGTTCAGCGTCGTGACCGTGGCCGCCGTCGCGGTGATGATGCCCTCGGCGAACGCCGCTGCGTCCACGCTCGGCGCGGCCGCCGCACAGTCGGGCCGGTACTTCGGCACCGCCATCGCGGCGGGCCGGCTCGGCGACTCGACGTACAGCACGATCGCGGCACGTGAGTTCAACATGATCACCGCCGAGAACGAGATGAAGCCGGACGCGACGCAGCCCCAGCGGGGCCAGTTCAACTTCAACTCCGGTGACCAGATCTACAACTGGGCGACCCAGCGTGGCCTTAAGGTCCGTGGGCACACCCTGGCCTGGCACGCGCAGCAGCCGCCGTGGATGCAGAGCCTGAGCGGCAGCACCCTGCGGCAGGCGATGATCGACCACATCAACGGAGTGATGGGCCACTACCGGGGCAAGCTCGCCGCGTGGGACGTGGTCAACGAGGCGTTCAACGAGGACGGCAGCCGCCGCAGCTCCAACCTCCAGGGCACCGGCAACGACTGGATCGAGGTGGCGTTCCGCACCGCGCGGGCGGCCGACCCGTCGGTCAAACTCTGCTACAACGACTACAACATCGAGAACTGGTCGTACGGCAAGACACAGGGCGTCTACCGCATGATCCAGGACTTCAAGTCCCGCGGCGTGCCGATCGACTGCGTCGGGTTGCAGACCCACTTCACCGGCGGCAGCTCGCTGCCGAGCAACTTCCAGACCACGCTGTCCAGCTTCGCCGCGCTCGGCGTGGATGTGGCGCTGACCGAGGTCGACGTCACCAACGCCTCCACCACCCAGTACGCCGGGCTTACCCAGGCGTGCCTGAACGTGCCGCGCTGCATCGGCATCACCGTCTGGGGCGTACGCGACAGCGACTCCTGGCGCTCGAACGAGAGCCCGCTGCTCTTCGACGGCGGCGGCAACAAGAAGGCCGCCTACAACTCCGTCCTCAACGCGCTCAACGCGGCCACGCCGACGACGAGCCCGACGACGAGCCCGACGGTGACCCCGACGGTGACCCCGACGACGACCCCACCGCCGAGTGGTGGCGCCGGCCGGATCGTCGGGGTGCAGTCGGGCCGGTGCATCGACGTGCCCAACGCCACGCAGACAAACGGCACCCGGGTCCAGCTCTACGACTGCCACGGTCAGTCGAACCAGCAGTGGACGTACACCGCGAACAAGCAGCTGCGGGTCTACGGCAGCAAGTGCCTGGACGCGAACGGCGCGGCCACCGCCAACGGCACCGGCATCATCATCTGGGACTGCAACAGCGGGGCGAACCAGCAGTGGAACATCAACTCCAACGGCACCATCAGCGGCGTCCAGTCCGGCCGGTGCCTGGACGTCTGGGGCACCGGCAACGGCCAGCAGGTCCAGCTGTACGACTGCCACGGGCAGACCAACCAGCAGTGGCGGACCGACTTCGGCGGCACCACGCCGACGTCGACGCCGACTCCGCCGCCGACCACCACGCCGCCGCCGAGCGGCTGCGCGCTGCCGTCGACCTACCGGTGGTCGTCGACCGGCGCGTTGGCCAACCCGCAGAACGGCTGGGTCTCACTCAAGGACTTCACCAACGTGGTCTACAACGGCAAGCACCTGGTCTACGGGTCGTACGTCAACAGCAGCGGTCAGTACAGCTCGATGAACTTCACCTCGTTCACCAACTGGTCCGACATGGCCTCGGCCGGCCAGAACGGGATGAGCCAGGGCACCGTGGCGCCCACCCTGCTGTACTTCGCCCCGAAGAACATCTGGGTGCTGGCGTACCAGTGGGGACCGACCTCGTTCAGCTACAAGACGTCGAGCGACCCGACGAACGCCAACGGCTGGTCCTCGGCGCAGACGCTGTCCACCGCCACCCTGCCCGACGCCCCGTACGGCGTCATCGACCAGACGCTCATCGGTGACGACCAGAACATGTACCTGTTCTTCGCCGGGGACAACGGCAAGATCTACCGGTCGAGCATGCCGCTCGGGAACTTCCCGGGCAGCTTCGGCTCGACCTACACGACGATCATGACGGACACGACGAACAACCTGTTCGAGGGCGTCGAGGTCTACAAGGTGGCCGGCCAGAACCAGTACCTGATGATCGTCGAGGCGATCGGGAGCCAGGGACGCTACTTCCGGTCGTTCACGTCGAACAGCCTGAGCGGCTCGTGGACCCCGCAGGCCGCCACCGAGAGCAACCCGTTCGCCGGCAAGGCCAACAGTGGCGCGACGTGGACCAACGACATCAGCCACGGTGACCTGGTCCGCACCAACCCCGACCAGACCAAGACCGTCGACGCCTGCAACCTGCAGTTGCTGTACCAGGGCAAGAACCCGAGTGCGGGGGGCGACTACAACCTGCTGCCGTGGCGGCCGGGTGTACTGACCCTCCAGCGATAGGTATCACTGGATTCGCAGCACAGTGGCGTGCCCGGCACCGCACGGTGCCGGGCACGCCCGCCCGGGATCTGCGCTGCCCCTCGGCGTGCCAGCCTGCGCACCCCGAAGTGCGAAGTGGCGCTCCCACCAGCCCGCCGACGTTGCCCGCCGGCTCCCCGACGGACACCCGTGCCGGGACGGCTGACGCGCCCGCTCACTCCACGAGATCGTCGGCGAGCAGGTCCATCAGCAGGGCGTCGTGCCAGCGGCCATCCGCGCCGCGCTCGTAGCGCCGCATGATGCCCACCGGACGGAAACCGACCTTCGCGTACGCGCGGATCGCCGCGCTGTTCGCCGCCGCCGGGTCGATCGTGAACCGGTGGTGGCCGTACTCGTCGATCAGGTGCCGGGCCAGGGTGCGGATGGCGTCCACACCGAGCCCCGCGCCGCGTACCGCCGGATCGAGGAAGATGTCCAGGCTGGCGTGCCGGTAGTCCGGGTCGGATTCGGCGTACCACTGGATCGCGCCGATCACCCGGCCGTCGTGCTCGATGGCGTACAACGTCAGATCGTCGTCGGCCAGGTCGGCGCGGACGGAGTCGGCCAGGTCGTCACCGCCGCGCCACCACCGGCGTACCTCCGGATCGGCCCGGACCGCCGCGAGGGCCGGCACGTCGTCGTCGGTCACCGGACGCAACGTCACCGCTCGCCCCCGCAGCACGCCTCAGCCCCGGATCTCGCCGTGCTCGACGCAGACCGCCGACCATCCGACCGGAAGCACCTGCACCTTCATCCGACGGCGGCAGTGCGCGCAGTAGCGCGGCGGCTCCAACGCCCGGGCCGCCGCGCACGGCTCGTGCCCACCGGCCGCCGCGTCCTCACCACACCTGTCGCACCAGCGGGGTGCCGTCACCGTCTCGACAAGCTCGGTCACGTCGTCCTTCCCGGATGTCGTTCCTACAGCGTCGCGGACAGCGCCTTCACCGGCATCTTCAGCTCGTCGAGCAGCTCAAGGTCGGCGTTCGCCGATCGACCCAGCGTCGTCAGGTAGTTGCCGACGATCACCGCGTTGATGCCGCCGAGCAGGCCGGCCCGCGTACCCAGGTCACCGAGGGTGATCTCGCGGCCACCCGCGTACCGGAGGATGGTGCGCGGCATGGCCAGCCGGAACGCGGCGATGGCCCGCAGCGCGTCCTTGCCCTCGACCACCTGGCGGTCACCGAGCGGGGTGCCGGGGCGGGGGTTGAGGAAGTTCAGGGGCACCTCGTGCGGGTTGATCTCGGCGAGCTGCGCGGCGAACTCCGCCCGCTGCTCGACGGTCTCGCCGAGGCCGAGGATGCCGCCGCAGCACACCTCCATGCCGGAGTCGCGGACCATCCGCAGCGTCTCCCAACGCTCCTCCCACGAGTGCGTGGTGACCACGTTGGGGAAGTACGACCGGCAGGTCTCCAGGTTGTGGTTGTAGCGGTGCACGCCCATGTCGACAAGGTCGTCGACCTGCTCCTGGGTGAGCATGCCCAGCGACGCGGCGACCTGGATGTCGACCTCGGCCTTGATGGCGGCGACGCCCTCGCGCATCTGCTTCATCAGGCGGGCGTCCGGGCCACGGACGGCGGCCACGATGCAGAACTCCGTCGCACCTGTCTTCGCGGTCTGCTTCGCGGCCTCGACAAGCGACGGGATGTCCAGCAGGACCGAGCGCACCGGGGAGGTGAACAGGCCGGACTGGGAACAGAAGTGGCAGTCTTCCGGGCAGCCGCCGGTCTTCAGCGAGACGATGCCCTCGACCTCGACCTCCGGGCCGCACCAGCGCATCCGCACATCGTGGGCGAGCTGGAGGGCGGCGGGCAGGTGCTCGTCGGGCAGGTTCAGCACGGCGAGGACGCCGGCCTCGTCGAGACCGACACCGTCACCCAGGACCTGGGTACGGGCCTGGTCGAGGATCTCTGGCATGGCTCGTACCCTACAAGGCGCCCCGGTCAGCCGGAATGGCCCGCTCGCCGGTCGCTCCCAGGGCCCGGCGGTACCCGCCCGGCAGGTGGCCGCGCAGGTCGGCGATGGGTGGATCCGTCGAGTTGGTGGGGACGGGTGGTAATTTCGCCCGGCGGGTGTCGGCGTGGCCGGCACCGGACGGCGGCGAAGGGGTGACGGTGGCGGACTGGCTGGCGGCGCTCGACCGCCGCGCGGAGTTGCGGGCCAAGGCCGGCCTGACCCGGCGACTGCATCCGCGTCCCGCCGACGACGGAATGACCGATCTGGCCGGCAACGACTACCTCGGCCTGGCCACCCACCCGGAGGTCACGGCCGCGGCGGCGGCGGCGCTGTCGGCGTACGGGCTGGGAGCGACCGGGTCGCGCCTGGTACGCGGCTCGACCGACGCGCACCAGGCGTTGGAGGACGAGCTGGCGCAGTGGCTGGGCGCCGACAAAGCTCTCGTCTTCTCCTCCGGATACCTGGCGAACCTCGGTGCGCTGCGGGCCCTCGTCCAACCTCGCACGCTGCTCGTGTCCGACGCGCACAACCACGCGTCGCTGATCGACGGCTGCCGGATCTCCGGCGCGGAGACTGTCGTGGCCGCGCACGCCGACGTGACGGCCGTGGCCGCAGCCCTCGCGGTGGCGCCGGGCCGCCCGGCGGTGGTGGTCACCGAGTCGGTGTTCTCGGTCGACGGTGATCTCGCCCCGCTGGCCGAGTTGCACGCGGTGGCCCGCCGCTACGGCGCGCTGCTGCTCGTCGACGACGCGCACGGGCTCGGCGTGACCGGGCCGTCCGGCGCGGGCGCGGTGGCCGCCGCTGGGCTGGCCGGGGAGCCGGACGTGGTGGTCACCGCCACCCTGTCCAAGGCGCTCGGCGGCGCGGGTGGGGTGGTGGCCGGGCCGGCCGAGTTCGTCAGGCACCTTGTCGAGACCGGCCGTACGTTCATCTTCGACACCGCGTTGCCGCCGGCGGTCGCTGCCGGTGTGCACGCGGCGCTGCGGCTGGCCCGCGACGGCGACGACCTGCGGGCCGAGTTGGCCGACCGGGTGGCGTTGGCGGTGGGCCGGTTGCGGGCGGCGGGGCTGACGGTCTCCACGCCGGACGGGGCTGTGGTCTCGGTGACCGCTCCCGGCCCGGAGGCGGCGACGGCCTGGGCCGCTGACTGCCGCGACCGGGGTGTCGCGGTGGGCTGCTTCCGGCCGCCGTCCACTCCGGACAACCGTTCCCGGCTGCGCATCACCGTCAGCGCAGGGGTGCCGCGCGCGGATTTCGAGCGGGCGCTGGAAGCCATAGTGGACTGTGTCCCGTGAGCGCGAGGAGTGAGCCGGGTTTGCGAGCCCCGCAGTCGCGAGCCGAGGTTGTGCAGTGAGCGCGAGGAGTGAGCCGGGTTTGCGAGCCCCGCAGTCGCGAGCAGAGGCGACACAGTGAGCGCGTGGGAGGGGCCGGTGCTTGTCACAGGCACCGACACCGAGGTGGGCAAGACCGTGGTGACCGCGGCGATCACGGCTGCCGCGCAGGCCGCCGGGTTGCGGGTGGCTGTGGTCAAGCCGGGCCAGACGGGTACGGCCGGCGGGGAGCCGGGTGACGTGGACGTGGTCAACCGGTTGGCGGCTCCGCTCACCGGTCGCACTCTTGCCAGTTTTCCGGATCCGCTGGCTCCGTTGGCTGCCGCCCGGGTGGCGGATCTGCCGCCGTTGGAGTTGTACACGGCCGTGGACGCCGTCCGGGAAGAGGCGGACAAGCACGATCTGGTGCTTGTCGAGGGGGCCGGTGGTCTGCTGGTGCCGATGGGGCTGCGCCCGTCGGGGGAGCCGTGGACGATGGCGGATCTGGCGGTGTCGTTGGGTGCGCCGGCGGTGGTGGTCGCCCGTGCCGGGTTGGGCACGCTCAACCACACGGCGTTGACTCTTGAGGCGCTGGACCGGCGGGCGGTGCCGGCAGGCGTGGTGATCGGTGCCTGGCCGTCGTCTCCGGAGTTGGTGCACTGGTCGAACCTCACCGACCTGGTGCCGAACATGCTCGGTGCCGTGCCCGATGGCGCTGGCGCGATGGACCCTGGGGTGTTTCGTCGTTCCGCGCCGGGCTGGCTCACTCCGGCCCTGCACGGGGTGTTGGACGACTGGCGGGTGTGGGCCGAGGAGAGCAGCTGAACACCTGACTTTCGTCGGTGTCCGCCCAGGTCGGGCGTGGGTAGCGTGACGGCGGTGAGGCTTCTCGACTCTTCGGTGCCAGGTTCGCCGGATCAGCGGCGGCGCCTGCTGCGGGACGTATTGCTGTGGGCGGTCGTCGCCGCGCCGGTCGCGTACGCCGGGGTCACTCCGCCCCATCCGCGGTACGCGTTGCCGTTGCTTGTCGGCAAGGTGCTGCTGCTCGGCGCGGCGGTGGTGGTGAGCCGGCGCACGCCGTTGGTCGCCCTGGTGCTCGTGGTGCTCGGGTCGCTCGTCGACGGCAACTTCGTGTTCGCCATCCCGATCTTCAGTTATCTCGCTGGGCGGCGCAGCGCTTCGGCGGGCCCGGCGGTCGTGACCTTCGTGCTGATCGCGGCTGCTGGTACGGCGCTCAACCTGGGGCTGCTGGGCACGGGTGCGGCCACCTGGTTCCTGCTGGCCTCGGTGCTGCTCTTCGCTGCGGTGTTTCCCTGGTTGGTCGGTCGGTACCGGCGTCAGCAGCGGGAGTTGGCCGAGGCCGGTCGCCGTCACGTCGACGCGGTGGCCAGCGAGCAGCGTGGTGCCGCCGAGCGGATCCGGCTGCGGGAGAGGGCCCGGATCGCCGGGGAGATGCATGACTCCCTCGGTCACGACCTCAGTCTGATCGCGGTACGCGCCGCAGCTCTGGAGGTCGCCGCCGACCTCGACGAGCGGCACCGGGTCGCGGCGGGGGAGTTGCGGGCCAGTGTCTCCGCCGCCACCGAGCGGCTGCACGAGATCATCGGAGTGCTCCGCGAGGAGGGTGGGGCATCGGTTCGTCCGAGCGGGGAAAGCGTCTCCGAGCTTGTCGAAGGCGCCCGGGAGGCTGGCATGGCGGTACGGCTGGATGCCGCCCCGGTGGTCGCGGAGTTGCCGGCGATGACAGGCCACGCTGCGCACCGGGTCGTCCGGGAGGCCCTGACCAACGCCGCCCGGTACGCGCCGGGTGCCCCGGTCGACGTACGCCTGGGTCGGGACGGTGACCGGGTGGAGGTGACTGTCGTCAACAGTGTTCCGCCGGCCGGGCCGTTGCCGGCTCCGTCGTCGCGGGGCAGCGGGCTGCTGGCGCTCGCCGAGCGGGTTCGCCTGGCCGGTGGGACCTTCGACGCCGGCCCGCGGGCCGACGGCGGGTTCGCCGTACGGGCGGTGCTGCCGGCCATCGCGACGCCGGCAGAGTCGCTGTCGGCAGGGCCGTCGTCACTGGAGGCACTATCGACGGCCGCGTCGCCACCGGAGGCGCTGGCCGCCCTGTCGCCGGTGGAGGCGGCCGGGGCGGCGTCCTGGTCCGGTGACCGGCCGGGTGCCGTGGAGGGGCCAGTCGACGCGGAGCGGCGGCTGCACGACGCCCGTCGACGAGTTCGACGCAGTCTGCTCGCGGCGGTCGGGGCGCCGGCAGGTTTCGCCCTGGTGCTCTCGTTCGTCTACTACCCGGTGGCGACCGCCGGAACGGTGTTGGACCAGGCGACCTTCGACGAGCTGCGTGTCGGTACGGCCCGGTCGGAGCTGGCGGGGCTGCCCCGGCGACAGCTGGAACGTCCGTCCGCTGTCTACCGGGCCGACTGCGAGTACTACACCGATGGCAACTTCCCTCTCGCCGAGCCGACGTGGCGGCTCTGCTTCACCGACGGCCGGCTGGTCAGCAAGGAGCGGATCGCGTAGTGAACACCGACACGGCACTGACGCTGCCGATCCGGGTTGTCCTCGCCGACGACGAGGCGATGATCCGGGCCGGTGTCCGGGCGATTCTCGCCGCCGATCACTGCATCGAGGTGGTCGCCGAGGCCGGTGACGGGCGGGCGGCGGTGGAACTCGTGCGGGCGCACCGACCCCATGTGGCGTTGCTGGACATCCGGATGCCCCGGCTGGACGGGTTGACCGCCGCCGCCGAGATCCGCCGGGTCGCACCGGACACCGCGACGATCATGCTGACCACCTTCGGTGAGGACGACCATGTGGCCCGCGCGCTCGGGCACGGCGCGAGCGGGTTCCTGCTCAAGGCAGGCGACCCGCGGGAACTGATCGCCGGGGTGCACGCGGTCGCCGACGGCGGTGCCTATCTGTCGCCCCGGGTGGCCCGCCGGGTGATCGAGTTGGGCGCCGGCCGGCTGGCCCGCCGACCCGCCGCGCGGGACCGTACGGCCGGGCTTACCGAGCGGGAACGGGAGGTGCTGGCGCTGGTGGGGGCGGGGCTGTCAAACGCCGAGATCGCCCGCCGGCTGCACCTTGTGGAGGGCACCGTGAAGAGCTATCTGACAAGCATCTTCACCCGGTTGGACGTGCGTAACCGGGTGCAGGCGGCGATCGTGGCGTACGAGGCGGGGCTTGTCGACGGGTGAGCGGGGGCCGGGTCGGGCCCCCGCTCACCGGTCAGGCGTCGCGGCGGCGCAGCGCGGCCCGGCCCAGCAGGAGCGCCGCGCCGGCCCACCCGGCGAGCAGCAGCAGACCGACCGCGCCCGGGTAGGGCTCGGTGTCGCCAGCCATGAAGTGCCCGCCTGCCACGCCGGGGAAGACGTCGGCGATCCGGTTCAGCACGGCGATGTCCGGCTCCATCAGCGACAGCGGCACGATCATCAGGATGGCGAACAGCACGGTGATCGTGAGGACCGCGCTGCGCAGTGCCGCGCCGAGCCCCAGCGCGAGCACGCCGACAAGCGCCAGGTAGGTCGCCACCGCCACGATGTCGCCGATCGTGTCGGCGGCCGGCGCGCTGCCCCATTCGCCGAGCGTCGGTCGCGCGACCAGGGCGCCGACGCCACCGAGCAGCAGCCCGAGAGCGAAGGTGACAGCTCCGGCGACCACGGCCTTGGCAAGCAGCACGCGACCTCGTGCCGGGGTGCACTGCAACGTGGTCCGGATGGTGCCGCTTGTGAACTCGGCGGTGATCGCCAGCAGGCCCAGCGCCAGCACCGCGTACTGGGTCAGCTCGACGGAGTCGATCACCACGCTGCCGACGGTGACGATTCCCCTGTCGTCGAGCGGGTCGTCGTTCGTGTTGTCGTTGGCCGCGTAGATGGCCAGTTGGAGTGCGCTCGCGGCCATCACCACCAGCCCGGCCAGCATCGTCCACCAGGTGCTCGGTACCGAGAACAGCTTGGTCCACTCGGCGGCCACCGCACCGCGGAACGCGGCCGGGGCGCCCTGGGACGCGGTCGGCTCGGCGGCGGGGCGGACACCCGCGACCGTGTTCGTGCTCATCGTGCGCCACCTCCGGTTCGGCCGCCGGCGTACTCGACGCTGTCGGCGGTCAGGTCCATGAACGCCTGCTCCAGCGATGCGCCGTGCGGGCTCAGTTCGTGCAGCCGGATCCCCAGCTCGTACGCGAGGTCTCCGACCCGGTCGGCGGTCGTGCCGGTCACCGTCAGCTCGTCGTGGTCGGCGGCCTCGACTGTCGCCCCGGCTGCGGTGAGGCGCGCGGCGAGAGCGGCCAGCCCGTCGGCGTGCGGGCTGCGGACCCGGACGGCGACAGTGCTGCCGGCGACCACGTCGCCGATCGGCGCGTCGGCGAGCAGTCGTCCCCGGCCGATCACCACGAGTTGGTCGGCGGTCAGCTGCATCTCGCTCATGAGGTGACTGGAGACGAAGACAGTGCGCCCTTCGTCGGCCAGGGAGCGCATCAGCTGCCGGACCCAGCGCACCCCGTCCGGGTCGAGCCCGTTCACCGGCTCGTCGAACATCAGTACCGGGGGGTCGCCGAGCAGCGCGCCGGCGATGCCGAGCCGCTGGCCCATGCCGAGGGAGAGGGTCCGTCCGGCCTTACCGGCGGGGCGTCCGTCCAGCCCGACGGTGTCCAGCACCTCGTCCACCCGGCGGGCGGGGATGCCGTTGCTGCGGGCCATGGCCAGCAGGTGCGCGCGGCCGGACCGGGCCGGGTGGATGGCGCGGGCGTCAAGCAGCGCGCCGACCTCGTGCAACGGCCGGCGCAGATCCCGGTACGCGCGCCCGCCGACGAGCGCCTGCCCGGCGGTGGGGCGGTCCAGCCCGAGGACCATTCGCATGGTGGTGGACTTGCCGGCGCCGTTGGGGCCGAGGAAGCCGGTGACCCGGCCGGGCGCGATGTCGACTGTCAACGCGTCGACGGCTGTGGTCTCCCCGAACCGTTTCGTCAACCCACGTAATGTGATCATGCGCTGACGCTAGGCGTTCGGCCGGCTGCTCCACCGCGCCCGAACGGCACCACAGCACCCTGACTTTGGTCAGGTCGGCGACGACTCGATCACCTGATGTAGTCGGTAAGCAGCGCGGGTGTGAGCCCGGCCCGGTGGATCGCCTTCAACGCCGCCAGCAGGTCGTCCATGAGGGCCGGCCGGAAGTGCATGAGCAGCACGTCGCCGGGCTGGACGACCTTCTCCGGCGTCTGGTAGCGCACCTTTCCCTCGTGAACCGTCTCGGACCAGTGCAGGACGGCCTTCGCGCCGCAGTCGTGTGCGGCCCGCAACGTGGTGGCGTCGTGGTTGCCGAACGGGGCACGGAACAGTGTGGGTCGCTTGCCGAACAGCGACTCCAGCTTGTCGGCAGCGCCGCAGATCTCCTGCCGCTGGTACGCGTACGACCGGCCGGCCAGGGAGGTGTGCGAGATGGTGTGGTTCTCGATGATCCCGCCGACCGCCTCGATCTGCCGGAAGTAGTCGGTGTGCTCCTGTGCCGCTGGTGAGTTGAGGAACATCGTGACCGGGATCCGCGCCTCCCAGATGAAGTCGATCACCGCGGGCGGCCGGGCCAGCCCACCGTCGTCGATGGTGATGAAGGCGACCTTCTGGTCGATGGGCAGGCGGTGCCAGTTCGGCGCCGGACCGTTCGGGGGGAGCTGCACCGGCTGCGGCGGCGGCGCCTCGGGAAAGGTCGGCACCTGGGACACGTACCACTCAAGGGTTCCGGGGGTGGGCGTCGGGGACGGTGAGGCCGACGGCGTGGGGAGCGGGGCGGCCGACGTCGGCGTGCCGGTAGGGACCCGCCGGGCCTGCAACACCGGGCCGGCTGTGCAGGCACTCAGCGCCAGCAGGGCCAGAAGTGGTACGGCGGCGAGGATCCGGCGAGCAGGGGTCGCTGACACGCCCGGAAACCTACCGAGTTGATCAGGATTCGGTGAGCCCGGTGTTAGCCGGAGCGCGCCGGATCACGAACGCGTCGGGCATCCGGAAGGTCAGATTGTCCGGACACCACGGTGGGCGGATCACCGTCACCCCGTCGAGCAGTGGCGCGGCCTCCGCCACCACGACTGCCGCCTCCATCCGGGCCAGCACGTCCCCGACGCAGCGGTGCGCGCCGGCGCCGAACGCCAGGTGCCGGCGCGATCCGCGCTGGCCGGGGCGGAACTCGTCGGGTGACTCGACGACCGCCGGGTCCCGGCCGGCGCGGGCCAACCACAGCACCAGGCTCGTGCCCGCCGGCACCGGCTGCCCGGCCAGCAGCCCGTCGGTGGTGGCCACCCGGCGCCAGGTCACGATCGGCGGCTCCAGCCGCAGCCCTTCCTCCACCACGTCGGCCACCGCCACCTCGCCGCTACGCAGCCCGGCCCGCACGGCGGGTTCGCCGGCCAGCCGGTGCAGCAGCAGGGTGAGGAACTGCGACGTGGTCTCCTGGCCCGCGACCAGCAGGAAGAAGAGCGCGCCGACCACCACGTCCGGCGGGTGCCCGGCCGTACGCAGTTCCGCGGCCAATCCGCCGCCGGTGGTCGCGAAGTCGCGCAGCACACTGTGGAACCGGCCCACCTCGGCGGCGAGCGCCAACTGACGGTCGGCGTCCAGCGGCGCCCAGAACAGCTCCAGCGCGGCGCGGGCGAACTCCTTGACCGCGCCGACCGGCGTGTCGGGCAACTCGACAAGCCGGGCCAGCACCAGCAACGGCAGGTCGGCGGCGAGATCCGCGTACAGGTCGACGGGCTGCCCGCCGTCCAGCGCGGCGGTCAGCCGGGCGACCCGGTCGCGGACCAGCGCGGTGAGCCACTGACGCTGCGCCGCGACCCGGGTGGGGTGCAACGCGGCGGCGACGATCGCCCGGATCTGCGGATGACTGGCACCGGAGTTGTTGGCGAGCGTCGGCGGCAGCCGGAACCGGTGCCCGGCGAGCACCCGCAGCGCTGTCACAGGCATTGGGGTCACCGCGTCCAGCGCGTTGTCCGGCCGGTAGGTCGCCGGGTCGGCAAGCACCTGACGGACCAGCGCGTGCCGGGTCACCACCAGATGGCGTACGCCGACGTGGTCGACCACCGAGGCGACGTCCGGCCAGGGTGACTCGACCGCCGACGCCCAGCTGCGGAACAGCACGCCGACACGCTAGCTGGCGGCCCCCGGCAGGCCGGCCCGCAGCTGCCAGACGGTGGTGCGCTTCACCCGCACGCTCTCCAGTGCCTCCGTCACCGGCACGTCGAAGCTCGCCAGCTCGTCGAAACGGTCCCGGGGCAGGAACGCCCGCCCGGGGTCACCGACGAGCGCCGGGGCACCGGCTCGGGCGGCGCGCAGCAGGAACCGCAGCACCCGCCGGGCCATCGCCTCGCTGTAGAAGACGTCCCCGGCGAGCACCACCTCGGCGTCACCGGCGTCGCCGTCGAGGATGTCGCCGAACTCGGCGTCGACGCGTACCCCGTTGGCCTTGGCGTTGAGCGCGACCGCCGCCACCGCCAACTCGTCGACCTCGACGGCCCGCACGGACGCCGCGCCGGCCCGGGCGGCGGCGATGGCCACCAGGCCGGAGCCGGAGGCGAGGTCGAGCACACGGCGGCCGGCCACCAGCTCCGGATGGTCGGTCACGTAACGGGCGAGCGCCTGACCGCCGGCCCAGGCGAAGGCCCAGAACGGTGGCGGCCGGTCGGTGGAGAACTCACCCTCGGTCAGCTCCCACAGGCCGATCGGTTCGTCCGCCTGGTGCAGCCGCACCTCGGGAACGAACGCCACAGGGGCGAGCCGGGCGTGCAGCCGGACGAAGGTCGTGGAGAGTTCGGACACGCTGGCGATTGTCCCAGCGGCCGACCGCCGGGCGTGTCGCGGGGCCGGGTGACCGGTTCACCACGTTCGGTGATAACACGCACTGTCTCTGCCGCCCGGTGCGAACACACCCGTCTGTTCGGGTCGACCGCGCGCTCCTAGCGTTGCGTGGTGGAGACGACCGAACGGAGGGCGGCAGTGGTGACGGTGTGGCGAAAGGCGCTACAGGTCGGGGTGGTGCTGGCCTGTCTGAGCGGGGTGGAGCTGGCCATGGCCGCTCCGGCGCAGGCGGCGTTCGCCACCGAGTTGAGTGGGCTGCCGGCCCAGTTCACCGCCGGCGACCAGGTACGGACGCTCTCCGCAGTGGTCTCGCGGACCGACCGGCGCGGCGGCTGCGTCAAGGTCCGCTGGTCGATGGTGCTGAGAGTGCAGGGCATCCGGCTCGATCAGGTGAAGATGGACCGGGTGGAGGAGACCGGCGAATTCCCGCTGGAGATCCGTACCGACGGGGACGTCGCCCGGCTCACCGACCGGCAACTCGACCCGGGCACGCTCTGCCCGGGCCGTACCGTCACCGCCCGTTACCGGGTGGCCTTCGCCGAGGACGTCACCCGGGGCCGGGTCACCCTCGCCGCCGAGGCGTACGACGTGAACCTGCGCCTGTTGGCCCGGCAGACGGCCACCCGTTCCGTGGTGGGGGTGGCACCCAGCCCGTCGGCGCGTCCCACCGAGACGCCGCCGGAGCCCACCGATCCCGCGAGCGAACCCGCCGACGCCAGCACCCCTGACGACGAGCCCGTCGTGGAGCAACCGGTCGACGCCGCCCCACCGGCCGCCGGCGCGGGCCGACCTGTCGCGCAGACCGGCGGGTTCGGCGTGGTGCAGGCAGCGTTCCTGCTCGGTGCCCTGCTGCTCTCGCTCGGGTTGGGCCTGCTGCTGCGGCTGCGCCACCTCACCAGGGCCGCACCCGCCGGAGCCGGCGAGCAGCCGGCGGACCGACTCTGGGAGCGGCCGAATCCGCCCGACCGGTGGCGACCGTTACGCCGCTGACCTGCGGATCTTCGGCGGCGGCTCCCCGCCACTGAACCGAGGGCGTCGGGGCCGGCGGAGGTCCGCCGGCCCCGACGGTGTCACTTCGAGAACGCCTGGAACTCGGCGATCCGGACCTGGCCGCGGGCCGGGCTGGCGGTCGCGCAGTCCGTCGTCGTGGCCGGGTCGTCGTCCTGCTCACCCGCGTAGTGCGGGCCGCCGGTGCACTGGCTGGCCAGTACCTCCAGCCGCAGGTGCGTGGCGAGCGTGGTGGGCACGGCGAACGTCCGGAGGTTGATGTCCCGGCTGTACGCCCGGTACGCCCCACCCGGGAACGCGTCGTCAGCGCTCGTGTAGATCCGCTGCCAGCGCGCCGGATCCGCGCAGTCGGTGGTCTTCGCGTTGCACGCCGACACCGCGAACGACCGCAGCGCGCTCAGCGCGTTCTGACTCCCGGTGTCGGCGTCCCCGGCGATCGCGGGGCGCAACATCGCGCTGACGTTGACGCGCTTGACCGCCTGCGGGGCGTCCCCGGGCAGCGCCACTGTGACCTGCTTGCCGGCCACCCCGTCCAGGGAGGCCCAGTTCGTCGCCTCGGTGTCGTCGGCGATCCGGTCCAGGTTGACCCCGTCGCCGCTGATCGTGGCGCCGGACGCGGTGGACGCGAGGTTGCGGCTCATCCGCAGGTCGACGTACCCCTGCTTGCCGGCAGTGGCGACCACGCTGAGCCGCTGGTGACCGAAGCCGGGCGCGACGGCGACCAGGTCGTACGTGCCGGCCACCATCTCCACGGTGTCCGGGATGGGCGTGGCCGGGTCGGTGTCGGCGATCGGCACGGCCCGCGCCTCGTACGCCCCGACGTACACCCGGATGGGCGCGTCGGCGCTGTCGCCGCGCGGACGCAGGGTGAGTGTGGCGTTGCCGCCGCTCGGAGAGGCGAAGCTCGGCGTCGGATCGGTGTCGGCGGCGCCGTTGGTCGCGGCGTCCCGGCCCATTCCGGAGCGGGCGAACTCGGCCCAGATCAGGTCCTGGTTCGCCCCGCCGAAGCGGAGCAGGTCGGCGGTGAGCATGTTGTCCCGCATGTCGAGCATGCTGACCTGGCTGGCGGCCTGGAGCAGGAACGAGTCGAAGACCAGCTGCGACCAGCGCCGGTTGCCCGGGCACTTGTCGGCGGCGACCTTCCCCAGCGCGCACTCCAACTGTCGCTGCGGCGTGCCGAGGCCGTACCGCTTGACGAGCGCGGACCGGACCCGGAAGTTCGTGGCGCCCCAGATCTCCCCGTCGGCGTGCACGGCCGGGCCGCCGGTGTTGTAGCCGATGTCGGAGTAGTTGAGCGGGCTGCGGCTCAGGTCGTAGTTGCGGATGCCGCTGACCAGGTTGCCGGTGACGTACCCGCCGGTGACGAACGGCGACTCGCCGGGGGCGCGCAGCCCGTGCTGGAAGAGGTACTCGGCGGCGAGCAGGTCACCCCACGACTCGCCCATGGCCCCGCCCTGGTGACCGCTGATCCCGCTGTCCGGGCCGGCGATCATCCGGTTGGTGATCGCGTGGGTGTACTCGTGGCCGATCACCGTCATGTCGTAGTCGCCGTCGACGCACGGCGGGTACGGGCCGCCGGCCTGCGGCTGCCACAGATACATGTTCGTGGTCGGCGGCAGCCCGTCGCGCGGGGTGCCCTGGTTGGCGTTGTTGCGGTTGCCGGTCAGCGCGCCCTGCTGCGCGCGGCCCTGCTCGGCGTCACCGCCCAGCCCGTCCGGCGTGAGGTTCACCGCCTGGAGGTTCCACGCCGACTCGGTGAAGCCCAACTGGTACGACCAGTCGTGCATCCGGTTGTGCATGGCGAAGAGGTTGGCGATGGACGCGTCCGCGTCGTTGCGCTGGGCAGAGGTGAACACCTCCGGGTTGCACTTCGCCTGGTGCCACTGGTCGGTGAACGGGTACTCGTAGCGGCGGTCCGGGCTGGTGGGCGCCGGGACGGCCGGAGTGCCCGCACCCCAGGAGAGCACTGTGTTCGCCGAGTTGCCGCGCGAGGTGAAGGTGGGCGTGCCGGTGGCCGCGTCGACGTCCCACGGCTGACCGGTGGCGGGGTCGCGGAACGCCGACTGGCAGCCGGGCGCCGGGTCGCCGCACCAGCGCACCCGCGGGTCCTGTCCGGGGCCGAGATCGCGGGGCGGGGTGGCCGGGAAGACCGCCCAACTCGGGTTGTCCGAGTCGTAGTCGACGAGATCCTCGCGGACCAGCACCTGGCCGGTGATGCCGTCCACGTAGCTGGTGAACGCCGCCGGGTGATCGGCGTCCGCGCCGATCAGCGTCACCTCGTAGGCGGCTCGCGGTCCTTCCAGCGGGGTGGGCACTGCCACCTCGCGCACCGTGTGACTGGCCACCGCGTCGGCGGTCAGCTTGGCGTCGGCGAGCGCGGCGGCGTACGCCTGGTCGGCGCTGCGGGTGGCCGGCGCGGGCGCGCTCGTGTCGCGGGCCAGCGACGAGCTGACCGAGAGCACCGATCCGGCGCTTACCGCGAGGGTGACAAGGCCGTCCGGCCCGGCCGGTAGGTCGCCGAAGCGCTGCCGGAGGGTCACCACGGCACCGGTGCCGATCGGCCGGACCAGTACCCGCTCCAGGTCGGCGACAGTGGCGGCGTCCATTCCGAACAGGTCGCGGTTGGCGGCCAGGTACGCGCGGGCGGCGGCCTCCGGGTCGGAGGGCAGGCCGGTGGCGAGTGGGGCGTGGCCGGGGCCGAGCGCCTGCGGGGTGCCGAGCTTGTTCCACCGCACGTCGGGGTCGGCGGCGCGGGCCAGGCCGCGTTGGCGGGCGTCGGGTGCGGCAGTACCGGCGCGGTTGTCGACGTCGGCGCTCTGGTGGCCCTCGGCGAACGGCCCGGACGACCGCTGGGCGGATGGCGCTGCGCTGGTGGGGGCCGCGGTGCTCGCGCCGGTGGGCAGCAGCGCGGCGGCGGTCGCCGTCGCCGCCAGGACGGCGATGAGCCGGCGTCGACGCCGGCTCATCGAGGGTGACCACTGGGATCGTGGCACGGGACCTCCTCGTGGGAGTGGAATGGCCGGCGGGCCGCCGGCCGGCGTTGCGCGGTGACGCATGCGCATCTGTGGATATCAGCCGGTCGAGGGCGCGGCAAGGCCCGGCCGCCGACGCGCCGGGTATTTGCGCGGGTCGGGGCTTACCGTGAGGTGTTTCGACGCCCGACCGACGCCCGACCGCCGACGCGCTCAGCGGGCCGTGCTCGGCCGGCGGGCCGTGCTCAGTCGGCCGGCACCCAGTCGGGGTCGCGGCCGAAGGCGGCCAGCAGGCGGTCCTGCTCGTCGGCGTCGGCGGAGAGCCGCACCGCGTCGTGGACCAGGTTGTTGCTCCGATAGGTGTCGACCTGGCCGGCGAACCACCTGGCGCACACGTTGACCGCGTCGGGTTCCAGGCGAGGCTCGGCGCCGATCGCCACCGCCAGGTCCCAGCCGTGCACAAGGTGCTCGGCGAGGAGCTGCTGGATGTACTCGGCGGCGGGGGTCGCGCCACTGGAGAGGTGCACGGTTCGGTCGATGGTGCCGGGGTGGGTGGCGGCGATCTCCGCCTGTGCTGTCGCCTCCCGCGCCGCCGTGGCCGGGTCGTCGCCGAGCTGGTCGCCGTCGAACCGGTCGCCGACCTCGTCGATGGTGCGGCCGGCGAGCAGCGGGACGCTCCACCTGTCCTCGCTCACCACGTGGTTGACGAGCGCGCGGACGTCCCAGCCGGGGCACGGTGTCGGGTCGGACCACTGGCCGGGCCCGACCTGGTCCACCCGGTCGACGAACTCGGCCAGGCTCCGGCAGTACGCCTCCAGCAGATCCATGGTGCCGATTGTTCCGGTCGACGGGGCGCTCCGAGCCGTTTTGGCTGGCCCGGGTGGGGGAGCAGGCGTGCTCAGTCCAGCACGACCGGGTCCAGGCCCAGCTCCCGGGCGGTGACCAGCCGGACCCACTCGCCGAACTGCCGCCGGGAGATCACCCGCTCGTGCACGGCGAGCTGCACGGCGAGGCCGTCCATCACCGCGCTGATCCGCCAGGCGGCCCCGTCCGGGTCGGCGCACTCGAAGGTGCCGTCGGCCACCCCGGCGGCGATCACCGCTGCGAGGTCCTGCCGCCAGCGCAGGTCGAGTCGGCGGGAGACCTTCTCCATCTCGGGTGTACGCAGCGACTCGGACCAGCCGTCGATCCACATCGACCAGGAGGTGGCCCGCCCGGCCGGGGTGTAGAGCTTCAGGATGCGGCGGAGCTTGGTCAGCGGCGGGGCCGACGAGCGGGTCACCGCGTCAAGCCGAGCCAGATCCTGCTCGACCGCGTACGCGAACGCCTGCGCGAGCAGCCGTTCCTTGGTGGCGAAGTGGTAGAAAACCAGCGCCTGGCTCACGCCAGCGGCCTGCGCCACGTCGGCTGTCCGGGTGTTGGCCAGACCGCGCTCGACGATCACGTCGCACGCGGTGCGCAGCAGGGCATCCAGGCGGATCTCGGCCGCACGTCTCGTCACGACCGTTACCGTAGCCCATCCATCCGAACACGAACAGTGACCATCGCCGTCCCATTCACCCAGTAGCAGTCGGAAGCCGGACACTTACTTAGCGTGTCTTTTGTCGTTCTTCGGGAGGTGTCCGTCGAGGCCCCAGGCGCTTGTCGATGCCCCGAGCCCGTTGCTGAGCTGCGCCTCAGCGATCTCGGCCCGTCTGACGCCGGAAGGTGCGGAGGGTGACGATCGAGGAGCTTCCAGACCAGCCACCTAGGAAGCCTGCCGGTGATGACCGGTTCGAGCACATCTTCGCCCGCCGACCGGCAGGACGCGCCGAGGTGACCCCGAGTTGGCAGTCGTTCGACGGCTCGGCTAAAGTTCTCATCCGTCACCCGGGAACGTCCGGGGGCGTGCGGACGTAGCGCAGCTGGTAGCGCATCACCTTGCCAAGGTGAGGGTCGCGGGTTCGAATCCCGTCGTCCGCTCGGAGATGCCGCCACGCATGACGGGGGCAACCTCGGTGGGGTGGCCGAGAGGCGAGGCAACGGCCTGCAAAGCCGTGTACGCGGGTTCAAATCCCGTCCCCACCTCGGTAACAAGCACGGGCGATTGGCGCAGTGGGAGCGCGCTTCCTTGACACGGAAGAGGTCACTGGTTCAAACCCAGTATCGCCCACAGGATGGATAGGCAGTCAGATCAGCCCGTTACCGGATTTCCGGTAACGGGCTTTCTGCTGCGCCAGCCGCACCGGCTCAGAACGTCAGCAGCCGGAACTCTGCCACCTGTCGGAAACCGAGGCGGCGGTAGACCGGCTCGCCGATGGGTGACGAGGTGAGGGCTGCGGTGCGGGCGCCCCGCTCGCGGGCCACGTCGAGAGCGGCCCGGGTCATGGCCGCGCCGATGCCCCGCCGTCGTTGCTCCGGCTGCGTACCCACGAAGTAGAGCATGGCCAGGCCGTGGCTCAGCCAGGCGACAGCCGTCCCGACGATCCGGCCGTCGTCGAGGCGGCCGGCCAGTCTGATCACCGTGCCGTCGCCGGCGAACGCCTTCTCCCGCTCGATGGTCGCCGGCACGTCGTGCGGAGCGATTCCGGACACCCGGGCGTAGGCCGAGACGAACGCCGCCAGGTCGGTGGTTGCGGTGATGTGCAACCCGGCCGGCGGCGCGGCATCGGCTGCCTCCGCGATCGGCGTGGTCATGATCGGCATGCGGGCGATCTCGGTGGCGCCGACGGAGACCAGGCCGTCGGCGGTGCCGGCGTTGCTGTCTGGGCCGACCCACCAGATCCGGGGTACGCCGTGCAGGCGCTCCCGGGCCTCGGCGAGCGCGTCCCGCGGTGTGCGCCCCGCGACGCGCAGCACCCCGTTGAGGGGCGCGTGCGGCACGTCGCTGCGGTAGGTCGGGAGGTCGTCGCCGCCGACCACGCCGACGTTCCATCCGAGCAGGTACGCCCGATGCGCTGCCAGCACAGTGTCGAGAGCTTCCACGACTCGCGATCGTAGCGCGCCCCGCCCGACGCGTTCACCTGCGCAAACCCGCCGCCGGGGAGGCCTGCGCGGGGCAGCGCGGAGCCCGGATCACGCGCGAACGGGTCGGCCGTCTCGATCGAGGCGGCCGACCCGCAGGGCGATCCTCACAGTGGAGGGGCGACGTCCCGCCGCTCCTCGACCCGCCGGTATTCCACCGGCTGCTCCTCGGTGGTGACCACCTGACGGCGACGACCCCAGATCAGCGTGGTCATGATGAGGCCGAGCACGCCGGCGCCCATCAGGATCCAGCCGACCACGTCGAGGTCGATGCCGCCGACGCTGGCGTCGAGCGCGAAGGTGAGGATCGCGCCGAGCGCGATCAGGAAGATGCTGGTGCCGATACCCACGACAGCCTCCTTAAGGGGGTGTGGTGCGCTGTCGAGGTTCATCAGTACCCCGAGGTTGAGCAGAGCAATCGCCAATGCTTGAGGGGGCCGCGCCGGGCGATCTTGGCATCGGGTAGAGTTCGACTGTCACCGGCGCTTGTCGGGGACGTGCGGACGTAGCGCAGCTGGTAGCGCATCACCTTGCCAAGGTGAGGGTCGCGGGTTCGAATCCCGTCGTCCGCTCGCGATTCGCCTCTCAGGGCCTGGCTCCTTGAGGCAGGCGGTCACCACGGGCGATTGGCGCAGTGGGAGCGCGCTTCCTTGACACGGAAGAGGTCACTGGTTCAAACCCAGTATCGCCCACCACATTCTTTCTGATCAAAGGGCTGGGCCTTCGGGTCCGGCCCTTTGTCCGTCGGCGACGCCCGCATCCGTTCGGCGTGAGCGGGGTGGCATCGGTTGAATGACCTAACCTCGCCCCTCGACGGCCCTGGCATGACGATCATCCGGCCGTGTCGACACCGCCCAAAGTGGTGGGAGACCGCTCCACCCACGCAGATACGACGGTCACCAGCGGCGTGATCCGCAGAGATGGATGACTGATTCCCGGTCGGCTGCGCGCTGCGAAGGTCGATCCACCGCCGCAACGGTGGGATTGCTACCTGGCCGAACGGTACTCGCGTATTCGGTCCTTCCTGGAGGGTGTTACCGATGATCAGTTTTCGGATGTCCAAGCTTCTGCCGACCGCGCGGCGGAGGGCGGTCGTGGCAGCGGCCACCGCCGGTGTCGTGGCGGTCGCGTTGGTAGCCGGTTCGGCAAGCGGGGCCGGGCAGCGTCCGACGGCGAAGAAGCCGACGATCGTGCTGGTGCACGGCGCGTTCGCCGACGCCTCCAGCTGGAACGGCGTCGTCAAGCACCTCAAGCGGGACGGCTATCCGGTGATCGCCCCCGCCAACCCTCTGCGTGATCTGCAGAGCGACGCGGAGTACGTGCGTTCGGTTGTCGACAGCGTTTCCGGGCCGGTGGTGGTGGTCGGCCACTCGTACGGTGGCTCGGTGCTCAGCGAGGCGGTCGCGGGCGACCGGGACGTCAAGGCACTGGTCTTCGTTGCCAGCTTCATGCTGAAGCCCGGCGAGAGCACGTCCGACCTGTCCGGGATGTTCCCCGGCAACGAGTTGGCGGTTTCACTGGACGAGGTGCCCTTCCCGACGTCCGGTGGCGGCTCCGGCACCGACCTCTACGTCCAGCAGCGGAAGTTCGGCGCGGTCTTCGCCGGCGACGTTCCGCGGGACATCGCGGACGTGATGGCAGCCACCCAGCGGCCGGTCACCGCGGCGGCGTTGAACGGTAAGGCGACGAAGGCCGCCTGGACCAGCATCCCGTCGTGGAACATGATCGCCATCGACGACCTTGCCATCCCGGTGAAGGCCCAGCGCTACATGGCCAAGCGGGCGGGCGCGCACACCGTGGAGATCAAGGCGTCGCACGCCGTAACGGTGTCCCGGCCGCAGGCCGTGGCGAACCTGATCGACAAGGTGGCGCGCTCGACGAGCCGTTGACCCTGAGTCGACAGTCCACACGCCGCCCGGCTGGATGACCCCGGCCGGGCGGTGCTGCCGTCGACCCCGCCGGGGCGGCCGCACACCCGAGGGTTCTGCCACGGGCAGATCCGCTACCGGTTTGCCGCCCCTTGCCGGAAGGGTGGGGCGGATGAGGCTGCTGATGCTGGGCGGTACGGGTTTCGTGGGCGGGGCGACGGTCGCCGAGGCGGCCGGTCGCGGCTGGTCGGTGACGGTGTTCAACAGGGGTGTGCACGGCACGGTTCCTCCCGGCGTACACCGGTTGCGGGGTGACCGGACCGCGCCGGACGGCCTCGCGGCTCTGGCGGGCGGCGAGTGGGATCTGGTTGTCGACACCTGGGACGGCGCTCCGCGCGAGGTGCGGGACGCGGCCCGCGCGCTGGCCGGCAGGGTCGGGCACTACACCTACATCTCCAGCGGATCGGTGTACGTGGCGCCCCCGCCGGTCCAGGCAGGCGAGGAGGCACCCACTGTGGATGCCTCCGCCGACGCCACCGACGGCGACTACGCGCAATGCAAGGCGGGTGGGGAGTTGGCCGCGACGGAGGTCTACGGCGAGCGTGCCCTGCTGGTCCGCGCCGGGCTCATCCTCGGCCCAGGGGAGGACATCGGCCGGTTGCCGTGGTGGCTGCAACGGGTGGCCCGCGGCGGCGACGTGCTGGCGCCCGGCCCGGCGGACCTGCCCGTGCAGTACATCGACGTGCGGGACCTGGCCGGTTGGACGCTCGACCGGGCCGCCGAAGGGGTCGGTGGCGCGTTCAACGTCATCAGTCGTACCGGGCACACCACGATTGGCGAACTACTGGCGTCGGTCGTCGCGGCGACCGGCTCCGACGCCCGACTGCTGTGGACCGACCCGGAGCCCATCCTGGCCGCCGGTGTGGTCCCCTGGAACGACCTGCCGATCTGGATTCCGCCAGGTCACGAGTTCCGGTGGTTGCAGGAGCGCGGCGTGGAGAAGGCGTACGCGGCGGGGCTCACCTGCCGCCCGGTGGCCGACACGGTCGCCGACACCTGGCGGTGGTTACGCGCCGTCGGGTCGGTGCCGCCCCGCGCCGGCCGCCCGGCCCGGGTTGCGGTGGGGCTGGACGCGGCGCGGGAGGCGGCGTTGCTCGCCTGACCGGCTGGGCCGGCGGCGCCCGGTCTCAGGCCTGCACCACAGGCAGGTCCAGCACCTCGTCGACGCTCCGACGCGGAGTGGGCCGACCCGGCTGGCCGTACCCGATCCGCAGCACCATCTGCGGTGTGCCGAACCGCCCCAGCGACAGCCGCAGCTGCTCCCGCGCGGTGGGCACCTCGATCGGCTGGGACAGCATCGACACGCTGAGCCCGGCGTCGGTGGCGGTGAGCAGCAACCGCTGCATGGCCTGGCCCGCGATCACCTGGTCCACTGCTGTGTTGCCGACCGAGCCGAGCACCCCCACCAGGGGTTCCGGCTCGAAGTCCCGCCCAGGTGCCCGGTCCCGGCCGCCGAAGCCGCGCGTCGGCAGTACGTCCTGCGGCTCGCCCTGCGGGCCGCCGGCCCGGACGGGCACGCCGTCCGGCGCGGGCTCCCGGCGCAGCCACGCCTCGCGTTCGGCAAGGTAGGCGGGGTCGCGCTCCAGCACCCGGTGCGCGCTGCGGGCGATCTCACCGAAGGCGGCCACCGCGCTCACCCCGATCACCAGCTCCAACCAGCCCTGCTCGGCGCGGGCCGCCTCGCCGAGGCGCCACCGGACGTCGGCAGGCACCGGGTCCGGCCAGAACGGCAACCGGTTGCTGAACCGGCGGGGGATGGCAGAGTGCAGGCTCTGCTCGGCGGGGGTGGGGCGGCGCGGAACGTCGGGCACCAGCCGGGCCAGCAGGTCCGGTTCGGCGGGGTCGGGGCGCAACCGCACCTGGGCCGGCGTACCGGCGACGGCAAGTGCCATCCGCAGGTTGAACAGCGCCGCGCCGCAGGCGATCCGGACACCCCACCCGCTCGGGTCGGTAGCCGGCAGCCGGCGGGCCGGGTCGGCGAGCACCTCGATGCCGCCGTCGCGCAGCCGCAGCCGCCACGGCTGGGTGTTGTGCAACGACGGTGCCCGAACCGCGTCCACGGCGGCGGCCCGTAGCTGGTCCGCTGTGTAGCCGACGTCCATGGCGATGCTCCCTTCCCGGTGGGCCGACGGCGAGGAAACGCCGTGACCGGTGACGTCTCTACGGTCCGTCGGTGGGGTGCCCGCTGAGCAGGGCCTTACGTCCCGATCCGGTGGGCCCGACCGACCCTGCCGGGCTTTCGGACGCGCCGCACTAACGTGTTACGGCGGGTCGGGACCTTCGGCCCGTGCAGCCGGCCCTCGGCGCCTGTAGAAACGAGGGATGATCCGCGTGTTCCTCCTCGACGACCATGAGGTCGTCCGTCGTGGCCTGGCCGACCTGCTCCAGAGCAGCGGCGACATCGAGGTTGTCGGCGAGTCCGGCTCCGCGCAGGAGGCGGCCCGCCGCATTCCGGCGTTGCGGCCCGACGTGGCGATCCTCGACGCCCGCCTGCCCGACGGCAACGGCATCGACGTGTGCCGGGACATCCGCGCCGTCGACTCGTCCATCAAGGGCCTCATCCTCACCTCGTACGAGGACGACGAGGCGCTGTTCGCGGCGATCATGGCGGGCGCGGCCGGATACGTGCTCAAGCAGATCCGCGGCACCGACCTGGTCGACGCCGTACGCCGGGTGGCGGCCGGGCAGTCGCTGCTCGACCCGGCGATCACGACCCGGGTGCTGGAGCGCATCCGCAACGGCGTCGAGGAGCCCCGCGAGCTGAAGTCGCTCACCGAGCAGGAGCGGCGGATCCTGGAGTACGTGGCGCAGGGGCTCACCAACCGGGAGATCGCCGGAAAGATGTTCCTGGCGGAGAAGACTGTGAAGAACTACGTGTCAAGCGTGTTGGCGAAGCTGGGTCTGGAGCGCCGCACCCAGGCGGCAGTGCTGGCCACCCGCCTGCTCGGCAAGACGCCCTGACCCGTCCGGTGCCGCTGGGCTGACGAGCACACCTTCGGCGCGGATCAGTCGCGCAGCGGCACCGACCAGCACACCTCGGTGCCGTGCGGGTCGATCGGGCGGATCGTGAAGGTGCCGCCGAGGCGGTCGGCCCGTTCCCGCAGGTTGACAAGCCCACCCCGGGCGGCGGCCGGGTCGCAGCCCACCCCGTTGTCGGTGACCGTGACGGAGACCTGGCCGTCGGCGACGCGGACGGCGACGGCCACCTGGGTGGCCTGCGCGTGGCGGACCGCGTTCGACAGCGCCTCGCGCAGCACGGCGATGAGGTCCGGGCGGATGGCGTCCGGGACGGCGCTGTCCACAGGCCCGGTCAGATCCAGGCGCGGTCGGTGGCCCAGTGACTCGGCGGCGGCCTCGACCGCCTCGCGGATCTCGGTGCGCAGCGCGGCGGACATCGGCGTACGCAGCTCGAAGATGGTCCGGCGGATGTCGCGGATGGTGGCGTCGAGATCGTCGACGGCCGCGTTGATCCGGTTGGCCACCTCCGGGCGGCCCATCGGTGCGGCGCTCTGCAATTGCAGGCCGGTGGCGAAGAGCCGCTGGATCACCACGTCGTGCAGGTCCCGGGCGATCCGCTCGCGGTCCTCCAGGACCACCAGCAGCTCCCGCTCCTCCTGACCGCGCGCCCGTTCCATCGCCAGTGCGGCCTGCCCGGCGAAGCTGCCCAGCAGTGCCATGTCCTCCTTGCTGGTGCCGCCGCCGCGCTCCGCCGGGTGGGCCACGATCAGCACGCCGTGCAGCGTCTCGGCGGTGGCCAGCGGCGAGATCGTCGCCGGGCCGGTGTGCAGCAGCGCCGGCCACGGCGCGGCGTGCGCCAGGTCGTCGACCTCGGCGTGCCGGCCCTCGGCCACCGCCGTGCCGAAGCTGGTGTCGGCGGCCGGCAGGACCGTGCCGACAAGCGCCCGGGCCTGCTCGTCGGCGCCGTCGACCACCTCCACTGTGAACTGGTCGGTGTCGGCGTCGTGCAGCAGCACCAGCGCCAGCTCCGCCTCGGCGACCTCCCGGGCCCGCCGGGCGACAAGCGTCAACGCATCGGTGCGGCGGACCTCACCGAGGAGCACGGTGGTGATCTCGGCGGTGGCGGCCAGCCAGCGTTCCCGCCGGTGCGCCAGGGCGTACAGGCGGGCGTTCTCGATGGCCACGCCGGCGGCGGCGGCGAGCGCGACGACGATTTCCTCGTCGTCGTCGGTGAACTGCGCGCCGCCGTTCTTCTCGGCCAGGTAGAGGTTGCCGAACACCTGCTCCCGGATGAGCACCGGCACGCCCAGGAACGTGTGCATGGGCGGGTGGTTGGCCGGGAAGCCGTAGGACAGCGGGTGCTGCGTGATGTCCGGCATCCGCAACGGCCGGGGATCGTCGATGAGCAGGCCGAGCACACCTCGCCCGTGCGGCAGGTCACCGATCTGAGCGTGCTGCTCCGGCGTGATGCCGTGCACGATGAAGTCGTGCAGCAGCCGGTCCGGGCCGACCACGCCCAGCGCGCCGTACCGGGCGCCGACAAGCTCGCAGGCCGCCTGCACGATCCGTTGCAGGGTGGTGCGCAGGTCCAGGTTGGTGCCGATGCCGACCACCGCGTCCAGCAGCGCCCGCAGCCGTTCCCGGCTGGTCATCACCTCGCCGACGCGGTCCAGCATCTCCTGGAGCAGCTCGTCGAGGCGTACCCGGGACAGCGGGCTCAGCCCGAGCGACGGCGTCACCGGAACTTCCGGGCGGTGCGGCGGGTCGGTGCTGGTCACCCGAAGATCATACGGCCGTGGGCGGCGCCGCTGTCGCGTGCCTCAGCCCAGCTCGTCGCGCACCGCTGAGGTGTCGACCACCTGGTCGGCGGGCAACCGCGGTGTGTGCGGCGGGCCGGCCACCGCCGGGTCCGCGATTCCCAACCGCAGCACGATGTACGGGTAACCGATCCCGGCGAGCATCTGACGCAGGGTCTGCCGGGTGGCCGGAACCTCCACCACAGCGCTGAGCGGCACCACCGACACGCCCAGTCGGGTGGCCGTCAGCCAGGCTGCGGAGAGCGCCTCACCGGCACGCAGCCAGCTGTCCGGCTCGTCCTCGTCGCCGTGCAGCAGCGCGTACGCCGCCGCCCGGTCGTGGCCGGGGCCGACGGGCAGGCTGCCGGGGCGGCCGAAGTCGCGGCCCGGCACCGTGGTCTGCGGCGGCTGGTCGGGCAGCACCTCGGGCGGCAGACCGGTGCCGCTGCCGGCCTGGCTGGTCCAGTACGCCAGCTCGGCGCGCAGCTCCTGGTCCTCGGCCTCGACCGTGTCGGCGCGCCCGGCGGTGGCCGCCAACTCCAGCACCTGGTCCTGGTTGAGGATCTGCAACCGGCAGCCCTCGGCGGTGACCGCGCGGGTGATCTCCCCGATCGCGGCCGTGGGCACCGGCTCGTCGCTCACCGGTCGCCGGTCGGTGTGCCGCACCGACATGCACTGCACCATCCGCATGGCGTCCGGATCGGCGGTGGTGCGGCTCAGGTCGGTCAGCCGGGCCAGCAGCTCGGGGTCGCCCGGGTCGGGCATCCGCTGCACCACAGCGCGCCAGCCCTCCGCGGCGAGTGCCACCCGGGCGTGTTGCAGGGCGGCGCCGCAGCTGATCGCTAGCAGCCGGCCCTCCGGGTCGGTCGCCGAGAGTCGCCGGTCCGGGACCGTACGCAGCTCCAGCGCTTCGGGCAGCACCCGCCACCGCCACGGCTGCGTGTTGTGCACCGAGGGCGCGTGCCCGGCGGTCGCGGCGGCCTCCGCGAGTGCGGTGGTCAGCTGACGTTCCTGACTCATTCTCACGACCTTTCGTCTCCTACCATCGTGCCTCACCACCCGGTACCCGCGTGGCTCGCCGCCCCATCCTGTGACATGCGGCGGCGTCCCGCACGGGCCGCAGGTCCCGACCCTGTCGGGTCGTCAGGTGGCCCCGACGGCATCCGGATTGCCCGCGTCGGGCTTGCGAAAAGTCGGGTGTCCGGCCCGTGGCGGCCCTGGCCTGCGACGATGCGAAGGTGAGCGCGGAGTCGACCGGATGCGTGCCGGAACAGCCGGCCCGACGCCGCATCCGCCGCTGGTGGGCGTGGGCGCCGCTGGTCGGGCTCACCGTCGCGGTGCTCGTGGGTGCCCTGTTGCGGCTCGTCGGCCGGGTCGGCGCGGCCGACGTGGTCTGGGCCGCCGTCACGGTGGCCGCGCTGCTGCCCGCGCTCTGGTCGATGCTGCGGGCGCTGTGGCACCGGCACTTCGGCGTGGACGTGATAGCCGTTCTGGCCCTGGCCGGGGCGCTCGGGGTCGGGGAGTATCTGGCCGGTGCGGTGATCGCGGTGATGGTGGCGACCGGACGGTCGTTGGAGGCGTACGCGCAGCGCCGGGCCACCCGCGACCTGCGGGCACTGCTGGAACGCGCTCCGCGTACCGCGCGTCGCAGAGGGCCGGACGGCGCTATCGAGGTGGTGCCGCTGGACCAGGTGGCGGTGCAGGACCGGTTGCTTGTCGGCCCTGGTGATGTGGTGCCTGTCGACGGGACCGTCGACGAGCCGGTCACGCTCGACGAGTCGGTGGTGACCGGGGAGGCGCGGCTGGTCCAGCGGGCTGCCGGCGAACAGGTGGCAAGCGGTGTGGTCAACGCCGGCGCCGGGTTCAGCATGCGGGCCACGAAGAGCGCTGCACAGAGCACCTACGCCGGGATCGTCCGGCTGGCGCAGGAGGCGACCGCCCGCAAGGCCCCGACGGTCCGGCTGGCCGACCGCTACGCCGCCGCGTTCGTGCCGTTCACGCTGGTGCTGGCCGGCTTGGCGTGGCTGCTCTCCGGCGAGGTGGTCCGGGCGGTGGCGGTGTTGGTGGTGGCCACCCCCTGCCCGCTGCTGCTGGCCACCCCGATCGCGATCGTGTCCGGGCTGTCCCGGGTGGCCCGCCGGGGGGTGCTGGTCCGCGACGGTGGCGCGCTGGAGCTGCTCGGCCGGGCACAGACCCTGCTCGTGGACAAGACCGGCACGCTGACGGCGGGGCGTCCGCGCGCCGCCGAGACGGTGGCAGCGCCGGGCGGCGACCGGGACGAGGTGCTGCGGCTGGCCGCCTCCGTCGAGCAGCTCTCCCCGCACGTGCTGGCCGCCGCGCTGGTGCGGCAGGCCGCTGAGCGGGGGCTGCGGTTGACCGAGCCGACCGAGGTGACCGAGGAGCCGGGCGTGGGGGTCAGCGGCCGGGTCGACGGGCGGCTGATCCGGGTGGGGCAGTTCAGCGGCGAGCTGCCCGACTGGGCGGACCGGACGCGGGCCCGTACCGAACTGACCGGCTGGTCCACGGTGTGGGTCAGCGACGACGACGGCCCGCTCGGCGCGATCCTGCTGGAGGACCCGGTACGCCCCGACGCCCGCCGGACCGTACGCCGGCTGCGCGCGGCGGGGCTGCGGCGCATCGTGATGGTCACCGGTGACCGGCCAGCCACCGCCGCCCAGGTCGCCGAGGCGGTCGGGGTGGACGACATGCTCGCCCGCTGTACGCCGCAGGAGAAGGTGGCCCGCGTCCGTACCGAGGCCGAACGGGCGGTCACCGTGATGGTCGGTGACGGGGTGAACGACGCGCCGGCGCTCGCCCAGGCGCACGTGGGCGTGGCGATGGGCGCGACCGGCGCGAGCGCCTCGGCGGACGTGGCCGACGCGGTGCTCACCGTGGACCGGCTGGACCGGCTCGCCGACGCCGTGGAGATCGCCCGGTACGCCCGCCGGATCGCCGTGCAGAGCGCCACCGTCGGGATGGGGTTGGCGGTGCTGGCGATGATCGCGGCGGCCATCGGGCGGCTGCCTCCGGTGGCTGGCGCGTTCCTCCAGGAGGGCATCGACGTGCTTGTCATCCTCAACGCACTGCGGGCCCTTCGCGGCGGCCTGCGGCACCGGGACGTCCCACAGCGGACCCGGGAACTGCTCGGCCGCTTCGCCACGGAGCACCAGGGGGTCCGCGACGTGCTGGCCGGCCTGCGCGACACCGCCGACCTGGTCGCCACCGACCCGGCCTCGCCGAGGTGCCTGCCGGCGGTACGGGAGACGCACCGCCGGCTCACCGACGAGGTGTTGCCGCACGAGGCGGCCGAGGAGCAGCAGTTGTATCCGGCGTTGGCGGGCCCGCTGGGCAGCGGTGCGGCGACCGCCACGATGAGCCGTGCGCACGTGGAGATCCGCCGACAGGTCGACCTGCTCGGGGCGCAGCTCGCCCAGACCACTGGCGACCGGCTGCGCCCGGACCAGGTGCCCGACCTGCTGGCCACCCTCTACGGGTTGGACGCGCTGCTGCGGCTGCACCTGGCCCAGGAAGAGGAGGAGTTCTTCTCGCTCGACCCGTCCGACCCGCAGCCCGAACCCCGCTGAGCCGTCGGGCCGGGCGGGATCAGCGTTCCCGGACCACAGCCACAGGGCAGCCCGAGTGCTGGATGAGCTGTTGGCTGACCGAGCCGAGCAGCATCCCGGCGAGCCCGCCCCGACCCCGGCTGCCCACCACCACGAGCCGCGCGGTGCGGCTCGCCTCGATCATCATCGCCGCCGGGCTGCCCGGGACCAGGTCGACGGTGATGGCCAGTTCGGGAAATGTGCGCCGCCACGGCTCCACTGCCTGCTCGACGGCGGCCTGCTCGCCCGACACGCCGGCAGCCGCGCCCGGCCCCTCGGTCCAGGCGTGCAGCACGCGCAGCGGCACCCGCCGCTGCGCTGCCCGTTCGGCCGCGAAGCCGAGCGCCACGAGCGACTGCTCCGAGCCGTCCACGCCGACCGCTACCGGCCCGTCCGACCCGCCGGCGGTCCCGTCGCGGACCACCACGACGGGGCACCGCGCGTGCGCGGCGACCGCCACCGCCGTCGACCCGGCCAGCAGCCCACCGAACCCGCCGTGGCCACGGCTGCCGAGCACCAGCAGTCCGGCGTCGGCCGAGCGTTCCTGCAACACCAGCGCGGGCGGGCCGTCGTACACCTGGCCGGTGACTGTCAGCCCGGGATGCTGTGCCGTGGCGTCCGCCGCGGCCTTGTGGACCAGGTCGTCGACCTGTCGCCGGGCGGTGTCGTCCGGCCAGATACCGGGCGCCACGCCCGGACCGACCCAACTGGCCACTGTCAGCCACTCGAAGACGTACGCCAGCCGCACCGGTTGGCCGCTGTGCTCGGCCTCCTCAAGCGCCCAGTTCAGGGCCACCGAGGCGTCGGTGGAGCCGTCGTAGCCGACCAGGATCTCCGCGTCACGCACGTCGTCCTCCTCAACGATTCGTCGGGTCGGTTTCGCGGACCCAGCGCCACTCCGCCACCTGCGGATCGTCCTCGCCGTGCTCGCGGGTGTAGTCCCGGGCCGCGTGCCGGGCGTCGACCATCCTCTGGCGCAGGTGCGCTGCGCGGGCGGCCAGCCCCGGCACCCGGTCGATGACGTCGATGACCAGGTGGAACCGGTCCAGGTCGTTGAGCATCACCATGTCGAACGGTGTGGTGGTGGTGCCCTCCTCCTTGTAGCCGCGCACGTGCAGATTCTCGTGGTTGGTACGCCGGTAGGTGAGTCGGTGGATCAGCCACGGATAGCCGTGGTACGCGAAGATGATCGGCCGGTCCGGTGTGAAGATGGTGTCGAACTCGTTGTCCGGCAGGCCGTGCGGGTGCTCGGTGTCGGGTTGCAGGCGCATGAGGTCGACGACGTTCACCAGTCGTACCTTCAGGTCCGGCAGGTGCTGGCGCAGCAACTCGGAGGCGGCAAGCGCCTCCAGTGTGGGGACGTCACCGCAGCAGGCGAGCACGACGTCGGGCTCGGTGCCGCTGTCGCTGCTTGCCCACTCCCAGATGCCCAGGCCACGACGGGTGTGCTGGACGGCCTCGTCCATTGTGAGCCAGTTCGGTACCTTCTGTTTGCCGGCCACCACCACGTTGATGTAGTGCCGGCTGCGCAGGCAGTGGTCCATCGTGGCGAGCAGGGTGTTGGCGTCCGGTGGCAGGTACACCCGCACCACCTCGGCCTTCTTGTTGACGACGTGGTCGATGAAGCCCGGGTCCTGGTGGGAGAAGCCGTTGTGGTCCTGCCGCCAAACATGGCTGGAGAGCAGGTAGTTGAGCGAGGCGACAGGCTGCCGCCACGGGATCGCCCTTGTCACCTTCAGCCACTTGGCGTGCTGGTTGACCATCGAGTCGACGATGTGGATGAACGCCTCGTAGCTGGTGAACACGCCGTGCCGGCCGGTAAGCAGGTAACCCTCCAGCCAGCCCTGGCACAGGTGCTCGGAGAGCACCTCCATGACCCGGCCGTCGGGCGAGAGGTGGTCGTCGCCGGGCACCATGCCGGCCATCCAGGCGCGGTCGGTCACCTCGAAGGCGGCGCCCAACCGGTTGGAGGCCACCTCGTCCGGGCCGAACAGCCGGAACGTCTGCGGGTTGGCGGCGATGACGTCGCGGATCCACGGGCCGAGCACGCCGGTCGCGCCGGCCGTCGCCGTGCCCGGTTCCGCGACGTCCACGCCGTACGCCCGGAAGTCGGGCAGGTCGAGGTCGCGCAGCACGAGGCCGCCGTTGGTGACCGGGTTGGCGCTCATCCGCCGGTCGCCGCGCGGCGGCAACGTCCGCAGCTCCTCCACGGGGGCGCCGGTGGCGTCGAACAGCTCCTCGGGCCGGTAGCTGCGCAGCCACCGCTCCAGCTCGGCGAGGTGCCCCGGGCTGTCGCGGACCTTCGACAGCGGCACCTGGTGGGCGCGGTAGGTGCCCTCGACCTGGACGTCGTCGACCTCACGGGGCCCGGTCCAGCCCTTCGGCGTCCGAAGAATGATCATCGGCCAGCGGGGGCGTTCGACAGCGCCGCCGGAACGGGCCCGACGCTGGATCGCGGCGATCGCGTCCAGCGCCTCGTCCATCGTGGCCGCGAGCATCTGGTGCACGAGAGCCGGCTCGTCGCCGGCCACCACGTACGGCTCGTAGCCCGAGCCCCGCATGAGGTCCAGCAGGTCCTCCTCGGGGATCCGGGACAGCACCGTCGGGTTGGCGATCTTGTAGCCGTTGAGGTGCAGGATCGGCAGGACCGCCCCGTCGCGGGCCGGGTTGAGGAACGCACTGGAAAGCCAACTGCCGGCCAGGGGCCCGGTCTCCGCCTCGCCGTCGCCGACCACGCACGCCACCACGAGATCCGGGTTGTCGAACGCGGCGCCGAAGGCGTGGCTCAGCGCGTACCCCAGCTCGCCGCCCTCGTGGATCGAACCCGGCACGTCGGCTGCGACATGGCTCGGGATGCCGCCGGGGAAGGAGAACTGCCGGAACAGCTGGGCCATCCCCGCCTCGTCGTACGCCACGTCGTGGTAGCGCTCGGACCAGGTGCCCTCCAGCCACGTGTTGGCCACTATGGCGGGGCCGCCGTGCCCGGGGCCGGTGATCAGCATGGCGTTGAGGTCACGTGCCACGATCACCCGGTTGAGGTGGGCGTAGATCAGATTGAGCCCGGGGCTGGTGCCCCAGTGGCCGAGCAGCCGCGGCTTGATGTCGTCGGGGGTCAGCGGTACCCGCAGCAGCGGATTGCCCAGCAGGTAGATCTGCCCCACTGTGAGGTAGTTCGCGGCACGCCAGTAGGCGTCCAGCCGACGGAGTTCGTCGTCGGTGAGAGGGCGCTGCGCGTCGAGAACGGTGTCCATCATGCTGCCTCTCGCGGGTAGGGGCGGGCGTCCGGCTTTCAGCCTCGTCGCTGTCGATGCTCCACGTCAGGGCCGTCGGTCTCGGGCCGGGCGGGAATCCGGCCCGGCGAGTGGCACCTCGGCCAGGCCGCGTACGACGACGACGGGAGCGGGGGAGTGGTAGAGCAGGGACTGGGCCACGGCGCCCAGGATGGCTCGTCCGGGTTCGTCGCCACGGGCGGCGACGAGCACCACCTGCGCCGACCGGGACGCCTCGACAAGGACCTGACCGGGGTCGCCGCGGACGACGCGGCACTCGGTGGACACCCCCGGGTGGTGGTTGGCGTGGCGATCCATGGCCTCGCCGAGTTGCTCGGCGGCCGCGTCGGTGTCCTCGTCGGTCTCCACCGCCCGCATCGCCAACAGGGGGGTGCGGCGTCTCGCGGCGCAGGCCAGCGCCCACCGCAGGGCCAGGCGGGAGCTGGGTGAGCCGTCCACGCCGACCAGCACCGGTCCCTGTGGCGGAGGTTCGCGGCGAACCACGAGCAGTGGGCAGCCGGCGCGCGCGGCCATCTGCACGGCAGGTGTTTCGACGGGAGCGCCCGGGCGGCTGCCGGCCATCCCGCTGTCGCCGACAGCGAGCAGGAAGGCCATCTCGGACCGGCGGATGAGGGTGGGCAGCATTGTGCCCTCGACGATTTCGGCGCCCACCGTGAGGTCGGGCTCGATCTGGTGGGCGAGCTGGGCGGCCTTGGTGATCAGCTCCTCGGCCCGCTGTCGGGGTGCGGCGACGGTGTCCGCCGAGAAGGCCGCCTGCCAGTCGAAGATGTGCAGCAGGTGCAGTGCTCGGCCGTGCCCGGCGGCCTCCCGCGCGGCCTGCTCGACGACCGGGAGGTCGTGCTCCGAGCCGAGGCCGACGAGCACCTCCGCGTCGGCGGGTGCCGCCATCCGATATCACCTCCCGGGCGTCGCGCCCGGTACGACAGCGCTGTCCTTCACCGAGGGTAGTCGGGTGGTACGGGTGGCGGGGCGGATCGCCGCCGTTGCCCGGCGCGTCGTCAACTGAGGTTGACAAGCGTGGCGTTGTCAACGTATGTTGACGGCATGAGTCAGGCGACAGAACTCGCGGCGGCGGCCGGCAGCACCGACCCACGTGTCGGCCTGCGCGCCGTCCGCGCGCTACGCCGGCTGCTCGAGCGGCTGGAGGTGGTCCAGGTGGACAACGCCCGTCGACAGGGCTGGTCCTGGCAGGAGATCGCCGACGCGCTCGAGGTCAGCCGGCAGGCGGTGCACAAGAAGCACGCCGGGCGACCGGCGGTCAACAAATCCTGGGAGGCGTGATGTTCGAACGATTCACCGACCGGGCGCGCAGCGTGGTGCGGCGGGCACTGGAGGAGGCACGGGACGAGGGCCAGCGGCCGGTCGGCACCGAGCACCTGCTGCTCGCGCTGCTCGCCGACGACGCCGGTCTCGCCAGCCGGGTGCTCGCCGACGCGGGCGTACGCGCCGACGACCTCCGCGCCCGGATCCGGCAGCACACCGCCACCGGGGGCGCCGGCCTCGGCGACGCGGACGCCGCAGCCCTGCGGGAGATCGGCATCGACCTGGCGGCGATCGTCGCCCGGATCGAGCAGTCCTTCGGCCCGGACGCGCTGCGCGAGGCAGTGCCGGCACCCCGTCGCCGCTGGGGGCGCAAGCGGTACCTCGGCGGGCCCTTCTCGCCCCGGTCCAAGAAGGCGCTGGAGCTGTCGCTACGCGAGGCGCTGCGGCTGCGCCACCGACACATCGGCACCGAGCACGTCCTGCTCGGGGTGCTCCGCGAGGGCGGTGGGCTGGGCGCCCTCGTGCTCGCCGAGTCCGGGGTGGACCTCGACGACCTGCGCGCCCGGGTGGAGACTGCCGTGCGGACGGCAGCCTGACCAGGTCCGTCGACATTTGAAACCTGTCTGTGGCACTCCCGACGCCACCGGGTCGCCGGGTCGCTGAAGCCGCCACAGTGCTGCACACTGGCGCCGTGGATCCTGGACAGGACAGGCGACCCTCGGGTGGCGACGGCGGGCTGCGCTCCGCCGTGGTGGTCAACCCGGTGAAGGTCGACGATCTCGACGAGCTGCGCCGCACGGTGAACGACGCCCTGGCCGCCGCCGGCTGGCCCGAACCCCAGTGGTTCGAGACCACCGTCGACGACCCGGGCCGGGGGCAGACCGAGCAGGCAGTCAAGGCCGGCGTCGATCTCGTCTTCGCCTGCGGCGGCGACGGCACAGTGATGGCCTGCGTCAGCGGACTGGTCGGCACCGACGTGGCCCTCGCGGTGCTGCCGCAGGGCACCGGCAACCTGCTCGCCGCCAACCTCGGCCTCTCCACCGACCTCGCCGCCGGGATCGAGGTGGCCATCGAGCGGGGTCGGCGGCTGCTCGACGTCGGCGCCGTCGAGGACAAATACTTCACAGTGATGGCCGGCATGGGCTTCGACGCCCAGATGCTCGCCGCCACCTCCGAGACCACGAAGGCCCGCATCGGCTGGCCCGCGTACGTCATGGGTGCCGCCCGGCACCTGCGGGACCGGCCGATGCGGGTGCAGATCCGCGTCGACGACCGGCCGCCGGTGCGCCGCCGTGCCCGTTCGGTCCTGATCGCCAACGTGGGCCGACTCCAGGGCGGCGTACACCTGCTCACCGAGGCCGAGCCCGACGACGGCTGGCTCGACGTCGCCGTCCTCACCCCGCGCAACCTGCGGCACTGGCTCGCCCTCGGCTGGGCGGTGATCCGCCGCAGCGGGCAGGTGCCACGGATGGAGGTGTTCCGTGGTCGCCGGGTGGTCGTCACCAGCAACCGGGCGCAGCCCCGGGAACTGGACGGCGACCTCATCGCGCCGGGCCGGCAGCTGCGGGCCGAGGTCCGACCCCAGGCGCTGTGGCTCTGCGTCCCGCAACCCGAGGACACCCCCGATCTGGCAGTGGACGCGCAGGGCGCCGGGGAGCGGGGCGAGCAGCTGATCGAAGAAGCGCGCCGTGAGTAGTACCCGGATCGTGCCGGAAACCCGGCTGATGGCCGACGCCGAACTGTCCGCCGACGACGCCTGGCACACGCTGCGCCGCGAGGGCGGCTGGCACCTGCTGCGCGACGCCTTCGTCCGGTTCCGTTACGGCGACGGGTTCAGCCACGCGCGGGCCTTCGCGTTGCAACTCTGCCTCGCCGTGGTGCCGTTCATGATCGCCCTCACCGGCCTGATCAGCGAGTTGGGCGGCGAGGCCAGCCGGGTCGTCGCCGACACCGTGCTGGCGCTCAGCCCCGGGCAGAGCGATCAGGTGGTCGCCGAACTGCTCGGCGAGGGCGAACGCGTCGAGGATGCCGGGGAACTGGCCCTCACCCTCGGTCTGCTCACCGGGCTGGTCACGTTGACCACCACGATGGCCCAGATCGAACGCGGCGCCAACCGCATCTACGGCGTGGAACGGGACCGCCCGGCGCTGCACAAGTACGTCCGCGCCGCCGTCCTGGCCGTCACCGCGGGCCTGCCGGCGTTGGTCGGCTTCCTGATCCTGGTCGCCGGTCGCGCCGTCGGCGACTCGGTACGGGCACACTACGAGTGGGGTGCGGTAGCCGACGTCATCTGGAACGTCGTTCGCTTCCCACTGAGCCTCGGGCTGACAGTGCTCGCCGTGGCCGTGCTGTTCCGGCATGCGCCGCGTCGACGACAGCCCGGCCTGTCCTGGCTGTTCTTCGGCGCCGGCATCGCCACCGTCCTCTGGTGGCTGGCGAGTCTGCTGCTCGCCGCGTACGTGCGGTTCAGCGACGACTTCGGCCAGACCTACGGCGCGCTGACCGGCATGATGGCGCTGCTGCTCTGGGCAAACCTCACAGGCATGGCGCTCTTCGGTGGGCTGTCCTTCGCCGCCCAACTGGAGGCACTGCGGATCGGCGTGCAGGAGCCCGCCCAACCCGACCTGTGGGAGCCCGAGGCAGACCGCGCCGAGCTCCTCGACACCGGCGACATGACAGCCCTCTGACCTGCGCCGATCCGGTGCCACGTGTACGCGTGGCGCGGATCGGGTAAAGCGCCTCGCCAGGTACGACAAGGGAGGTGCGGGGTGACCGCGGTCAAAGAGGTGGCGCGGCGTCCGATCGGTCATTTCGCCGAACGGAGCATCGCGGGTCTGGTCGCCGTCACCGGCGCCGGGGTGGCCTTCGGGCTGCTGCTGTTGCTCGTACGGGCGCGGTGGAGCCCGCTGCAGGACGCCGACCACGCGGTGGCCGAGTGGTTCAACTCGCTTGTGGCACCGCACAAGCCGCTCGTCACGGTGCTCCAGGCGGTGACCGACCTGGGTGGCCGACCGATCCTCATCTGGCTCGTCACGATCGCCGTGGTCGGGCTGCTGATCCGGAAGCAACCCCGACTGGCCGTCTACCTGATCATCACCGGTGTTGGTGGTCTGATCCTCGACCCGTCCCTCAAGGCGCTTGTCGGCCGGCTCCGCCCCGTTGTGGACGTGCCGATCGCCAGCGCCCCCGGCAACAGCTTCCCCAGTGGGCACGCGCTCGGCTCGTTCGTCGCGTACGGCGCGCTGCTGCTGGTGTTCCTGCCGGCGATGGCGCCCCGCTGGCGTAAGCCGGCGATCGTCGGCGTCGGCGTGCTCGTGGCGCTGATCGGGCTGACCCGGATCGCGCTGGGCGTGCACTTCGTCTCCGACGTGTTCGCCGGCTGGCTGCTGGCCGCCGCCTGGCTCGGTGTGACCGCGTACGCCTTCCGGCTGTGGCGTCGCGAGCGGGGCCGGCCGGTGCCGCCGCTGGCCGAGGGGCTGGAGCCGGAGGCAGGGCACGACATCGCCCCCGCCCCGGCCGAGGAGCACGTGCTGGCCCATCCCCGCTCGGCGGTTGCCGAGTTGCTTGTCGGCTGGGTTCTCGTGTTCGGCGCGCTGTACGCCTTCGGCATGTACGTCAGCTACCACGCCAAGGGCACCTTCTTCGACACCCTCGACACCGAGGTGCCGCGCTGGTTCGCCGAGCGGCACACCGAGCTGTGGACCGACGTGAGCTGGTGGTGGAGCAAGTTCGGTGACACCCACGCGATCCTGCTGATCTCGCTGGTGTTCTGCCCGCTGGTGCTCGCGGTGTGGCGGCGTTGGCGTCCGGTGCTGTTCGTGGCGCTGGCGATGATGGGGGAGCTGACCCTCTTCCTCGCCTCGGCGCGGGCTGTCGACAGGCCGCGCCCCGCTGTGGAGAACCTGGACGGGCCGATGCCCACCTCGTCGTTCCCGTCCGGGCACATCGCGGCCACCATCTGCGTGTGGCTCGCGATCACCGTCATCGTGTTCCCGCGTACCGACCGCTGGTGGCGTTGGATCTTCGTGGCGCTGGCCGTGATCATGCCGGTCGGGGTGGCCACCTCACGGATGTACCGGGGTATGCACCACCCGACCGACTTCATGGGCGCGATCCTGCTCTCCGCGCTCTGGATCGGACTTCTCTACTTCGTCATCCGCCCCAACGCCGACCTGAAGGAAGGCAACCAGCCGGCCATCGAGTCGGAGGACGTGGACACCCTCGACGACGAGCTGGCGCGTGCCGGCCGGCCTGACTGAGCGTCCCCTGTGCTGCGGGTGCTGACCTGGAACATCCGCACCGGCGGTCGGGACCGTGGCGGTCCCGACCGCCTGGACCGGGTGGTCGACGTCGTCGCCGGGCTGGCACCTGACGTGCTGGCGTTGCAGGAGCTGCGCGGCTTCGACCGGGGCGGCCTCATGGCGGAGGTGGCCGGCCGGCTGGGCATGACGGCCCACCTGGCCCGCTCCTGCTTCGGCCAGCCGGTGGCGGTGCTGGTCCGGCCCCCGCTGCACGTACTTGACGCGGGCACGCTGCGCCGGCCGTTCCACCACGCAGCAGTCCGCGTCGTGGTCGCCACCTCGGCCGGCCCGCTGACGGTGCTCGGCACCCACCTCTACCCGTATTCCGGGGGACGCCGACGGATGGAGGTCGACTGGCTGGTGGCGGCGACGCGACGCGCTCCGGGGCCGCTGACGCTGATCGCCGGTGACCTCAACTCGCTCGACCCGACGGTCGACCACACCGCCCGCCTGGCCGGGCTGCCCGACCTCTACCGCAGGCGGCACCTGCGGCGTACCGGCGGTGCCGTGGACACCCGCGCCGTCGCCCGGCTGCTGGCCGCCGGGCTTGTCGACCTGTGGCCCGCCAGCGCCGACGGCGCACCGGAGGCCGACGGTCTGACAGTGCCCACCCGGTTCGGCGGGGCCGAGTTCGCCGGGATGCGGCTGGACTACCTGTTCGGCACCCCGGAGGTGGCCGCTCGGGTGCGCGGATGCCGGGTGGTTCGCGGCGGCCCGGCCGACACCGCCTCCGACCACTATCCGCTGCTGGCCGAGCTGGCAGTGGACCCGGCGCCGCACTGACCGGCGGCGCTACCCGGCTTCCCGCTGTGGCATCCACCGGTTACCGTGCCCACCGTGAACGACCGCGACGACGATCCGACATTCGGCCACAGGAGAGACTCCTATGTGACCGGGCCGGCCCGCTGGCCGGCCGATCCTGTCGGGGCGGAGCCGGCCGCCGTCCCGCTTCCGCTTGTCGCGGCCGTCGCGCGCGGTGTGGCGCTTGTCGTGGTGCTTCCGGTACGCCTGCTCTGGGAGCTGATCGCGGCCTCCGGCCGGCTGCTGCAACGCCACGTTCTCGACCCGACCGGCCGGTTCCTGCACCGCTGGCTGCTGACGCCGCTGGCCTGGGCGCTGCGTACCCTGATCTGGCTGCCGCTGGTCTGGGCGGGGCGCACCCTGGTCTGGCTGCCGCTGGTCTGGCTGGGGCGGGGTCTCGCGTGGAGTGCCCGCGTACTGGTCTGGGTGCCGCTTGTCGCGCTCGGCGGCCTGCTGGTGGCGCTGGCGTACGCGGCCGCGCGGGCGGTGCGCTGGCTGGTGTGGGAGCCGTTGGCGTGGCTGGGGCGCGTGGTGATCCGCCCGCCGTTGCTCTGGTTGGGGCACGCGGTGCGCTGGCTCGTCGACCGGGGCGTGGTCCGGCCGCTGCGGTGGCTCGGCGCGGTGCTCACGCCTCTGGGCAGGCAGCTGTGGCAGGGGCTCGGAGTGCTCGCCGGTGCGGTGGTCGCCGCGCTGGTCTGGCTGGGCCGGTGGTGTTGGTGGGCCATCCGGGGCGTCGGCCTGCTGATCGTCGCCGCAGTGCTCGGTGCGTGGCGGACAGCCGGATGGCTGCTACGGCAGCTCTACCGGCTGCTGCTGCGTCCGCTCGGGCGCGCGCTGCGCTGGGTGTGGCGGCACACAGTCGTCCCGCTGCTGCGAGGTGTGCGGTGGGTCTGGTCGGTGACTGTCGTGCCGGTGGCGCGTGGCGTGCGGGCGCTCTGGCGGGCCACCGTGACACCTGTGGCCCGGTGGTTCCGTCGGTCGGTCCTCGACCCGGCCCGACTTGCCACCCGTGAGGTGTTCACCGCCCTGGGCCTGCGCCGCTGACCAACCGCTCAGAGCACCACGTTGAGCAGCACCGTGAGCACCACCGAGGCGAGGATCGAGAAGAGGATCATCAGCAGGCAGCCGAGGCCACCGCCGAGCGGGCGGATTTCCGTGTTGCCGAAGCGCATGGGTTCACCTTGTCGTCGTCAGAGTGGGGGTCGCGTCGTCAGAGCGGGGGCGAGCAGGTGGCGGATCGCGTCGGCGACCGCCGTCGGGGCGGTGGTGGCCACGTTGTGCGCGGCACCGGGGACGACCACCAGGTCGGCACCGGCCAGCCGGGCCGCCTGAGCCCGCCAACCCGCCGGCACCACCGGATCCCGGGCACCGGCGACGACGAGGGTCGGCGCGGTGACCCGGACCAGGTCGGCCTCGACGGCGTTGCGGGCCGAGTGCGACAGCGACGCGAAGACCCGCCACGGCCGGGCGTTCCACACGTCGCGTACAAGGATCGGCGCCTGAAGCGGCGCCTCGCGCGGGGTGTCCACCAGCCACCTGCCGAACAGCGCCCGGCGGGACCGGCCTGCCGGGTCACTTGTCGGCGCGGCGAGCACCAGCGCGCGTACGGACTCCGGATGGCTCGCGGCGAGCGCGGCGGCCACCTCCGCGCCGAAGGAGTGCCCGAGCAGGCAGACCGCCGGCAGCCGGTACGCGGCCAGCCAGGAGGCCAGGTGCTCGGCGTGCCGCCGTACGTCGTAGGCGCGCCTTGGGCGTTCGCTGAGCCCGAAACCGGGCAGGTCCGGCACGTACACCGGATGGGTGGCGGCGAGCGCGACGGCCAGCGGGGTGAGGTAGCGGTGCGAGACCGCCAGCCCGTGCACCAGCACCACGGGCGGCGCGCCGGTGCCCGGGTCGCCGCCGCGCCTCGTGTGCGTGCGCAATCCGTCGACGAGCCGCCATTCGCTTGTCAGCCCGGCGGCCGGCCGGGGCGCGGCGAGCGCCAGCCGGAGTTCCGCCCGACCGAACCGACCGGTGCGGGTCGTTCTCACAGCGCCCGCAGTCGAGGCAGCAATTGTTCCTGCGCCCAGTCCAGGAACATCGGCTGGGTCTCGCCGCCGACCTGGATGATCGCCACGTGGGTGAAGCCCGCGTCGACGAACTTGCGGAACGCCTCGACGTGCGCGTCGACGTCCGGGCCGCAGGGGACGCCCTCGGCGACGTCATCCTCCCTGACGAACTGGGTGGCGGCGGCGAAGGACTCCGGCCCCGGCAGGTCGGCGTTGACCTTCCAGCCCAGCCCGAACCAGCGGAACTGGTCGTGCACGATCTTGCGGCACTCCGCCTCGTCCGGGCCGTAGCAGATGGCCACCTGTCCGTAGCGGGGCTGGCCCGCGCCGCCTGCGTCGTCGTACATCTCGATGAGGTACCGGTCGGGTTCGGTGGAGACCATGCCGTTGCCGTATTCGGCGGCCAGGGTGGCGGACTGACGGCCGGAGGCGGCGATCGCCATCGGCACGGGCCGCTCCGGGCGGTCCCAGACGTAGGCGTCGGGTACGTCGAAGTGGTTGCCGGAGAAGGTGAGCGTCTCGCCGTTGAGCAGCGGCCGGATGATCTGCAACGCCTCCTCGAACATCTCGTGCCGCTGCTGCACGTGCGGCCAGCCGCCCACGACGTGCTCGTTGAGGTTCTCGCCGGCGCCGAGACCGAGGGTGAACCGTCCGTCCGAGAGCGCCCCGATGGTGCTTGCCTTCTGCGCCACCACTGCCGGGTGGTAGCGGCGGATCGGGCAGGTCACGAACGACATCAGCTCCGCGCGGGAGGTGGCGTGGGCGACCGCGCCGAGCACCGACCAGGCGTACGGGGAGTGGCCCTGGGCGTCCAGCCAGGGGTAGTAGTGGTCGGAGATCACCAGTTGGTCGAAGCCGGCAGCCTCGGCGCGTACCGCGTGGTCGACCAGTTGCTTCGGACCGGCCTGCTCGCACATCAGGGTGTAGCCGACGCTCACCATCCTGGTATCTCCTTCCCACCGCCCGGATCGTCCGGGGATACCCAGGGCAGCAGAGCTCAACCCTCCCGTCCGGTTCGGACGAGACAATGTGTGATCGATGGCGGGCCTGCCCACGAGTCGATTAACCGGTTAAGGGCTGCTGCCCCGCGTACACGGGATTTCAGCTGACCGCACAGCAGCGACCCGTGCCAGCGTGGGCGTCGTCGCTGTCCACGCCTTCGGCCCGTGCACTGAACCGGTTGCGGCAAACGATCCATCGCCCTACGCTGATGTCTGCGCCGACGCGAGCCGGGCGCAGCTGCCGGGCTGCAGCTGCCAACCCCTGTCACGTCCCACCCCTGTCGGGCACCGGGGGTCCTCCCTGAGGAAGGCCATGAAAACTCGACTCTCCGCCGCCGGTGCGGCAGTGCTCGCGCTACTCGTCGCCGTGCTGGCGTTCGGGCAGCCGGCGCACGCCGCCAGCGGCTTCACCGTCTCGGGCGGCAAGCTCTACGACGCCAACGGCGCCGAATTCATCATGCGCGGGGTCAACCACGCGCACACCTGGTACCCGCAGCAGACCAGGGCGTTCGCCGACGTCAAGGCGCTCGGCGCGAACACCGTGCGGGTGGTGCTCTCCAGCGGCGACAGGTGGACCCGCAACACAAACGCCGACGTCGCAAACGTCATCTCCACGTGCAAGGGCAATCGGCTGATCTGCGTGCTGGAGGTGCACGACACCACCGGGTACGGCGAGCAGAGCGGGGCCATCACCCTCGACCGCGCCGTCGACTACTGGCTCAGCATCGCCGACGTCCTCGCCGGCCAGGAGAAGTTCGTCATCGTCAACATCGGCAACGAGCCGTACGGCAACCAGAACTACGCCTCCTGGGCCACCGACAACGCCAACGCGATCAAGCGGCTACGCGCTGCCGGGCTGGCCCACACCATCATGGTGGACGCCCCGAACTGGGGGCAGGACTGGTCGTTCACCATGCGCGACAACGCCGCATCGGTCTTCGCCGCCGACCCGGCCCGCAACACTGTGTTCTCCATCCACATGTACGGCGTTTTCGACACCGCCGCGGAGATCACCGACTATCTGGGCCGGTTCCGAGCGGCAGGGCTGCCGATCGTGGTGGGCGAGTTCGGCTTCAACCACTCCGACGGTGACCCCGACGAGGACACCATCTTCTCCTACAGCCAGGCCAACGGGATCGGCTGGCTGGGCTGGTCGTGGAGCGGCAACGGCGGCGGCGTGGAGTACCTCGACATGGCCACCTCCTTCAACCCGGCGAGCCTCACCACCTGGGGCCAGCGGATCTTCAACGGCGCCAACGGCATCCGGCAGACCTCCCGGCAGGCGAGCATCTACGACAGCATGCCCCCGCCCACGACCCCGCCGCCGACGACGCCCCCGCCCACGACCCCGCCGCCGACGACGCCCCCGCCGACGACCCCGCCGCCCACCACTCCGCCGCCGACGACGCCGCCGCCCACGACCCCGCCGCCCACCGGTGGCTGCACCGCGGCGTACGCGATCACGAACCAGTGGCAGGGCGGCTTCCAGGGCGAGGTGCGGGTGACCGCCGGCAGCGCCGCGATCACCGGCTGGACCGTGCGGTGGACCTTCGCCAACGGTCAGAGCGTCAGCCAGGCCTGGAACGCCACTGTGACCAGCAGCGGCACCACAGTGACCGCCCGCAACGTGGACTACAACGGCCGGTTGGCCGCCGGGGCCAGCGCCAGCTTCGGCTTCATCGGCGGTTGGACCGGCACCAACACCACGCCGCAGGTGACCTGCACCGCGAGCTGACCGACGGCGGTGGCCGGGTCTCGCATCGGGCCCGGCCACCCGGCAGGAACGACATCGGCGCGACCGGCCGGCCCCGGGACAGCGGCCACGCCCACGCGACCCCGGCGAGCCGGGCCGCCCCCGAACTGAGGGGGCGGCCCGGCGACGGGCGCCGCGGAGGCGGTTCCCGGTGGCTACGGGGCGAGGACGAAGTCGGCCACCACGCCGTTGTGGTCGGAGTTGGTTCCGCCGACGATGGCATAGTCGGTCATCCGCATCACACGGAATTCCTCGACGCGCTTCCAGAAGTAGATGTAGTCGATGTGCCGGTTGCCGTGCGTGCCGTTGCCCTTCTCGCCGTAGAGGTTGTAGCAGGAACGCAGATTGGGCAGCTCGTTGGACTCGAAGACCCGCCACGGGAACTTCGCGTACCCGTACGCCCGGTCGGCGCTGAAGTCGACGTTCAGGTCACCGCTGACGATGACCTGGCCGGTGTCCTTCTTGTTGGCCGCCAGGTTCTTCAGTGCCTGGAACTGCTTCTCGGCGCAGTCGGTGCGGGGCAGGTTCTCGGGCCGCCCGTTGCTCTCGATGCCGGCGTTGGCGTGCGCGTTGATGTGGTAGACGCTGCGCCCGGTCCCCTTGTGCCGATACCTGACCCAGTTGTTGTATCGGGCGGGCGGCACGTCACCCGGCCCGTTCGTGTCGCACACGAAGTTCGATCCCTTGTCGAGCACGTCGAACATGCTCTTCCTGGCCAGCAGCGCCTCGTTTGCCGCCTGGACCGGCGCGGGCGCGTACAGCCACCAGCCGTTTTCGGCGGCCCACTCCTGCAGGTACGCCTTGCGGTTGCCGACCTCGTTGAGACCGACCAGGTCCGCCCGAGACGTGATCAATGTCAGGTCCTCGGCGAATTGCGCCTGGCTGAGTGCGTTGAGGATGTTGAGCGTCGCCGCCCGGAAGGTCGAGTTCGCCGCGGCGGCCGGAGCCCCGGGCAGCAGGCTCACCAGCAGCACGGCCGCGCCGACGACGGCGCCTGCACCCCGCGCTGACCAGCGTCTTTCACGTTGCATGGGCACTCCCTCCACGATGCCGGCAGTCGACATGGCTGCTAGACGGCGGTGAAGGATATTATCTGAACGACTGATTCGGCGGAAGCTTTCCTACAGCCATTCGAAGATATCTTCGTATAGTCGATACTAAATGAAGAATCTTGACAGGCGCGGGGCACGCGGGCACGCTCGGCGCTGCCCTTTCGATTCGCCATCCTTACCTGTCACGCTAAGGAGATCCCGTGCGTCTGCGAACTATCTGGCGACCCGTGCTGGCCGCCGCTGTGACGGCACTCGCCGTCGTCGGCTCCGCCCCCGCGCCCGCCGCAGCAGCCACCCCACGGCCTGTGTACGCACCACCCGGCAAGAATGTCGCCGACCCCGGGGTGGTGCAGCACAACGGCGACTTCTTCGTCTTCACCACCGGCGACAGGGCTTTGGTCTACCGGGGTGACACGGCCTCGGGACCGTGGACCGCACTCGGCTCGGCACTCGGCTCGGTGCCGGACTGGGCCGAAAACGGTTCGGTGTGGGCGCCCGACGCGGTGCAGACCTCCGCCGGATGGGTGCTCTACTACTCGTTGCCCGCCAAGGGCAAGAACGGGCAGCGGTGCATCGGTGCCGCCACCTCCCCCGACATCGGCGGCCCGTACACGCCGGTGGGTGCCGCGCCCCTGATCTGCCCGGGAGGCGCGCACAACGCCGACGACGCGGTGCCGGGGCGGCCCGTCGCCGCCGCCGGCGTCATCGACCCGTCGCCGTTCGTGGACGCCGACGGCCGCCGCTTCGTGCTCTACAAGACGCAGCAGACGCCGTCGTCGATCCGGATGCTCCGGGTCGACGACAGCGGCACCCGCTGGGTCGGCAACGCCAGCGGGGAGCTGATCCGCAGCAGCGGCATCATCGAGAACCCGGTCCTGCGGCAGCGCGGTGCCACGTTCGTGTTGTTCGCCTCCCGGTACGGCTACAACAACTGCAGCTACGCCACCGTCTATCTCACCTCCAGCGACCGGTGGGACTTCCAGGGCAAGACCGAGCGCCCGCTGCTCGCCACCGCCGGCACCGGGATCTGCGGCCCGGGAGGCGCGGACCTGGTCCCGGCCCTGGTCGAAGACGAACAGCGGATCTTCCTGCACGGGTGGGTCTGCGAGGGCACCGCCCCGTGCCGGCAGCAGGCCGGCGGCTCGCTGCCCGCCGACGCGCGCCGTGCGCTCTACGCCGCGATCTTCCGCTGGGACGGCGCGACACCCCGCGTCGGCGCGTTCCTCTGATCCGACGCCCGCGTCCGGGCCCGGCGCCGCGACGGCGGCGCCGGGCCCGGACGCGGGCGTCCCCGGGGTCCGGGCCGGCTCGACGCAGGGCTCGCCACGCGCCCGCCGATCCGGCAGCGCCCGGGAGCGTCGTCGAGCCGGACGGCAACCCGGGGACGTCGCGGTTCAGCAGTTGTTGGTGCTCTTCTGGTTGGCCTTGCGGCCGTCGGGCCATTTGACGCCCTGGACGACCGCGACCACGACGCTCCCGTTGTGGATCTGCTCGTAGTGCAGGTGCGGGCTCAGGTTGTACTTCGCCGAGGTGGCCCCGACCCGGCCGATGACGGTGCCGCGCTTCACGGTGGCACCCTTGGCCACGGCACGCGAGTCGAGGTGGGCGTACCGGGTGCGCCAGCCGCCGCCGTGTCCGATGACGATGGTGTTCCCGTAGCCGGAGGTCGTCGAGTAGTACGACTCCAGCACGGCAATTTCGTCCGGCGATGGACGCGGCGAAGATCCTGACCCGGCTTTTGTGGAGAGCACCGCGCCACCGCCCGCAACGAGCCCGGCGGAAAATTCACGGACTCAGTCGACGGCGTCGACCTCCAGAACGAGACTCTGCTCCGGGTGCAGCGCGGGCAGCTGCACACCGACCCGGGCCAGCGCCGCGCCGGTGAGCGTGGCACCGTCGCCCAGCCATCCCGACGCGGATCGTTCGAGGGTGGCCGGGGGCGACACGTCGGACACCGGCCGCACCAGGTAACGCCGGTCCGGGTCCAGGCCGGGCAGCCGTACCGCACCCGGGATCTGCGCCACCGAGGTGGCCAGCCGCGCCACCGCGTACACCGCTCGGGTCTTGTCGTGGGCGACCACGCCGTGCGCCCAGACGGCCGGGTCCGGGTGGTCGACCCGGACCACCCGGCCGGTGTGCAGCAGCGGGCGCAGCCGCTTGTGCAGCGCCACCCAGGCGGCCAACTCGGTCTGGTCGGCAGCGCTTATCGACGCGATGTCCCACTCGATGCCTGAGTGGCCGAACAGCGCTGTGGCGGCCCGGAACCCCAGGTCGTGCACGCGGTGCGTCGTGTGTGAACGGTCCGGGCCGATGTGCGTGCCGACAAGCTCCGGCGGCAGCAGCAGGCCGGTCCACCGCTGGATGCTGAGCCGCTCCAGGGCGTCGTTGCAGTCACTGGCCCAGACCCGGTCGGTACGTTCCAGGACGGCCAGGTCCACGCGGGCGCCGCCGGACGAACAGCTCTCGATCTCCACGCCGGGGTGCCGGTCGCGCAGCTCGTCCAGGAGCCGGTAGACCGCCACTGTCTGCCCGTGCACCCCGGGACGGCCGTCATGCCCCGCCTCGGTGAGATCCCGGTTGTGGTCCCACTTGAGGTAACCGATGCCGGGGTGCGCCGTGAGCAGCGCGTCGAGGCGTTCCAGCACATAGTCGTACGCCTCGGGGCGGGCCAGGTCGAGCACCTGCTGGTTGCGCCAGGCCGGCGGCAGCCGCCCCGGCACGGCCAGCAGCCAGTCGGCGTGCGCGCGGAACAGGTCGGAGTCCGGGTTGACCATCTCCGGTTCCACCCAGAGGCCGAACTGAAGCCCTCGACCGGTGACGTGGTCGATGAGCGGTTGCAGGCCGTCCGGCCACACGTCCTCGTCGACGTACCAGTCGCCGAGCCCGGCGGTGTCGTCGCGCCGGCCCCGGAACCAGCCGTCGTCGAGCACGAACCGTTCCACCCCGATCTGCGCGGCCCGGTCGGCAAGGGCACGCAGCCGGTCCAGGTCGTGGTCGAAGTAGACGGCCTCCCAGACGTTGAGGGTCACCGGGCGGGGGGAGCGCGGATGCCCGGGTCGTGCCCGCAGGTGGGTGTGCAGCACGTCGCTGAGACCGTCCAGCCCGGCGTCGGACCACACCGCGTAGAGCAGGGGAGTGGTGTAGGACTCGCCGGTGGCCAGCCGGATCTCGCCGGGGGCCAGCAGTTCACCGCCGCCGATCGTCGACACACCTGTGGGGTGACGCTCGGCGAATGTGACGTGGTCACCGCTCCACGCGGTGTGCACCGCCCACACCTCGCCGTCACCGAAGCCGAACCCCGCGGTGCCGGCGACCAGAAGCAGTGTGGCGTCGTGCCCGGTGCGCCCGTGCCGACCCTCGCGAACCCAGCTGCCGTACTGCCACGGGTGCCGCTGTGGGGACCGCTCCCGGCACCACCGGCCGGTCAGGTCGAGCAGTTCGGTGGCGACCGCCGGCACCGGCAGCACCGGCGTCAGTTCCCGCAGCTCGTACGCGCCGTCGCCGTCGTTGCGCAGCACGTGGCGAACGGTCAGCAGGCCGTGCGGGTCCAGCGTGATCTCGATGGTCAACGACAGGCCGGCGGCCGGGTCCGACGCCCGTACGGTAAGCCCCGCCGCGCCCTGGCCGTTGTCGTCCGCGTCCAACCCGTCGAGGTGGAACGCTGTCGACCAGTCCCGTCCGTCGCGGTGCCCGGCCAGCCCCGGCCGACCGCTCCAGCCGGCGCTCGGTTCGGGCAGCAGCGACAGCACCGGCGGCTCGTCGAAGCTGCTCGGCACCACCGGCGGTACTGCCGCGTCCGAGAGGTGCCGCAGGCCGTCGGCGTCGAGGTCGCCGACGTCGCCACCCCAGTGCACGACCCGGGGCAGCCTCGGGCCGCGTGCGTCGAGCACCAGACTGGTCCGCGCGCGGCGCAGGTGCAGGATCGTCATCCTTTGGACGCTCCCAGGGTCAGGCCCCGGACGAAGTGTCGCTGGAGCATGAAGAAGATGACAAGGGTGGGGATCGCGACGAGTACGCTGCCCGCCGAGACCAGGTTGTTGTCGGTGAAGAACTGGCCGCGCAGGTTGTTGAGCGAGCTGGTGACCGGGAACTTGTCGCCGGTACGCATGAGCACTGTGGCCCAGAAGAACTCGTTGTAGATCCAGGTCACCTCCAGCGTGGCCAGCGCGGCCAGGGCCGGCCGGCACAGCGGCATTGTCACCTGCCAGTACTGCCGCCAGACGCTCGCCCCGTCGACCATCGCCGCCTCGTACAGGTCGCGGGGCAGCGCCTTCATGTAGTTGCTGAGCACGAAGACGCAGAACCCGCACTGGAACGCCACGTTGATCAGGATCAGGCCCCAGTAGCTGTCGTAGAGCAGTTCGGAGTCGCTCATGAACTCCGGCAGCGGCACCTCGGTGTAGAGGCGGAACAGCGGGATCAGCAGCGCCTGCTGGGGCAGCAGATTGGCGGCGGTGAACACGCCGAGCAGGATGAGGTTGAGTTTCCAGCTGAACCGGGCGATGACGAACGCCACGCACGAGGCGAGGAAGAGCGTCAGCAGCACCGCCGGCACGGTGATGTACACCGAGTTGAGGAAGTGCTGGCCGAACTCCGCCGTCCGCCAGGCGGTCACGTAGTTGTCGAAGGTCCAGCCTCCGAACGAGACGTAGCCGTTGGCGGCGGTGTACTCGTAGGAGCGCAGCGACGTCAGCACCGCCCAGGCGATCGGGAAGAGCCAGATCAGCGAGACGGCGATGAGGAAGCCGTGCAGCAGCAGCCGCAGCGGGGTGAGCTTGCGGCGGGGGGCCGGGGCGTCGGCGTCGGCCTCGCCTCCCGTACGCCGGGTCGCGGTCGCGGTGCTCATTGGCGGTTCTCCCTCATCACGGTCGCCAGGTAGATGGTGATGAAGACAAGTGAGACGACGAGCATGATGGTCGCCAGCGCCGAGCCGAAGCCGATCCGGCTCGCCTCACCCACGACGTTCTGGGTGACCAGCGCGGAGATCAGTTCCAAGCCGTTGCGGCCCTTGTTGACCACCCAGACCAGGTCGAACGCGCGCAGCGACTCGATCACCGTCACCACGAGCACGATGACGTTGATCGGCCGCAGCACCGGGAACACCACCCGGAAGAACGTGCGGCTCTCCGAGGCGCCGTCGACGGCGGCGGCCTCCCGCAGCGACGGGTCGACGCCCTTCAGCCCGGCCAGGTACAGCAGCATGATGTAGCCGACGTGCCGCCAGCCGGAGGCCACCATGACGGCCCAGATGTTGACGTTCGAGTCGCCGTACCAGTCGATGCTGCTGCCGAAGACGGCGTTGATCAGCCCCTGGTCGCGGGAGTAGAGCAGCTGCCAGACGAAGCCGATCAGGGCCAGCGAGAGCACCACGGGCAGGTAGAGCGCGGTCTGGTAGAACCGGCTGCCCCGCAGCTCCTTGTCGAGCAGGACGGCCAGGAACATGCCGAACGGGGTGGCCACCAGGAACAGCACCGCAAGCCAGAGCAGGTTGTTCTGGACCGCAGGCACGAACGGCGGGTAGATGTTCACCACGTCGCTGTAGTTGCGCGCGCCGACGAAGTCGATTTCGTTGAGTGGGCCGATGCCGTCCCAGTCGGTGCCGGAGAGCACCACTGTGGCCGCCGCTGGCAGCCAGACGAAGGCGGTGACGAGCAGCAGCGGGACGAGCACCATCAGCGTGATGACCACGCGGTCGGTGCGGGACAGGAGCCGTAGCCGCCTGCGACGACCACCAGTGGTGGGGGTCGCAGGCGGCGGCACGGCGCGATCCGCTTGGATCAGGGGCAGGTCGGACATCTGTCCTCCCCTTTCCGCCGTCAGTCAGTGAAGATCGACTTCTTCTGGTTTTCGATGGACGAGGTGAGCCCGCCGATGTCCTTGGGGTTCTTGATGAACTGCTGGAGCGCCGGGATGATCACCGTGGAGGCGAAGTCCGGCCGGGTGTCCCGGTCGAGGAACTGGGCGATCTCGGTGGCGGAGCCCACCAGCTCGGCGGCCTTCTTCTGCAACGCCGTGTAGCCGCTGACGTCCGCGCCGGTGTTGGCGACAAGCGTGGCCGGGTCGTTCTTGACGGTGATGTCGGCGGGGTCCTTGCTGCCGAGGTACTCCAGCAGTTTGCGGGCGTTGTCCTCGTTCTTGGGCTTGCGGGCCATCATGTAGCCGTCGATCGGGGCGTCCAGCGCCTTGGCGCCGATCGCCGGGTCGATCTCCGGGAAGGTGAAGAAGTCGAGGTCGTCCTGCTCGTCGTTGCTGAACTGCTGACCGACGAAGAGGCCGAGCAGGTACATGCCGCTCTTCTTCTGCTGCAACGACTGCGCGGCCTCCTGCCAGGTGCGGCCGAGGCTGTCCGGCTGGTGCAGGGGGAGCAGGCCGGCCCAGGTGTCGAATACCTTCTTGACCTTGTCGGAGGTCCAGGCCTCCTTGCCGGCCATCAGGTCGATGTGGAACTGGTAGCCGTTGATGCGCAGGTTGAGGATGTCGAAGGTGCCCATCGCCGGCCAGCCGTCCTTGTCGGCGAAGGCGATCGGGGTCAGGCCGTCGCCCTTCATCTGCGCGCCGAGTGCGGTGAACTGGTCGAGGGTCGTGGGCACCTGGTAGCCGTACTGCTTCCAGACCGACTTGCGGTAGAAGACAGCCCAGGGGTAGTAAGTCGCCGGGACGAAGTACTGCTTGCCGTCGTCCCCCGTGGACGCCTTCTTGAAGGCGTCGGAGTAGCCGGAGAGCTTGCCCCACACGTCGCTGATGTCACCGGCCAGGCCCTTGGAGGCGAAGAAGCGCATCCGGTAGCCGGCGAACCAGGTGAACACGTCGTCCGGCTTGCCCTGAAGGTAGTTGTTGATGTTCTCCTGGAACGTGTTGTGGTCGACGGTGTTGACTGCGACCTGGACGCCGGACGAGGTCTTGAACCCGTCGGCGATCTTGGCGACGACGTCCTTGGGCTTCGGGTCGGACTGGTTCGAGCCGAGTGACACGTCCTTGCTTGACCCACCGGAGCCGGAGTCGTCGCCGCAGCCGGCGAGCAGGCCGGTGCCGAGCAGCGCGCCGGTGCCGGCCGCACCGGCCAGCAGCGAGCGTCGGTTGATGCCGGCGACGGAGGGCGGTACGAGCCGAGCGAGGTACTCGGCTTGGGATCGGGGACGGGACATCTGTGCCTCCTGCGGATGAAGAGGTGCTGCGCTCAAGGGCCGTCAGGTGGAGAACCGACCGGCCTCGTGAAATACACATCGGGATTCACCGAGAATCCACATTGGTGAACACGAACGACCAGTGGGGCCTCAAGCTACCTCTCCGTCAGGCGCTGTCAAGAGGGCAGTCCGCCTTCGATAACCCAGTTGTAATGCGGCCGTTACGTGGTAAACGTTGGAAAGGAAATCGATGTTGGAACCTGTTGACTTCCGTGGGTTCCCCGGTGCACCCTCACCTGTCATGCGGCGATGGCACGGTGACGGCATCTATTTCGGCGGCGACTACAACCCCGAGCAGTGGCCCGAAGAGACCTGGTCCGAGGACGTCGAGCTGATGCGCCGGGCCGGGGTCAACCTGGTCTCCGTCGGCATCTTCTCCTGGGCGCTGTTGGAGCCCACTCCGGGCCGGTTCGAGTTCGGCTGGCTCGATCGGGTGCTGGGCCTCCTGCACGACGGCGGAATCCAGGTCGACCTGGCCACGGCCACCGCCAGCCCACCACCCTGGCTGGCCCGCGCGCATCCGGAGACGCTGCCCCGCAGGGCCGACGGCACAATCCTCTGGCCGGGTGGGCGGCAGGCGTACTGCCCCAGCTCGCCCGTGTTCCGCGAGCGGTCACTGGAGCTGGTGCGGGCCGCCGCCGAGCGGTACGCCGAGCATCCGGCGGTGGTGATGTGGCACGTGTCAAACGAGCTGGGCTGCCACAACGTGCACTGCTACTGCGATGTCACGGCCGAGGCGTTCCGCGGCTGGCTGCGCGAGCGCTACGGCGACCTGGGCCGGCTCAACGACGCCTGGGGCACGGCGTTCTGGAGCCAGCGGTACGGCGACTGGGCCGAGATCAACCCGCCGCGCACCGCGCCGACGTTCGCCAACCCCACCCAGCAGCTCGACTTCCTGCGGTTCTCCTCCGACGAGCAACGCGCCCAGTTGCGCGCCGAACGCGCGCTGCTCAAGACGCTGGTCCGGCAGCCGGTCACCACGAATTTCATGATCGGCATGAACGTCAAGCACATGGACTACCACTCCTGGGCCAACGACGTGGATCTCGTGTCCAACGACCACTACCTGGCCGCCGCCGATCCGCAGGCGCACGTCGGGCTGGCGTTCGCCGCCGACCACACCCGCGGAGTGGCCGGCGGCGAGCCGTGGTTGCTGATGGAGCACTCCACGAGCGCTGTCAACTGGCAGCCCCGCAACGTGGCCAAACTGCCCGGGCAGATGCGCCGCAACAGCCTCGCGCACGTCGCACGGGGCGCCGACGGGGTGCTCTTCTTCCAGTGGCGCGCGTCGCGGGCCGGCGCGGAGAAGTTCCACTCCGCGCTCGTGCCACACGCCGGGCCGGACACCAAGGTGTTCCGCGAGGTCTGCCAGCTCGGCGCGGACCTCAAAGCCCTGGCCGAGGTACGCGGCAGCCGGGTGGACGCCGACGTGGCAATCCTGTTCGACTTCGAGGCGTGGTGGGCAGTCGAGTTGGATTCGCACCCAAGCGTCGACGTCACCTACGCCGACCGGCTGGCCGCCCTGTACGGCGCGCTGTGGCGGGCCGGGGTGACCGCCGACATCGTCCACCCGTCGGCAGATCTCAGCGGCTACCGGCTGGTCCTGGCACCCACCCTCTACCTGGTCCGCGACGCCGACGTCGACGCGCTGCACCGGTACGTCGAGGCGGGCGGCACCGCCGTGGTCACCTACTTCAGCGGCATCGTCGACGACAACGACCACATCCGGCTGGGCGGCTACCCGGGCGCGTTCCGGGAACTGCTTGGCGTACGGACCGAGGAGTTCTTCCCGCTGCGCGAGGGCGAGCAGGTCCGGCTCGACGACGGCAGCACTGCCGACGTGTGGACCGAGTGGCTGCACGCCGACGGGGCCGAGGTGCTGGCGTCGTACACCGATGGGCCTCTGCCCGGCGTGCCGGCGCTGACCCGGCACCGGGTCGGCGCGGGCGCGGCGTGGTACGTCGGCACCCGGCTGGACGAGCCCGCCACCGACCGGCTGGTCGCCCGGCTGCTCGACGAGGCAGGCGTCCGTCCGGCGGTGCCGGCGCCGAGCGGGGTGGAGGTGGTACGCCGGCGCGACGGCGACCGCAGCTGGCTGTTCGCGATCAACCACACCGACACCGAGGTACGCGTCCCGGTGAGCGGCACCGAGCTGCTGACCGGGGCAGTGTGTGCCGGTGAGCTGACGGTGCCGGCCGGCGAGGTGGCGGTCATCCGTGAAGATCGAGCCGACGCCTGATCCGACCACACCCACGGCGCGAAGGAGGTCCCCCGGATGCTCGCCCAGCAGCGGCAGACCGCCATCCTCGATCTGATCCGTCAGCGCGGCGGTGTACGGGTGAGCCAACTGGTCAGCCGGTTCGGCGTGTCCGACATGACGATCCGGCGTGACCTTGAGGTGCTCGCCGAGCGTGGCCTCGTCGACAAGGTGCACGGCGGTGCGACGCTCGCCGGGCCTGGGTCGGCCGAGGAGCCCGGCTTCGCCGCGAAGTCGATCCGCCAGCAGGCGGAGAAGCGGGCCATCGCCGAGCGGGCGGCAAGGATGGTGGAGCCGGGAATGGCCATCGCGCTGTCCGCGGGCACCACCACCGCCGCCCTTGCCACGCTGATCTCCGACGTACGCGGGCTGACAGTCGTGACGAACTCGATCCCGGTGGCCGACGCGCTCTACCAGAACCCGCGCGCCGACCAGACAGTGGTGCTGACAGGCGGCATCCGCACACCGTCGGACGCGCTGACCGGGCCGGTGGCCGAGGCGGCGATAAGCGCGCTCAACGTGGACCTGCTCTTCCTGGGCGTGCACGGGCTCAGCCCGCGTACCGGCTTCACCACGCCCAACCTGCTGGAGGCCGGCGTCAACAGGTGCCTCATCGGCGCCGCCCGCCGGCTGGTGGTGCTCGCCGACCACACCAAGTGGGAGACCATCGGCATCGCCACGATCGCCCCGCTGGAGGCCGCCGACGTGCTGATAACCGACGTAGGCCTACCCCCCGAAGCCCGCACCACGATCGCCGACCAGGTAGGCGAGCTGGTGATCGTCGACGCTGCCTGACATCTCCGTCGATCATGGAGTTGTGGTGGGCGCCTTGCCCCTGTCGGCCACTTTCGTCCGGCACCACAACTCCATGATCGACTAGCGTGGACGCCGCGCGTTTCACAGCCACCTCACAGCGCGTCTGGATAAGGTGCGCGTCGAGTCAACGCCCGACTCCAATCTGGAGCGGTCGCCCGTCGCACAGGAGTTCCGATGGTCTTCAAGAAGATGTTGAGCGCGTTCGGCGTCGGCGGTCCCAGCGTGGACACCGTGCTGACCAACCCCAACACCCGCCCCGGTCTGACCCTCGACGGACACGTCAACCTCGTCGGCGGCGACGCCCCGGCGGCCATCGAGCAGATCGTCATCGGCCTGGTGACACGGGTCGAGGTCGAAGGGCACGACGCGGAGTACTCGGGCACGCTGGAGTTCCACCGCATGGTCGTCAGCGGCCCGCTCCAACTCGCGCCCAAGCAGCAGCTCTCCATTCCGTTCCAGCTGCCGGTGCCGTGGGAGACCCCGATCACCGACGTGTACGGCCAGCGCCTGCACGGCATGACGATGGGCCTGCGCACCGAGCTGGCCATCGCCCGTGCCGTCGACAAGAGCGACCTGGACCAGGTGGCGGTGCACCCGCTGCCGGTGCACGAGCGGATCCTGGAGGCGTTCCAGCGGCTCGGTTTCCAGTTCAAGCACGCCGACCTGGAGCGCGGCCACATCCGGGGTGTGCAGCAGACGCTGCCGTTCTACCAGGAGATCGAGTTCTTCGCCGCGCCGCAGTACGCGAGCACGATCAGGGAGGTCGAGCTGACCTTCGTGACCAGCCCGCACGGCGTCGAGGTGATCCTTGAGTGCGACAAGCGTGGTGGCTTCCTCAGCGCCGGGCACGACGCGTTCGGCCGCTACCAGGTGTCGCACGCCGACGCCGACCAGGTCGACTGGGCGCAGGTCGTCGACGGCTGGCTGCGCGAGACCACCTCCCGCTACGGCAGCCTGCGCGCCCAGGGCTACGGGCCTCAGGGCTACGGGCCGGGCAAGAGCCACGGGCACGGCCACGGCCGAGGTGTCGGCATGGGCGGCGTGGTTGCCGGTGCGGCCCTCGGCGTCGCCGGCGGCATGATCGCCGGTGAGATGATCGGCGACGCCTTCGAGGGCGACGCCGGTGAGGACTTCGGCGGGTTCGAAGAGTAGGCGTCCACGCACGACAGTGGCCTCCGGGAGATTCTCCCGGAGGCCACTGCCTGCTCTACGTCCGTTGTTGACCCACGTCAGCGCTTGCTGCGCTCCCGGCCGGACCGGCGCGCGGAGCCAGCCTTCGACAGACCGCGGCTGACCAGGTAACCACCCGTCAGGATGGTCAGGAACCACCACGCCTGGTTCGGGTTGTTGATGTTCAACCCGTTGGCGGTGGTGCCCTTCCAGAACGCTGAGATCACCACCAGCGCGACTGCGGCAGCGTAGACCCAGAATTCCGTCGTCAGGAACGCCTGCTTGGTCTCCGTACCCGGCGACGGCATCTGTTCCCGGTGCCCGTCGTGCATGGCCGGCATCTGCTGCGTCGGCGTGTTCCGCATCGCTGCGGGGTTCTGCGGGTCGTTCATGGGCCGGTTCATCGGCCTGGTGGAAGCAGCCTGCGTGCTCATCTGGTCCTCCTCAGGATGCGATGAGTCGTACCTGCGTTCCCTCGCCCCGCTACCGCGTGTCGGCCACGGCACGGTTCGCGTTCACGGCGGGGACACCCCCCGACTACCCGACGCCGGTGAGCAGGTAACACCGACCGCCGGCCGGAAATATCCCCAGCCGGCGGTCGGGTCGGGGCCTCAGCGCAGGCCGTTGCGGATGGCGACGCTCACCAACAGGTCCGAGTCGTCGGTGATGATGCCGCCCACACCCAGGTCGATGACCCGCTGCATGATCTCCGCGTCGTCGACGGTGTACGGAATCACCTTCAGGTCGTACCGCGCCTGGAGGGTGCGTACGTCCCGATCTTCGTTTCGATGTTCATACCGGTGTCCGTGCGGCCACTGGGCTTCACGACGGCACTTCCAGGGTTCACCCCGAGCCGGAGGGCGTTGCAGAAGGAGGCGAGGTAGTGAACCGGGGTGGACGACCTCCGGCCCGCCGACGCGGGTTTGCCGGGCCGGTGGCCGGGCACGCAGTCAGTTCCACAGCTTCTGCGAGGTGATGGACGTGCGTGAGGACGACATGCGACAGGAAGCCGCCCGCCAGGCCGAGGATCGGATCGCGGGTGGCGTGTACGGCAAGGGCGCCATCGACGAGGTGACGTTGCCCCGTACCGACGTGGAGCGGGTGATCCAGGAGGTCGACCCGTACGACCCGGCGCACCAGCCGATCGACCCGACGGTGCTGCGCGACGGTGGCCCCACCCGGGGTCAGGGCGCAATCACCACGACGGGCGGTACGGCGGGCCCGGCGAGCGTGCGACGGGTGGCCCGCCAGCCGGAGCGACACCCGGGCAAGGTGGCCCCGACGACTACCGGGGATGCCACCACCGGCGGCCTGAGCACCCCGATGGGCGGCACCACAAGCGACCAGTCCACGTCGGCAACCGGCCCAGCCAAGCCCACAAACGACTAACCCACCCCTTATGAGTTGATCATGAGGTTGGCGTGGCTGTGGAAGGTCACAGTCCACGTCAACCTCATGATCGACCGGGAAAAGCGGGGAGGGCGGGGGCGTCAGCGCTCCAGGCGGAGGATTCCTAGGCGTTGGGTGGCTCGGGTCAGTGCTACGTAGAGGTCGCTGCGGCCGCGTGGCGACTCGGCGACCATCAGGTCCGGGTCGACCACGAGCACCGAGTCGAACTCCAGGCCCTTGGCCTGCGCGACGGTCAGCACCACCACCCGGCTCTCCAGCTCCGGGTGTTCGCCCACTGCGGCCTCGGGCAGCGCGGCGGTAAGCGCGGCACCGAGCGTGGCCACCCGGCTGGCCGGCACGATCACGCCGAGTCGGCCCTCGGCCAGGTCGGTGGCCTCGCGGGTGGCTGCCCGCACCAGCTCCGCCGGCAACTGCTCGTCGGGCACCGCCCGGTCCCACGGCGGTACGCCGCTCTCCCGCACCGAGCGCGGCGGCCGCAACTCCGGGTCGATCTCGGCGAGGACCTCAGCGGCAACCGCCATGATCTCGGCGGGCGTCCGGTAGCTCACAGTCAGCTCGGTGAGCCGCCACCGCTGCGCCACGTACGGGGCGAGGGCCTCGGCCCAGGACGGTGTGCCGCTCAGCGCCCCGGTCTGCGCCACGTCCCCGACGATCGTCATCGACCGGCTCGGGCAGCGGCGCATCAGCAGCCGCCATGCCATGGGGCTCAATTCCTGCGCCTCATCCACGATCACGTGCCCGAACGCCCACTTGCGGTCGGCGGCGGCACGCTGCGCAGTGGTCAGGCGGTCGGCCTCCTCCTGCCGCTCCAACAGCCGATCCGCGTCGATCAGGTCGGTCACGCCGAGGATCTCACCGCCCTCGGCCTCGTCCTCGACGTCGATCGAGCGGGAGCCCCGGGCGATCTCCAGCACGCCCTCGGCGTACTCCCGTTCCATCCGGCGGATGCGATCCCGGCGGGCGGCGGCGGCCCGCTCGTCCTCGCCGAGCAGTTCGGCGGCCTCGTCCAGCAGCGGCACGTCCGCTGGCGTCCAGCCACCCGGCTCGCGGTGCAGCAGCGCCCGCTCGTCGTCGGTGAGCATCGGCGCGGCGGCGGCGATCCGGGCGGGGTCGGCGTACAGGTCGGCGAGCAGGCGCTGTGGGGTGAGCACCGGCCAGAGCCGGTCCAGGGTGGCCCGGATCTCGGGCTCGTCGCGCAACTCCCTGCGGATCTCGGCGCGGTCGGCCTCGTCGAGCAGGTTGTCCCCGCCCAGCGGGTCGGCGCCGATCCGTTCGGCCACCTGGTCGGCGAGGGCGTGCACGATCTCCACGTCGAAGAGCGCCCGCGCCAGGTTGTGTGGGCGGTCGGCGCGGCGGACCCGGTCCCGGGCGGCACGGACCGTCTCCGGGTCGAGGGTCAGCGCCTCCCGCTCGACCTCGATCTCCAACGGCTCGTCCGGCACCCACTGCCGGTCCCGTACCGCCAGCGCCAACACCTCGGCCAGCACGGCCCGGCCCTTGAGCGCCGCCGTCTCGGCCGGCTCCGTCCGTTGCGCGCTCACCCCGGGAAAAAGATCACCCTGGGTACGCAGCAGCACGCCGGTCTCGGCAAGCGTCGGCAGCACCTGCGAGATGTAGCGCAGGAACGTCGCGTTCGGGCCGACAAGCAGCACGCCGCGGCTGGACAGCTCCCGACGGTGTGTGTAGAGCAGGTACGCCGCCCGGTGCAGCGCGACAGCGGTCTTGCCGGTGCCCGGGCCGCCCTGGACCACCATCACACCGGGCAGGTCGGCGCGGATGATGGTGTCCTGCTCGGCCTGGATGGTCTCCACGATGTCGCGCATCCGGCCGGTCCGGCCGGCGTTCAACGCGGCGAGCAGTGACGCCTCGCCTGTCAATTCCTCGTGCGCGCCGGGGGAGGCGCTGTCGATGTCGAGCACCTCGTCGTTGAGCCCGGTCACCTTGCGCTGCCGGGTGCGCAGGTGCCGACGCCTGCGTACGCCCTGCGGGTTGGCGGCGGTGGCGAGGTAGAACGCTCGGGCGGCGGGGGCCCGCCAGTCCATCAGCAGCGGGTCGTAGTCACCGCTGGTGTCGAAGATCCCAATCCGGCCGATGTAGCGGCGGGAATCGTCGTCGCCGTCGAGCCGGCCGAAACAGAGGCCATTCTCCACTGCCGAGAACTGCTCGACCTGGTCGGCGTACATAGCTACCGAACTGTCGCGCTGGGAACGGTCCTGGAGGGTGCCGCCGGTGCTGCGCAGCGCGTCGGTGAGTCGGTTGGCGGCCTGCTCACGCAGCCCGTCCAACCGGTCGTAGAGCATCGAGACGTACTCCTGCTCGCGGCCGATCTCGTCGTCGAGCGACAATTCACCGGTACCACCGGAGTGCCTTGACAAGCCGTCTCCCCAAAGATTAGAATGTCGTGCAAGAACGGCTTTAATGAGCCGTTCTTTTTTAGTGCCTTCCGAATTGTTGAAGATAGCGCGTCCGGTAGGCACGCACCAAGCCCGACGGGCCGGTACGCCCCGCACAACGAAGCGCCGGGCCGACCGTGAGGTCGACCCGGCGCGAGCACACGGCTGATGTCAGCCGCGAGCGACCTGGTACAGCCGCTCCGGCGTGACCGCTCCGGCGAGCACCCGCCCGTCGTCGGTGAGCAGCACACTGAACAACTTGCTCGTCAACAGCCGACCGCTGCCCCAGTCGCCGCTGACCGCCGTCAGGCCGCCGAGCAACTTCGACATGTCCGGCGCGTCACCGGCCGGCGGTGCGGCGGGCTTCGACGCCCCCGGCTTGGCGTCAGCCGCCCCGTCCAGCCGGGCGACAAGCACTGTGGCCCAGCCCGAGCCCTCGGCGCGTACCTGCGGGTCACCGGCCGGCTGTGCGTGCTCGGGTCGACCGGCGGCAGGCAGCTTGTCGTTCTCCTCCGTCACGGTCACCCCGGGCGGCGGGTTGAATGTGAACTGGTCGGCGTCGGGTTGCCGGTAGTCGACCTGGGTGAAGGCCACCTCGAACGCCGGCTGGTCGCTGCCCTTGGCGAGCACCTCGAAGCGCAGCGGCACGTGCTGCTTGGCGTCGATGGCGATCCGCAGCTGGTGCACCAGCGAGTCGCGGTCGCGCGGCTGGAGCACCAACTCGTAGGCGTCGCGCCCGGCGACGGTGGCCGAGCGGCCCACGCTCACCTCGGTGCTCGGGTCGATCGCGCCCAACGCCAGGTCCGCGGCCTGCTGCGGCGTGGCCGGCATGCTCGGCCCGGCGTCGAGCGCCGGCTTTCCGGCGGTCGCGGCCTCGCCGAGAGTACGGTGCCGAGCCGTGTTGGCTCGGCTCTCCCAGGTCCACAGGTCCCGGCCGTTGCGGATGACGTCCCGTTCGCCGAGGGTGTCCAGCAGGGCGATCCGCTGCCGCTCCGGCCCGGAATACCAGACCCGCAGTGTGTGCGTACCGGTCAGCAGGGTGGTCAGGTCGTTGCCGGGGATCATCCCGGCCAGCGGCGGCAGGCCGAGGTCGGCGCGCTGCACGACAGTGCCGGACAACCCTTCGAGGCGGGACTCCTGCAGGTCGACAAGGAGCTGAGCGGCGGTACGCGGTGGCAGGCTCGGCTCGGCCTCGGCGGCGAACGTACCGATGGCCGCGCCACCGCCGATGACGGCGACAGCGGCGGTCGCCGGGACCAGCCAGCGCAGGACGGGACGGCTTCTCAGGACGGACATGGTGGGCACCTCCTGCCCACCATCCTGCCCCCCGGCCCCTGTGAACGCGCTGAGGACGCCGGCATTGACCCAGGTGGCACCCTTGAGCGGTGCGACTGTTGGTGGTGGAGGACGAGGCCCGGCTGGCGGGCGCCCTGCAACGTGGTCTTCAGGCGGAGGGGTTCGCTGTAGACGTGGCCGCGACCGGCCCGGCCGGCCTGGACGCCGCCCGGCACGGCGGGTACGACGCGATGATCCTCGACGTGATGCTGCCCGGGCTCTCCGGCTACGAGCTGGTCCGCCGGCTGCGCGCCGAGCAGCACTGGCTGCCGGTGCTCATGCTCTCCGCCAAGGACGGCGAGTACGACCAGGCCGACGGACTGGACTGCGGCGCCGACGACTACCTCACCAAGCCCTTCTCGTACGTGGTGCTGCTGGCTCGCCTGCGGGCGCTGCTGCGCCGGGGAGCGCCGGAGCGCCCGACGGTCCTCACTGTCGGCGACCTGCGACTGGACCCGGCCCGACGCCGGGTCACGCGTGCCGACGCCGAGGTGACGTTGACGGCTCGGGAGTTCGCGCTGCTGGACTACCTGATGCGCCGGCCCGGTCAGGTCGTGTCCAAGATCGAGCTGCTGGACCACGTCTGGGACGCCAGCCTGGAGACAGCGCCGAACGTGGTCGAGGTGTACGTCGGCTACCTGCGTCGCAAGCTCGGCCGCGACCGGCTGGAGACGGTCCGGGGCGCCGGCTACCGGCTGGCGACGTGACCCGCGCCGACCCGCCGGACGCCGGTCGGCTCCGGGGCGGACGGCTGCCGGCGTTGGGCCTGCGGGGGCGGCTCCTGGCGCTCGGGGTGTTCGGTCTCACCGTCGCGCTGGCCCTCGGCGGGGTCGTGCTGCTCGGCACGCTCGGGTACGTGCTCCAGCGGAGCGTGGACACCGAGGCGTTCCGGACCGCCGACGCGGTCGCCCTGCTCGCCGCCGAGGACGCGCTGCCCGACCCGCTGCCGGTGGCCGGCGGTCAGGTCCGGGTCCAGGTGATCGACGCGCAGGGGCGCATCCGGGCCGCCTCGATCGACGCGGACCGGCTCGTTCCGATGGTCCGCCCGGAACGACTCGACACCGGCCGCAGGCAGCGGCTGGAGGCACCCGCGGAGCGGGTCGGTCTCGTCGGCCCGGTGCGGGTGGTCGCCGTACCCGCCGGCACCGCGGCTGACCCGCTCACCGTGCTGGTGGCCAGGTCGATGGCCGACGTCCGGCACAGCACGCACGTGGTGCGGACCATCCTGCTGGTGGCGTTCCCGCTGCTGGTGGCCGCACTGGCCGCTGTGGCGTGGCGGGTGGTAGGTGCCACCCTGCGGCCGGTGGAGGCGCTCCGTCGAGGCGCCGAGGAGATCACCGGGCGGGCCGGAGCCGGCCGCCTGCCGGTGCCCGCGTCCGCCGACGAGATCCACCGGCTGGCAGTCACCCTCAACGGCATGCTGGACCGCCTGGAGACGGCCCGGGACCGGCAGCGGGCGTTCGTCTCCGACGCGGCGCACGAGCTGCGCAGCCCGCTCACCAACATCCGTACGGAGCTGGAGGTGGCGCAGCGGCTCGCCGACCGTACGGACTGGACGGCGGTGACGGCCAACCTGCTCGCCGACACCGAGCGGCTGAGCCGGCTTGTCGACGACCTGCTGTTGCTGGCCCGCCTGGACGAGACGCCGGTGGCCCGGGGGACCGGCCCTGTGGACCTGGTGGCGCTGCTGAGCGAGGTGGCCGCCCGCTATCCGTCGCCGCCGGTGCGGGTCGTGCCCCCACCCGGCCCGCTCTGGACGGTCGGCAACGCCGACGAGCTGCGCAGGGTCCTGGCCAACCTGGTCGACAACGCGGTCCGGCACGCGCACGTCAGCGTCGTGCTCGCTGCCGTGCCGCGCCCGGACGAGGCGTACCACCTGGTGACGGTGACCGACGACGGCCCCGGCATTCCGGCGGCCGACAGGGACCGGGTCTTCGACCGGTTCACCCGGCTCGACGACGGGAGGGGCCGCGACGACGGCGGGGCCGGCCTGGGCCTGGCCATCGTGCGGGAGCTGGTCCGCCGCGCTGGCGGCACCATCAGCCTGACCAGCGCCGACGCCACCGACAACGCCACCGACAACGCCGCCGCCGGTGCTGGTGTTGATGGCCCGCCGGGCCTGCGGGTGTGTTTGCTGCTACCGGCGTTGCCGGCCGAGGACGACCAGGGCCGACGCGTGGCGGACCGTGACATGCGGCGGTAGCCGCCGGAACGGTGTTCGAGTCCTTTGCTCTGCTTCAACCAGCGCAACAGGCACAGATAGTCACCGCGCTGCGCAGGGTCCTGTGACGCAGCCGAGGCGTTGTTGCAGTTCGGCGTTGGTGTTGCGTTGGTTGAAGCAGAGCAAAGGCGCACCATCAAGGTACGGGCGCTCGGCTGACGATCACAGTGTGCGACCGAGTGGTGCACGCGTGTCGATCACGCTGGGTGAGCGTCGTGCCGCCTGCTGTCTGCCGCCTGCCCATCGGGGTGCGGCTTCAGCGGCGGCGGGTGCAGACCTCGTCTGCGCTCGCGACGGAGTCGGTGGACCAGACGACGGCCACCGTGAAGCAGTAGTCGTTGGCGCGGTTCAGCGCGTAGACGATGTAGGTGTCGGTGCCGGCCGGCAGCGTGGCGATAGCGGTCTTGTCCTGCCCGGCCCGCCCGGCGGAGATGACCACCGGACCCTCGCCGCCCGCCGGGTACGTCCAGCGCAGGGCGATGTTGTCCCGGTTGTCGCGCAGGGCCACCGAGCCCGGCGGAGTGCCGGGCGCGGCCGGAGGCGGAGGCGTGCCGGTGGGTGCGGCGCCGCCCGGTGCCGCACTGCCGGTGGCCGGCGTACCCGAGGCCGGCGGGCCGGTGCTCGTCGAGCTGACGCCGGGGGAGGTGCTGTCCGCTCTGGGCTGCTGGTCGTCACCGTCGCCGACCCGGGCTACGCCGGCGATCACCGCTGCTGTGCCCAGCAGCACCACGACCACGCCGGCCACCAGTATCGGCAGGAGCCGGTTGCGCGTCGGGGGCGCCGCCCGATGCACCGGCACCGGCAGGAGACGAGAGGGCGTGTACGGCTCCGCCGGCTGGTACGGATCGTCCGGCGCGTACGACTCCGCCGGTGGGAACTCCTCCGCGGGCTGCTCCGGTTGGCGGAGCCGGTAGACGCCGGCTGCCTCTTCGGCGCTGCCGGTGAAGCCGACCACTGACGGCGGCACCGGCGTGCCGGTCGAGTGAGGTGTCGGCTCGTCCGACCACTCCGGTGGCCACTGGAAGCCCGTCGATCCGCCCGGTTCGTCAGCCGGGACGCGGGGATTCGGCACCGAACCACCGCTGACCGTCCCGTGAGCGTCGGTGAACCCGTGACCATCCCCGTAGCCCGGCTCGGCTGAAGTGCTGTCGGGCACCGAAGCCTCGGACGGCTCCGGCGCGGCGGGCGGAGGCGCCGACGGGTGGTAGTCGGATTCGACCGGCCGGTTGTCCTGCGGCCCGTTGTCGTGCGGCGGGTGACGGGCGGCCGGCACCAGCGGGGCGTCCCGACCGACGGGTGCGTCGTCGGCGCAGACGTGGTCGGGGTTGGCCGCCGCCCGGGCCAGGGCCGCTACCTGCTGGGCCAGCGGGTCGTCGGCGGGCAGGTGCTGCCGGGACAACTCCCGGGCGAGCGCCAGGTTGTCGTGCGCCTCGGTGAACTGCCCGCAGTCGCGCTGCATGGCGCCGAGCCGAGCCAGCATCTTGATGCCGCTGGGGTGCCCGTCGCCGTACACCTCGCGGTGCAGCTCCCAGGCGTCCTGGAGTCGGTCGCGGGCCACCGTGCACTGGCCCCGGGCGTACTCGACGGTGGCCAGGTCGGCGTGCGCGGCGAGCACCCGCAGCGACTCCGGCCCGTCCTGTGCGGTCAGCTCGATGATGACTTCCTGGTAGAGCCGGGCGGCGCGGGAGTGGCTGCCGACCCGGTGCAGCACCGCCGCCAGGGTGGCCGCGGCGGCCACCGTACGCGGGTCGGAGCGGCCGTGCAGCCGGGTGGCGGCGGCGTACGTGAAGGCGGCCCACCCCCGCGCGGAGTGCGGCTCACCGAGGGCGACGAGCACCCGCGCCTGGAGGCTTGCCGCCTCGGCCAACTCGGCTGTGGCGTTGGCGGGGCGTGGGTCGGCGTCGGTGAGCGCGTCGGCGAGCAGCCGCTGCGCACCGGCGAGGTCGCCAGCGGACACGAGGTGCTGCGCCTGATCAGTCAGTTCGCCGAAGCCGGAGGACACGCCCCATCGTGCTCATTCGACGACGTTAAGTACAAGACCCGCGCCGGTGTCGATCGGTCAGGATCTTGTCAGGTGCTCGGCCAGCGTCTCGCTGATCCGGCGCAGCTGGTCGACCTGGGCCGGGCTCAGCGCGTCGAACAGGTGGCGGCGTACCCCCTCGACGTGGCCGGGTGCGGCGGCGCTGAGGGTGGCGAAACCGGCGTCGGTGAGCAGGGCGATCTGCCCGCGCCGGTCGGTGGGGCACTCCTCGCGCCGCACCCAGCCGGCCGCCTCCAGCCGTGCCACCGCGTGCGAGAGCCTGCTGCGCGACGACCCGGTCAGCTCGGCCAGCTCGCTCATCCGTAACTGGCGCCCGGACGCCTCGGAGAGCCGGACCAGGATCTCGTAGTACGCGTGCGGCATCCCCGCGTCGTGTTGCAGCTCGCGGTCGAGCGTGTCCATCAGCGCCCGGGAGGCGGTGAGGAACGCCCGCCAGGTGCGCTGCTCGTCAGGGTCCAACCAGCGGGTCATGACCACCATCATACCCGGAATAGTTGAGCCCTCAACTAAATGGGGCTAACCTCGGGTCATGGGAATCCACAGGCTCAACCACGCGGTCCTCTACGTCAGTGACCTCGCCCGCAGCGTCGCCTTCTACCGGGACGTGCTGGGCTTCCGCCCGGTGGCGATGACCCCGGACGGCTTCCGGGGCGCCACCTTCCTCCAGGCCCCCGACTCCACCAACGACCACGACCTCGGCCTGTTCGAGATCGGCGCCGGCGCCGGGCGGTCGACGGCCGGCCGCGCCACCGTCGGGCTCTACCACCTGGCGTGGGAGGTCGACACCCTCGACGAGTTGGCCGCGACCGCCGAGCGGCTCGCCGCCGCCGGGGCGCTGGTCGGCACGTCCGACCACGGCACGACAAAGAGCCTCTACGGGCAGGACCCGGACGGCCTGGAGTTCGAGGTGGTCTGGCTGGTCCCCGCCGACCGGCTCGACGACGCGACGCTGGCCGCCCGCAAGCGCATCGGCCGGCTCGACCTGGCCGCCGAACAGCAGCGCTACGGCGGGCAGACCCGGGGTGGCGTGGGGATCTCCGTCCCGGCCTGACCGCCCGTAGGGTAGAACGGACCGATGCCGACCGACCGGACCACCGACTTCCTCCGCGAGCTGCTGGTCCGCCAGTTGACGACCTGGCTGCCCGCGGCCCTGCAACGCTCCCGGCGGGCCACCGTGGCACTGGTGTGGGCCGGGGCCGACGGCGGGAGCGCCCAGGCCGCGCTGCGGGTGGTCGCCGCCCACGCCGATCAGGTACGCGGCCGTCGGGTCACGGTGTTGGTGCTGGCCGACGGCACGCCTGAACTGCCGACCCGGCTCGGCCCGGTCGAGGCGGAGTTGCCCGCCGAGGTCACAGTGCACCTGCTGCCCGGCGCTCCGCAGCAGCTGCCGGTCGCGCTGAAGGCGGCCGGGGCGGCGGGGTCACCGCTGTTCAGCTTCCTGGACCTGCCCGACGCCGTGACCCCGCAACTGCTCACCGCCGCCGCCAACGGCCGTACCGGAGAGGTGCTGCTGCACGCCGGCGCCCGCGCCCGCGATGCTCTTGTCGCCGCCGGGTTCCCGCTTGTCGCCGAGGTGGCGCCGGTGCTGCCGGACGGCGAGGCGGCCGGTGTGGTCGCGTTCGGCAGTCGCTCGGACCGGAGCCTGGAGGCGGTCCGCGACGCGCTCTGGGCAGCCGGCGCGGACCTCGACGTGCGCTTGCGTGACCCGTCCGACCCGGCGGGCGCGACTGTCGACGTGGCAGGGGAGCCCGACCTAGCGCCGTTGACCCGCGAGCTGCTGGCCGAGCTGCGCCGGGGTGGGCCACGGGAGGTCACCGAGCTGCGCCGGCACACGCTTACCGCAACCGTCTACCGCGCCAGTGACGCAAACCGAGCGCTGGAAGACCTGCTCCAAAACGGCGACCTGCAACGCGCCCGCGAGTCCGGCCGCCTGGCCGGCGACGAAAAAATAACCCCAACCCGCTAGCCGGCCCCCCGCCGCGCGATCTTGCACTTTCTGCCGCGACACAAGGGGCATCCCACGCAAAACCGCGACCGAAAGCGCAAGATCGCGGGGGTGGGGGTGGGGGTGGGGGTGGGGGTGGGGGTGGGGTGGGTGGGTGGGTGGACGTGGAGCGGGGGTGCGGGGTTTTAGAACAGCCCCCCCCCCAACAACCCGGGTTAGTACACCCGGGCATGTAAATCGAACCAGGCCCGCCGCCCCCGGCGGCCTGCTGCCTTGGTGGGGGGGGCTGGTTCTCTCCCCCCCCCCCCCCCCCCCCCACTCCCGGGATGCTACGACCGGGACTTGTCCTGCTTCCAGGACAGCGGACCCGGCAGGTCGACCCGGTGCGCCTTGGCCCGCGAGTTCCAGGACCAGCGTCCGATCTTGATGCTCCACGAGGAGAAGCCGTTCTCGGTGAAGTTCAGGATGATCGGACCGTACTTCTTGCGCTTGCGAAACATGAGGCCCATCAGAGGACTCCCCTCGTCACCAGTTCCCTGCCGTGTCGAGATCGAACATTCCCGAACCGTCGAATTCCGAAACCCCGTCGGCTCCAGCCTGGACAGTGACGTGGCGCGACCGTGAAATCCCTATTCATCAGATAGGTGTTGCGCGTCGGTAAACGCTGCTCAGATCGTTTCGTAACACGCACAGCGATCCAGATCTCACCTTGTGGAAGGACATTGACCCGTCGGTCGCACCGACGGCAGCATGAGGTCATGTCGCAGCGGGATGAGCTCCACCTCATCGCTTGCGTGCACGTCGACCTGGTCCGGCACGCGAGCGCGCTCTGTTGAGCTGACCGGATCCATCCGGCCCGGCTCCAGTCGCACTGCACCGCCTACTCACCGCACCACTCAGCACGCACCGCTCGTCGCGGAGCGGCGTGCCTTCGCGCCCCGAACCCGGCGCCCCGCACCTCCCTCGTGGACAGATCAGGAGACTCCTCATGTCCCCACCCCGTCGTGCCCTGCTGCGTACCGTCGCCACCGCCGCCGCGTTGACACTGCTCACCGGTGCCGCAGGTTGCGGCAGCGACGCCCAGGCCGGTGCCGGCCAGGCCAGCGAGCTGCGCTACCAGGGCTCGGTCGGCCAGGTCACCCTCCCGGAACTCGCCGCCGACCTCGGCTACCTCGGCGACGTCCGCCTCAAGTGGATCGGCAACGTCACCGGCGGCCCACAGGACATCCAGGCCACCGCCACCGGGCAGAGCGACTTCGGCGGCGCGTTCAACGGCGCCATCGTCAAGCTCGCCGCCGCCAACGCCCCGATCACCGCCGTCGTCAGCTACTACGGCTCGGACGCGCAGAGCTTCCAGGGCTACTACGTGCTCGACGACAGCCCGATCCGCAGCCCCCGCGACCTGATCGGCCGCAAGGTCGGCATGAACACCCTGGGCGCACACGCCGAGGCGGTGCTCAAGACCTGGCTCGCCCGTGGCGGGCTCACGGCCGCCGAGGTCAAGCAGGTCGAGCTTGTCGCCCTGCCCCCGGTCAACACCGAGCAGTCGCTGCGGCAGAAGCAGATCGACGTGGCGGTGCTCGGCGGCGTGATCCGCGACAAGGCTGTCGACAGCGGCGGCATCCGCACCATCTTCACCGACTACGAGCTGCTCGGTGCGTTCAGCGCCGGCACGTACGTCTTCCGCGACGACTTCGTCAAACGCAACCCGGAGACCGTCAAGGCGTTCGTCACCGGGGTCGGCAAGGCCATCGAGTGGGCCCGCACCCAGCCCCGGGAGACGGTGGTGGCCCGGATGCGGGACATCATCGCCAAGCGCGGTCGCAACGAGGACCCGTCGCTCGTCGCGTACTGGAAGAGCAGCGGCGTCGCCGGCCGGGGCGGCGTGATCGACGAGCGCGAGTTCGGCACCTGGATCGACTGGCTCGCCGCCGAGGGCGAGCTGAAGGGCGACCGCCCCAAGGCCGGCGACATCTACACCAACCGCTTCAACCCCTTCGTGGACGGGGGTGGCGCGTGAGCACCGACAAGATCCTTTTCGACCGGGTGAGCAAGACCTTCGGCGTCCGCGCCACCCGGCGTGGCACCGCTGGCGCGGTCACCGCGCTGGACCGGGTGACCCTCGGGGTACGCGCCGGAGAGTTCCTCGTCGTCGTCGGTCCGAGCGGCTGCGGCAAGTCCACACTGCTCGACCTGCTCGGCGGGCTCACCGAGCCCAGCGGCGGGCAGGTGCTGGTCGACGGGCGACCCGTCACCGGGCCCGGCCTGGACCGGGGCATCGTCTTCCAGCAGTACGCGCTGCTGCCCTGGCGCACCGCCGCCGGCAACGTGGCGTTCGGGCTGGAGGCCAAGGGGGTGCCCCGCGCCGAGCGTGGCGACCTGGTTGCGCACCACCTGGACCTGGTGGGCCTTACCGGCTTCGCCGACCGCTACCCGCACGAGCTGTCCGGAGGGATGAAGCAGCGGGTCGCCATCGCCCGCAGCCTCGCGTACGACCCGGACGTGCTGCTCATGGACGAGCCGTTCGCGGCGCTCGACGCGCAGACCCGTGACTCGTTGCAGGACGAGCTGGTGCGGATCTGGGCCCGTACCGGCAAGACCATCGTGTTCATCACCCACGGCATCGACGAGGCCGTGTACCTCGGTCAGCGGGTGGCGGTGCTGACCTCCCGACCCGGGCGGGTCAAGCAGGTCATCGACATCGACCTCGGCGATCGGGACGCCGTCGAGGACGTTCGCTCCACCGACGCGTTCCGCCATCACCGGCACCAGATCTGGACGCTGCTGCGGGACGAGGTGCGCGCCGCCCAAGCCGCCGAAGGCGCCACCGGCAGTCGCGCCGCCGAAGGCGCCACCGGCAGTCGCACCGCCCACACCGGAGCAGTCGGTGGTCGTACTCCCGTTGTCGCCGGAGCCGATGCGCGGCGCGCGGCGCCGACGGCGGCCCATACCGAGGAGGTCCGCGTTGGTTGACATCGCCGAACGTCCCGCCCGGCTGGCGGCCCCGACGGCCCCGCCCGACGCGGTGGCCACCGCCGGACCTGGTGCCGGCCGCCTGGCCGGACGGCTCCTCGGCCTCGGAGGCAAGGCGCTGCACCGCAGTGTCGCGATCCTCGCGCTGGCCGCGATCTGGGAGGGCGCGCCCCGGCTCGGGCTTGTCGACCGGGTGTTCCTGCCTCCGCTGTCGGAGGTGCTGGTGGCCTGGTGGGAGCTGCTGCGCAGCGGGCAGCTCGCCGAGCACGTCGGCGCGAGCCTGACCCGGTCGCTGGCCGGGCTCGGCCTGGCCGTGCTCACCGCCATCCCGCTGGGGCTGCTGATCGGCTGGTACCGGCCGCTCGCCGAGCTGCTCAGCCCGCTGCTGGAGGTGTTCCGCAACACCGCCGCGCTGGCCCTGCTGCCGGTGTTCGTGCTCATCCTCGGCCTGGGGGAGACCTCCAAGATCGCCCTGGTGCTGTACGCGTGCTCGTGGCCGATCCTGCTGAACACCATCGCCGGCGTGAAGGGCGTCGACCCGCTGCTGATCCGCTCGGCCCGCTCGATGGGGCTCAACCACCTGCGGCTGTTCCAGAAGGTGATCCTGCCGGCGGCGGTGCCGACCATCTTCACCGGGATCCGGCTGGCCGGGGCGTACTCGATCCTGGTGCTCGTCGCGGCCGAGATGGTCGGCGCGAAGGCCGGCCTGGGCTACCTCATCAACTACGCGCAGTACAACTTCGCGATCCCCGACATGTACTCGGGGATCATCACGATCTCCGCCATCGGTCTGGTCGTCAACCAGCTCCTCGTCGCCCTCGAACGCCGCTTCTCCACGTGGCGCGTCGACGTCTCCGCCGGATAGGACTCTGTCATGCCTCGAACCCTGCACCTCAACGCGTTCCTGATGGGCGTCGGCCACCACGAGGCCGCCTGGCGGCACCCCCGCACCGACCCGCGCCGGGTCACCGACGTGCGGCACTTCCAGGAGCTGGCCCGGATCGCCGAGCGCGGCACGCTCGACTCGGTGTTCCTGGCCGACGGGCTGTCGGTCGGGCCGAACCCGCGGCACAACATCCAGGCCGTCTTCGAGCCGCTGACCCTGCTCGCCTCGCTGGCCGCGGTGACCGAGCACATCGGTCTCATCGCGACGGTCTCCACCACCTACAACGAGCCGTTCCACACCGCCCGCAAGTTCGCCTCCCTGGACCACCTGAGCGGCGGCCGGGCCGGCTGGAACATCGTCACCTCGGCGCAGGAGCGGGAGGCTGTCAACTTCAACAGGGACAGCCACCCCGCGCACGCCGACCGCTACCGGCGGGCCGCCGAGTTCGTCGACGTGGCCATCAAGCTCTGGGACAGCTGGGAGGACGACGCGCTGGTCTTCGACACCGCCGCCGGGGTGTTCGCCGACACCGACCGGGTGCACGAGGTGGCGCACCGGGGGCCGGAGTTCCAGGTCCGTGGCCCGCTCAACATTCCCCGACCGCCGCAGGGTCGGCCGCTGCTCGTGCAGGCCGGGTCGTCGCCGGACGGCATCGCCTTCGCCGCCCGGTACGCCGAGGCCGTCTTCACCGCCCAGCAGACCCTCGCCGACGGGCAGGGCTTCTACGCCGAGCTGCGCCGCCAGGTCACCGCCGCGGGCCGGAACCCCGACCTGGTGAAGGTGCTGCCCGGCATCGCGCCCGTGCTCGGCGGCACCGAGGCCGAGGCGCGCACGCTCGCCGCCGAGTTGGAGGAGCTGATCGTCCCCGAGTACGCGCTCGCACAGCTCTCCGGGATGCTCGGCATCGACCTCACCGGCCTGCCGCTCGACGGGCCGCTGCCCGAGCTGCCGGACTCCGGCACCGTGCAGGCCCACCAGAGCCGCTACCAGCTCGTCACCGACCTTGCCCGCCGGGAGAAGCTCACCGTCCGGCAGCTCATCGGTCGGCTCGGCGGCGGCAGGGGCCACCGCGTGGTCGCCGGAACGCCGGAACAGATCGCCGACCAGATCGAGCTGTGGTTCACCCAGGGCGCCGCCGACGGGTTCAACATCATGCCGCCGCACCTGCCCGGCGGTCTGGCCGACTTCGTCGACCACGTCGTGCCGGTGCTGCGCGCCCGAGGGCTGTTCCGCACCGAGTACACCGGTGCGACGCTGCGCGAGCACTACGGCCTGCCCCGACCGGCCAGCGCGTACGCCGCGCCGGCCCTGGTGCCGGCGTGACCACCGTCGAACGTCCGACGGCGGACGCCGCCGAACTGCAACCCGTCGACCGGGACCTGTTCCGCGCGCTGCTGCGCCGGCAGGCCACCAGCGTCACAGTGGTCACCGCTGTCGCTCGGGCCACCGACCCGGCCTGCCTGGGCGGGATCGGCGCACCGATCCGGGCCGGGTTCACCGCAACCTCGTTCACGTCGGTCTCCCTGGACCCGCCGCTCGTGTCGTTCTGCCTGGGCGTCGACTCGTCGAGCTGGCCGGTGCTGGCCCGCGCCGAGCACGTCGCAGTGCACCTGTTGGCCGCCGGGCAGCGGGAGGCCGCCGCCGTCTTCGCCACCAGCGGGATCGACAGGTTCGCCGCGTACCCGGACTGGACGCCGGGGCCGTTCGGTGTGCCGCTGCTGACGGGAGTGCTGGCCCGGCTGCTCTGCCGGGTGGTGCACCGCGTCCCCGCCGGCGACCACACGCTGGTGATCGCCGAGCCGCTCGCCCTTGGCGACGGCGGCGACGGCGAGCCGCTGGTGCACCACCAGGGTGGCTACACCACCGCCGTCAAGCCGGTGCCGGCGTGAGCGCACCCGCCGTGCCCGACCTGCTCGCGCTGGACCGGGCCGCCCAGGACCTGCTGTTCCGGGCGGCCCGCACGGCGAACACGTTCACCGACGAGCCGGTCACCGACGCGCAGGTCGCTGCCATCCACGACCTGTTCCGGTACGGGCCGACCGCGTACAACGGCCAGCCGCTGCGGTTGCTGCTGCTGCGCTCGCCGGAGTTCCGCGCCCGGTTGCTGCCGTACGTGTCCAGCAGCAACCGGGCCAAGACGGCCAGCGCCCCGCTGACCGCCGTCCTCGCCGCCGATGTGGACTTCCACGAGCGGTTGCCGGAGCTGTATCCGCACCGCCCGCAGGCCCGCGACTGGCTCGCCGACCGGGCGGAACGCGTCGCGCAGGCCCGGTTCAACGCGGCCCTGCAGATCGGCTACCTGTTGGTGGGCGTACGTGCGGCAGGGCTGGCCGCCGGCCCGATGGCGGGCTTCGACCCCGCAGGTGTCAAGCGGGAGTTCTTCCCCGACGGTCGTCACGAGGTGCTGCTCCTGCTCAACCTCGGGCGTCCCGGCCCGGACGCGTGGCAGCCACGCCTGCCCCGGCTCGAGACCGGCGAGGTGGTCCGCACCCTGTAAGGGGAGCTGCGACCCACGACGGGCCCGCCCCCGGTGCCGGCGCGATGCCGACTCCGGGGGCGGGACGGTCCGGGGTCAGGCCCCCTTGACCCAGTCGAGGGTGAACCGGGCGAAGAAGATGCCTCCGGTGTTGCCCACCTCGTACAGGTTGCCGATCGTGCCGTCGTTGAGCACGGCCATCGTGGAGTAGCCAGCGGCGCCCGGCTTGACAAGCGCCCGCGCCGGCCAGCTGGCACCGTCATCGGTGGACAGCCGGACGGTGAGATCGTTGCGGGCGGCCGGGGCCGCGTTGTTGCTGAACAGGGCGGTACGGGTGCGCACCGGGGCGCCGTTGGCACCCACCTCCGACGGGCGCAGGTAGGACATCTCGTCGGCGTTGCACAGCGGGTCGGTCAGCAGGGCGCTGGCCGTGGCCGGGCCGAACGTGGCGCCGCCGTCGGTGGACGTGGAGTAGAACCGGCTGCGGGTGCTGTTGTGCCGCATGTTCTGCACGATGGCGCCGGTGCCGCGCTCGATCGCCTTGCTCTCGTTGATGTTTCCGCCGGCGGGTCCACCGCGCCGCCATGTCGCACCGTTGTCGTCGCTGTAGATGTTGCCGGTCTGGGTGAGGCCCGCCCCGTCCCGGTAGACGAACGGCTGGATCAGGCGTCCGGTGCTGCTCTGGATGCCGTGTCCGGAGGAGAAGAACGCCTGCTGCCAGGTCGGGACCTTGATCGTCGGGTTCAGCTCCACCGGGGCACTCCAGGTGGCGCCGTTGTCCCTGCTGGTGATGTATTGCAGGTGCAGGCTGTTCGGGTCGTTGGCGGTGTTGAGGCCCGACGAGCCGGACCAGAAGCTGATGCCCGGCCGGGGCGAGTAGGTGAAGAAGCAGTAGACGGTGCCGGTCCTGCGGTCCACCAGCAGGCTCGGGTCGCCCGCTCCCTCGCTGGTGGTGGCGGGGGCGTGGATGATCCGTGGCTGCTCGAAGGTGCGGCCGCCGTCGGTGCTGCGGGTCATGGCGATCTGGATGTTGTTGGTGCCACCGCCGAGGTCGTACGAGCCGTTGATCCGGGCGTCGGCGACGGCGATGACGGTGCCGTTGTTGGTGACGGCCATGCCCGGGATGCGGACCGAGGCGGAGGTGCCGTCGTAGCGGCCGCTGGGGCCGTTGAGGTTGCGGATGACGCTCTGCGTGGTCAGCACGGCCGTGCTGTTCATCTGCGGGGTGCCGGCGTTCAGGCCGCACCCGGCGGTGCCCCGCAGGGTGGTGTCGAAACCGGGCGCGGTGACCCGCAGGGTGTACGGGGTGCCGGCGCCGACCGTCCAGTAGTGCAGGTAGTTGCCGCTCGCGGCGATGGTGCGGGTCCACGGGGATCCGGTGCGGCCGGGCCACGTGACGGTGAAGTCCCGGGCGGTCGTGGTGCGGTTTTCAAGCGCGAGCTGGAGTCGGCCGGCCGTGCAGTCGTAGCTGGTGACCGCGGACATGCCGGTGCCACAGTGGAAGATCCCGGCGGAGGTGTCGTCCAACCCGGTCGGCGTGGTCGTCCGCAGCGTGTACGGGGTGCCTGCCGGGAGCGTCCAGTACAGCTCGCTGCTGGTGCTGCCGGCGGCGACCGTCCGGGTCCAGGGGGAGTTGGCCCGGCCGGGCCAGGTCACGGTGAAGGTCTGCGCGGTGGTGCTGCCGTTGGTGAGCAGCAGGTGGAGCCTGCCCGTCGTGCAGTCGGCACTGGCGGTGGCGCTCACGCCGGCGGGGGCGGCGTGGGCTGGGGCGGCGGGCAGGATCGCGACCAGGGCGAGGACGGCGGCCACGACCGCCATTACTCGGCGAGGGCGTGCGGGGGCACGGGACACAGGATTCCTTCCGAGGGCGGGGGAGGGGTGCGGAGGGGAAACCAGTCAGATAAGACGTCGGATATCTGATGTCATGACGCTAAGGGGCGCCGCGCGGGTCGTCAATAGATCGACGAAGGCGTACGCGTGAGGGTGTTCCGGTCCGCAGTGGACGTGTCAGACGCCTGGGGAAGGTGCGGCCGTCAGCGACGCTGACCGTGGACGGCCGTCACGGCGACCCGGCCAGTCGATGACGTGGCCGGGTCGTTACGCGGAGTCGGCGGGCGGCGCCTGTGGCGCTTCAGGACTGCACGGCGCGCGCGATGCTCGCCCGGATCGGGGCGTAGTGCTCGGCGATGGCGGCGCGTAGATCGGCCACCTCGCCGGCCGCGATGGCGTCCACGATTGCGCGGTGCCGCTGTGCGGTGATCAGCCGGTCTTCCGGCTCGGTGCGCAGAGTGGGGGCGACGATGGCCTGCACCTGCCAGAACGCCTCGGTCAGTTGGAGGATCAGGTCGTTGCCGAGGGGTTCCAGCAGCTTCACGTGGAAGGCGCGGTCGACGTCGAGGAAGTCCATCCCCTGCGCGGCGAGGGTCTCCATCTCGTCGACGAGCGTGGCGAGTTCCGCCTGGTGCTCGCTGTCGAGAACGGCGATGACCTGGGCTGCGAGCCCCTGTTCGAGGGTCTGCCGGACGTCGACGACCTGCCCCAGAACGTGGTGGTCCTCCTCGCCGCTCAGGAGGCCGCGGAAGGTCAGGCTCTCCACGAGGGCGGCGAGCGACATGCGGCCCACGAAGGTGCCGTGGCCGTGCCGCACCTCGACGATGTCGAGAGCCGAGAGGATCTTGACGGCCTCGCGCACGCTGGACCGGCTGGCGCCTACCGCCTCGCACAGTTCCGCCTCGGTGGGGAGGAGGTTCCCCGGCTTGAGGCGATTGCGCAGGATGTACTCCTTGATCTTGGTCGCAACCTCCTGCCGGCGGGGACCCGGGCGCTCCGCACCGCGCAGCGGGAACGCGTCAATGGTCGTCATCTGGCACTTGCCCTTCCCTCACGAATCTGCGACTCTCACCCTATCGGCATCAGATGTCTGACGTCAGACCCCATTATCTTCGAATCCCTCAGCGCGAGCGTGTATGCAAGCGCATGAAGAGCCTATGGAGGCAGCTACGTGAGCACCACCGTCAAGCCATCGGAGGGGCGGCGTTTCCCCCAGCGCCGGCTCCGCTCGTTGGCCACCGCGTCCGCCGCGGCAACCCTCGCGCTCGGACTGGCCGCGTGCAGCGGCGGCCCGGCCTCGACCAACGCCGTCGAAGGCGGTAACGGGGGGTCGACCTCGATCGAGACCACTCTGGCGTTCACCCTCTCCAGTGGGTTCGACCCGGGGAACGCCTCGTCGGCGGTGGCGACGGCGGTCAACCAGCACATCTTCGAGGGTCTGATCGACCTAGACCCGATCACCAGGGAACCGTACCGTGCCCTGGCCAAGGAAGACCCGGTGGCCAGCGCCGACGGGCTCACGTACACGGTGGCCGTACGCGACGGCGCGAAGTTCTCCGACGGCACCCCGGTCACCGCCGAGGACGTCGCCTGGTCCTTCGAGCGCGTGCTGAAGCCGGCGGACCCCAAGGCCCCGCCGCTGATGCAGGGGTTCGTGTCGTTCATCGACTCGGTGACCGCCAAGGACGCGACGACCGCCGAGTTCAAGCTGAAGTACCCGTTCGCCCTGTTCGCCGAGCGGATCTCCGTCATCAAGATCCTGCCGAAGGCGAAGACCGCGGACGCGGCCGCCTCGAAGGCCTTCGACACGGCACCGATCGGCTCCGGCCCTTTCAAGATGGACAGCGCGTCCAAGGAGTCGGGCATCAAGCTGAGCAAGAACCCGAACTACAGCGGACCCCGTCCCGCCAAGGTCGAGACGATGACCTGGAACACCACCTCCGAGGCCTCCGCGCGGGTGTCTGACCTGCAGGGCGGCCGGGTCCAGGCCATCGAGTCGGTGCCGTACCTGAACGTCGACTCGCTCAAGGACAAGTACACCGTCGACGTCAAGCAGGCCTTCAACCAGGTCTTCCTCATGTTCAACACGTCGGCGGCGCCGTTCAACGACAAGCGGGTGCGCCAGGCCCTGCACTACGCCATCGACAAGGACGCGGTCATCAAGACCGCGCTCAACGGCTACGGCACCCCGGCGACGAGCTACCTGGACGAGGGCAACAAGGACTACCAGAAGGCCGCCACCGTCTACGACCACAACCTGGACAAGGCCAAGGCACTGCTTCAGGAGGCTGGCGTCTCGAACCTGTCGTTCCAGCTCGACACCACTGACAACTCCGCGGTGAAGGACGTCGCCCCGCTGGTCATCGAGCAGTGGAAGAAGATCGGCGTCAACGCCAGCCTTAACACCGTGCCGTCCTCGGCCATCTACGGTGACATCGTTCCGAAGGACACCTTCCGGGTGCTGATGGCCACCGGAGACCCAAGCGTCTTCGGCGTCGACACCGACCTGCTGCTGCGCTGGTTCTACTACGGCGAGACCTGGCCCGGTCAGCGTTACCGGTGGAGCGCCGCCGACCGCAAGGCCATGGCCGACCTGCTCGACAAGGCCGCGCAGACCTCCGACGAGGCGGCCCGCAAGGCCCTGTGGAAGCAGGCTCTGGACAAGGTGGCCGACGAGGTTCCCCTCTACCCGATCCTGCACACCAAGGTCGTCACCGCGTACGACCCCACCAAGCTCACCGGCTTCTCGGGTGCGGCGACCACCGGCCTGTACTTCCTGGGCAGCAGCCGAAAGGGCTGAGCCCGCCTCGGGGGCCCGGACCCGGCCCCTCCGCGTCCCGCCCAGCCTTCTGCCCCTTGGGCTGGGCGGGACGTCCCGGCGCCCTCGACGAAAGAAAGACACCATGCTGAGCGTTCTGAGCCTGGTCGCGCGACGACTCCTGACCCTGATACCGCTGGTGCTGGGCATCACGATCTTCGTCTTCGTGATCATGCAGTTCTCACCGATCGACCCCGCGCTGTCCGTCCTCGGCGACCAGGCGACCCCCGCGCAGGTGGCCGCGTTCAAGGCCGCCAACGGCCTCGACGACCCGCTGCCGCTGCGGTACCTGCACTTCCTGGGCGACCTGCTCCGGGGCGATCTGGGCGTGACCTTCCCGCCGTCCGTCCCGGTCGCCGACAAGATCGCCACCGCGCTGCCGCTGACGATCCAGCTGACGGCACTCGGCATCGTCGGCGCCCTGGTCATCGCGCTGGTCCTCGGCATCCCCGCTGCGCTGTACCGGGACCGCTGGCCCGACCAGGTCATCCGGTTCGTCTCGATGGCCGGTATCGCCATGCCGTCGTTCTGGCTGGCCCTCCTGCTCATCCAGGAGCTGTCGGTCCGCCGCCCGCTCTTCCCGACCGGCGGGTACGTCAACCCCGGTGACTCGTTCTCCCTCTGGTTGCAGTCCCTCGCGATGCCCGCGCTCGCGCTCGCCGTGCCGGTCGGCTGCTCACTGGCCCGCATCGTGCGGACGTCGATGGTGGAGGAACTCGACAAGGACTACGTACGCACCGCCATCGGCGCAGGGCTGCCACCCCGCGTGGTGATCGGACGCAACGTGCTGCGCAACGCGCTCGTCAACCCGCTCACCGTGCTGGGCCTGCGGATCGGCTACCTGCTGGGCGGCACGGTCGTCATCGAGGCCATCTTCTCGCTGCCCGGCATGGGCACCCAGATCATGAGCGCCGTACAGCAGAACGACACCGCCCTCGCGCAGGGAACCGTGCTGACGATCGCCATCTGCTTCGTCTTCGTGAACCTGGTGGTCGACATCCTCTACCTCTTCGCCAACCCTCGACTGCGCGGAGCCCACTGATGCGTCGCACACTCACCGCTCGGCTTTCGCAGCCAGGTATCGCCTTCACACGGCTCAGCGTCACGGCCCGGATCGCACTGAGCTTCGTGCTGCTCATCGTCGTGGTGGGCATCTTCGCGCCGCTGATCCTGCGGCACGACCCCGCGCAGGCCGGGCTCGGTCCCGCGCTTACCGGCCCGAACGGCGACTACTGGTTCGGCCTGGACAAGCTCGGACGCGACGTGTTCTCGCGGCTGGTCGCCGGCACCCGGCGCTCGTTGATCGTGGGCTTCGGCAGCGCCGGCATCGCCCTGGTGGTCGGCGCGATCCTGGGCGCGCTGGCCGGAACCAGCCGGCCCGCTATCGACGAGGTGGTGATGCGGTGCCTCGACGTCGTCATGGCGTTCCCCGCCATCGTGCTCTCCGCCCTGCTGATCATCTCCTTCGGCAAGAACAGCCTCCTGGTCCTCGTGGTCGCGATCGGCTTCGTCTTCGTGCCCTCGATCGCGCGTATCGTGCGCGCCAACGTGCTCTCGCAGTACCGGGAGGACTACGTCGCGGCCGAACGGATCATCGGCGCCCGACGGCCGCACATCCTCTGGCGGCACATCCTGCGCAACTGTGCCGCCCCGATCCTCGTCTTCGTCACCGTCATGGTGGCCGACGCGATCGTGTTCGAGGCGTCCCTCTCCTTCATCGGCGGCGGGCTCGCGCCCCAGGAGGCGGCGTCCTCGTGGGGTTCGGTCATCGCCTTCGGCAAGGAGATGGTCCAGATCGGTGGCTGGTGGGCCACGTTCTTCCCCGGCCTGCTGATCCTGCTGACAGTGCTCGCCCTGAACGTGCTCTCCGAGGGCATGTCCGACGCCTGGGCCGCCCCGGCGGCGCGGCGTGCCACCGCGACCAAGGCCGGCGACGCGCAGGAGGAGGCGCAGCCCGGCTTTGGTGAGCTGGTGCGGCTGCCCGGCCTGCCCGAGGCGGCGCAGCGGCTGCGCGAGCGGGCCCGGCCGCTCCCGCAGGGTGATCCCGTCCTTGAGGTCCGGAACCTCTCCATCGGGTTCGAGGGGCGCCATCGGGGTGTCGACATCGTCGACGACCTGACCTTCGACGTCCGTCCCGGCGAGGTGCTGGGCCTGGTGGGGGAGTCCGGCTCGGGCAAGTCGCTGACGTCGCTCGCCGTGATGGGTCTGCTGCCGCAGGGCGCCCGGGTTCGCGGCGAGGTCCGCTTCGCGGGCACCGACCTGCTGACGTTGAGTGCGAAACGTCGCCGTGCCCTGATGGGGCGCGAGATCGCGATGGTCTACCAGGACGCCCTGTCGGCCCTGAACCCCTCACTACGCATCGGCCCCCAGCTCGCCCAGATGATCCGCCGTGGCGGCACCCGGTCGGCCGAGGAGTTGATGGAACTCGTGGGCCTGGACGCCCGGCGCACCCTGTCCGCGTACCCGCATGAGCTCTCCGGCGGCCAGCGGCAGCGCGTGGTGATCGCGATGGCTCTGTCCCGGGACCCGCGCCTGATCATCGCCGATGAGCCGACCACCGCGCTCGACGTCACGGTCCAGGCGCAGGTCATGGAGCTGCTGCTGCGGCTGCGCGGCCAGTTGGGCTTCGCGTTGATCCTGGTCAGCCACGACCTGGCGCTGGTCAGCGACGTCGCGGACCGCGTCGTGGTGATGTACGGCGGGCAGATCGTCGAGAGCGGTGTCACCGCTGACGTGGTCGGAGCGCCGGCGCACCACTACGCCCGAGGGCTTCTCGGCTCCGTGCTCTCCCTCGAAGCCGGCGCGGAACGGCTCACCCAGATCCGTGGCGTGGTGCCGTCGCCGGCCGACTTTCCGTCGGGCTGCCGGTTCGCCGACCGCTGCCCGATGGCGACGGAGGTCTGCCGGGAGGAGACGCCCCGCCTGGAGGGCGCTGCCGGCCACCTGTACGCCTGCCACCACCCGGCCGTCAATGTCAGGGAAGAGGAGCTGGCCCGATGAGTGCGTCAGTCCCGCGTGACTCGATCGTCGAGCTGCGCGATGTGCACGTGGTCCACCGCACCCGTGGGGGCGGCATGTTCAGCCGCGAGCGGGTGTACGCCCTCACCGGCGCGGACCTGACCGTGCGTGCCGGTGAGACCATCGGTGTCGTCGGTGAGTCCGGCTGCGGCAAGTCCACGATGGCCAAGGTGCTTGTGGGCCTGCAACGGCCGACGAGCGGCACCGTCGCATTCGCCGGCAAGGACGTCTGGTCGATGAACGCGTCCGAACGACGGCAGCACATCGGCGCCGGCGTCGGCATGATCTTCCAGGACCCGGCCACGTCGCTGAACCGGCGCATGCCGGTCCGCGACATCCTGCGTGACCCGCTCGACGTGCACCGTCGCGGCACCCGCAGACAGCGCGAGGACCGGGTCAACGAACTGATGGCCCTGGTGGGGCTGCCCCGGTCGGTCGCCGACGTCCTGCCGAGCCAGCTCTCCGGCGGCCAACGCCAGCGGGTGTCCATCGCGCGTGCCCTGGCCCTGGAGCCCGGCCTGGTCATCGCCGACGAGCCCACGAGCGCTCTCGACGTGTCGGTACGGGCGCAGATCCTCAACCTGCTCCTGGACCTCAAGGAGCGGCTGGACCTGGCCATGGTCTTCGTCTCGCACGACATCCAGACCGTCAAGCGGATCAGTGACCGCGTAGTCACGATGTACCTGGGCCGGATCGTGGAGCAGACACCCGCCGCCGGGCTCCCCGAGGTCGCGCAGCACCCGTACACCCGGGCGCTCTTCTCCGCCACGCCGGGACTGCTGTCGCCGCTCGACCCGATCCCGCTCGTCGGCCCCGTCCCACTCGCCACCCGTCCGCCCAGCGGCTGTCCGTTCCGTACGCGGTGTTGGAAGGCCACCGACGTGTGCGCCACCGAGATGCCGCCGTCCGAGACGGGCGGTGGGGGTGCCGGCGCCCACGAGTTCCGCTGCTACCACCCCGTTCCCGCTGGATCCAGCAACACAGAGCTTGTCGCACTCGCCAGAGCAGCGACCGGCGGCAACACCCCACTACATGTCGAGGAGACAGCGTGACCAGCCCTGCCCCGCGGTTCGCCGGAGTCGTGCCGCCGGTCGTCACCCCCCTGACCGAGGAGGGCGCGGTCGACGTCGCCTCCCTCGAGCGGCTCGTCGAGCGGATGCTCGCCGCCGGGGTCGACGGCCTCTTCGCCCTCGGCAGCTCCGGCGAGACGGTGTTCCTCACCGACAGTCAACGGGACCAGGCCCTCGAAACCGTCGTGAAGACCGTCGGTGGCGCCGTACCCGTCATGGCCGGTTGCATCGAGCCGACCACCCGCCGGGTACTCGACCGGGCCGACGCGTCGACGCGTCTGGGCGCCGACGGTCTGGTGGCGACGGCACCTTTCTACGCCATCGTCGGCCCGCACGAGGTCGAGCGGCACTTCCGGTCCCTCGCCGCGTCGGTCGAGCTTCCGCTGCTGGCGTACGACATTCCGGTCTGCGTGCACACCAAGCTCTCCCCGGATCTGCTGAGCCGGCTCGCGGCGGAGGGTGCCCTCGCGGGTGTCAAGGACTCCAGCGGCGACGACGTCTCCTTCCGCCAGTTGGTGCTGGCGATCGCGGAACGCGCCCCGGACGCCGGCTTCAGCCTGCTGACCGGGCACGAGGTGGTGGTCGACGCGATGATGCTCGCCGGTGCCTCCGGCTCCGTCCCCGGGCTGGGCAACGTGGACCCGGCCGGCTACGTGCGGCTGCACCGGGCCTGCGTGAACGGCGACTGGGACACCGCGCGCGCCGAGCAGGACCGGCTGACCCGGTTGTTCCGTATCGTCGACGCGGCCGACCCGGCGACGGCGGCGGGGGCCACCCGGGGCGTGGGCGCGTTCAAGACCGCCCTGGCCCTGCTCGGTGTCATCGACAGCAACGCGGTGTCGCTTCCGCTGCGACCGCTCGACGCCGACGAGACGGGCCGTGTACGCGCCCACCTGGAGCTGGCGGGGCTGCTCTAGCCATGTCCGAGGCACGCACATTTCCGGTCGTCGCCGCGCTCGACATCGGGGGCACCAAGACGGCCGCCGCCATCGTGACCCGCCACGGTGAGATCGTGGATCGGCTCACCGCCCCTACCTCCGGTCGGGCTGGGGCGACCGCCATCCTCGACACCGCGGCCGATCTCGTCGCTCGGCTGCGGGCGAGCGTCACGGGGACACACGTCCGGGCGGTCGGAGTGGGCAGCGCCGGGGTGATCGACCACCGGACGGGCCGGGTGCTCTCGGCCACCGACACCCTTGCCGGTTGGGCCGGTACGGACCTGAGCGGACGACTGCGGGACCTGCTCGGCCTGCCCGTCACCGTCATCAACGACGTGCACGCCCACGCCCTCGGCGAGGCGCGGCACGGCGTGGCGGCCGGCCACGAGACGACGCTCTTCGTCGCGGTCGGCACCGGCATCGGTGCCTCGTTCGTCATCGACGGCACCGTGCTCGCCGGTGCCCACTCCACTGCCGGTCACGCCGGCCACCAGCCCTCGCCGTACGCCGGAGGGCTGGCGTGCACCTGCGGCGGGCACGGCCACCTTGAGGCGATCGCCTCCGGGCCCGGCCTCACGCAGGAGTACGCGCGGCGTACCGGCCAGCCGGTCGACGACCTGCGGGCGGTGGCCGCCCGCGCCGCGGACGGCGACGCGGTGGCCCGGGAGGTCATCCTGCTGGGCGGCACCGCCGTCGGCTCGGCTGTCGGCGGGCTTGTCAACATGCTCGATCCCGGCGCGGTCGTGGTCGGCGGCGGGGTCGCGGGCCTCGGCGACTTCTGGTGGCAGGCACTTCGCGACGCCGTGCGGCGGGAGACGTTGCCCAGCCTGGACGACGTGCCCGTGCTGGCCTCGGCCCTCGGTTCGGATGCCGCACTGCTCGGCGCCGCCTCACTCGCCTGGGAGGGCACCGCATGAACGCGCTTGTCGACGCACTCCGCCACCGACTGGTCGTGTCCTGCCAGGCGTACCCGGGTGAGCCGATGCGTACCCCGGACACGATGCGCCGGGTCGCTCTCGCGGCCGCCGAAGGTGGAGCCGCAGGCATCCGCGCGCAGGGGCTCGCGGACATCGCGGCCATCCGGGAGGCCGTCGACCTGCCGCTGATCGGGCTCTGGAAGGACGGCGACGACCCCGTCTTCATCACCCCGACGCTTGACCACGCGCTGGCCGTGGCCGAGGCCGGAGCGCACGTCGTCGCGCTCGACGGCACCGCGCGGCCCCGGCCGGACGGTCGCACCCTCGACGAGACGATCGCCGCCGTCCACGAGCGGACCGGGGCCCTGGTGATGGCCGACTGCTCCACCCTCGACGAGGGGATCGCCGCCGCCGCGGCGGGCGCCGACCTGGTCGGCACCACCCTGGCCGGCTACACCGCGTACACGACCAAGGGGCCCGGCCCGGACCTGGACCTCGTCGCCCAGCTCGCCGCCGCGATCGACGTGCCGGTGGTCGCGGAGGGCCGGATCCACACCCCGAGCCAGGCGGCGCAGGCGCTGCGGGCCGGAGCGTGGACGGTGGTGGTGGGCACGGCGATCACCCACCCCACCACAATCACCGGCTGGTTCGCCTCGGCCATGACGGACGCCGTCTGAGTCAGCGCGGCTCCCAGGCGTCCGGGAGTGCGGTGAGCTTGCGGACGTGCGCGGGCAGCCGGCCGCTGACGATCTCGGCGAGGCTCACCTCGTCGACGACCCGCCGGACGGCGGCGCGCACCGCCACCCACAGGCCGGGCAGGTTCTCCGCCGCACCCTCGTACCGGGTCTCCTCCGGCCGCAGGCCGCGCACCCCGGCGAGAGGGCCCTCCACGGCACGCAGCACCATGCCGACGGTCACCTCCCGTGGCGGCCGGGCCAGGGTGTAGCCGCCCTCGGCGCCCCGCTGGGCGCGGACGATGCCGGCCCGGCGCAGGTCGGCCAGGACCGCCTCCAGGAACTTGCGGGGCATGTCCTGGTCTGCGGCGATGGCCTGGGTGGACAACAGCGAGGGGTACGCGGTCGCGAGGCTCAGCGCCGCCCGTACCGCGTAGTCGCCGCGCGCGGAGATCTGCACCCTGTCATCATGCCCGCCCGGTGCCGCCGTCTGGGCCGGTGGGCGACCCGGACCGCCTGGCGTGCCCCCCGTTTGCCGGTTCGCCGAGCGGGCCGGAGCGGAACCACCCCCCATTGGCACCCGTCGGCTCGACCGGCGATCGGGGGCGTACGACCCGGCCGGCCGCCGGCTGCTCGCGGGCCGCCCGGAACGCGCCAGGGCTCGTCCCGGTCTCCCTGGTGAAGAAGCGACCGAAGTTGGTGGGCTCGGAGAAGCCGAGCTGTCGGCCGATCTGCGCGATCGGCTCGTCGGTCGCCGCGAGCAGTCGACCCGCCTGCAACGCGACCCGCTCGTCGATCACCTGTTTGGCGCTGCGACCGGTTACGGCCAGGCAGGCCCGGGTCAACGTCCGCACCGAGCACCCGAGCGCGATCGCGTAGTCCTCGACCCGTCGCGTCCCCTGGTAGCCGTGCTCTACTTCGCGGCTGAACCGCTGGAACGTCTCCACCTCGGGTCGCTGGGGTGACCGGTCCACGCCGGGCAGGGCCAGCCGCAGCAGCAGCACGGCGAGCTGGTGGCGCAGCAGAGCACGGGCGGCGGGTGTTCCGTCGCCGTGCCGTTGACAGTCCACGGCCAGCTGGCTGACCTCGCTGATCACCGCGTCCTCGTCCTCGCCGGCAAGTTGCCGCCACGTCGGCGGGGCGTCCGGGTCGACAGCGAGACCGCGCAGCGCCTCGGTGGTCCAACCCACCACCGTCGCGTCGAACTGCGGGCCGGCGCATCGCAGCAGCTGACCAGCGCGGACCCGCAGCAACGTGCCGGGTCGGCAGGGCAGCAGGTGGAAATCGAGCTCGGCGTCGCCGTGCCCCCGGGTGGTGAGGACCAGCAACTCGCGCTCGACGATGACCGGCCGGCGCCAGCCCGGGTCACCGGCGAGGTCGGCAAGCGCGAACGTGGAAATCTCGTCGGCTACGGGTGACGCCGTTCCGATCGGTGGCGCGGGGGAGGGATCGGTAGAGACCATCGCCTGCGACGGTAGCCCGAACCGCAGGTCATTGCATCCCGATCAGCGGTGCGCGTCGTTCCTGTGGCCCTCGCGACGTACCTGCAGGGGTTGTCGCGATCCTGGAGGCCGGGCTACCTTACCCGGCGGTAGCGCCGTCCGGCCCCGGTCCGCCGGTCGCCCGCCGGGCCGGCAGGCACCGCCGACTCGCGATGGGATGGGCATGACGCAGCTGTTCTCGGTCGAAGGCAAGACGGTACTGGTCACCGGCGGCTCGCGGGGCATCGGTCTGATGATCGCCCAGGGCTTCGTCCGGGCCGGCGCCCACGTGATCATCTCGTCCCGCAAGGCGGACGTCTGCGAGGCGGTCGCCAAGGAACTCTCCTCGGAGGGGCGCTGCGAGGCCATCCCCGCCGACCTGGGCGCCGACGCCGGTGCCGAGGCACTCGCCGCCGCCGTGCGGGACCGCTTCGGTCGCCTCGACGTGCTCGTCAACAACGCCGGCGCCACCTGGGGTGCCCCGCTGGAAAACTACCCGGAAGCCGCGTTCGACAAGCTCTGGGCGGTCAACGTGAAGGCGGTCTTCCGGCTCACCACCGCCCTGCTGCCAGCGCTGCGCGCCGCTGCCAGCGCCGACGACCCCGCCCGTGTCATCAACATCGGGTCCATCGACGGCATCCGCGTGCCGTGGATGGAGGTCTACGCCTACTCGGCCACGAAGGCTGCCGTGCACATGCTCACCCGCAGCCTCGCCCACCAGCTCGCCGGCGAGCAGATCACCGTCAACGCGATCGCCCCCGGCCCGTTCGAGAGCAAGATGATGGCGTTCGCCCTGGACGACCCGGCGAGCCGGGCCAGCATCGAGCAGCAGGTGCCGCTGGGCCGCATCGGACGCCCTGACGACATGGCCGGCACTGCCATCTACCTGTCCTCGCGGGCCGGCGCGTACCTCACCGGCGCGGTCATCCCCGTCGACGGCGGCATCACCACCCACGGTTGAGCACCGGTCGACCCGGGGTGCGGCGGACCCGCGTACCCCGGGTGTGCCGGGGCCGCGCGGACTCGGCAGATCCGCGCGGCCCCGTCTGGCCGGTTTGCCCGTTCGGGCGGTGGTCAGCGACCGGCGAGCAGCCGGGTCACCGCCGTGTCGACGTCCAGGTGCTCGGCCTCCCGGCCGCGCGGGACGACGACGTAGGTCCGTCGAAGGAAACGCACCAGGACGCTGCGCGGCACCTCGAAGAGGGCGTTGCCGTCCGGTGACGAGAGCGCCAGCGCGACGAAGTCGCCGCGCGGGGTGGCCCAGGGCCAGACCCGCACGTCGCCGATGCCGGCTGGCTCGTCCAGGCCGGTGACGAGCAGTTCGCGGGCGAAGGACCAGCTCACCGCCTCGCCGCCGGCAGATTCGGCATGGAACAGGACATGGACCGCATACGGGTCAGCAGGGTCGTAACGCAGACTGGCACGCACCGGCAAGGCGGTGGCGTCAGGTGCGACGAGCCTTAGCGACGTCTCGACCTCTACGGTCGTCGGTCGGATGACACTCATGGACGTTCTCCCCCCGGCACCGCTGCGGAACGCGCGTGTCCCGCTTTTCCCATACTCAGGTGCTACTCCTGGCTACGCTCCGCCATACGCTGACTTCACCCAGTGGTGGGAAGGGGGACGGAAAGACCGCGTGAATGTGAGGATTCATGTAGGATTTCCGGTTCTGCCCAGTGCGTGATGCCGCCCGGCATCGGGTGGTTCAGTCGTCGACTTACTCCGGTAACGTCCAGTCGGCCGTTGCAGTGACGGGCCCGAGCGACACTGGGGGGTGAAATGGTCACTAACCGGTCCTCAGTGGATCCGGTGGTCGTGTCCGGTCCGCCGAACGTCGCGGCCCGAGCAGCCGAAAAGCGGGGGTACGAAGTGTCGATGGAGCAGCCACATCCGCCTGGTCGGCCGGCGTCCGACGACAGACGCCCCGGCGGCGATACGCGCACCGGTGGCACCGGTCACAGCGCTGGCGTCCTCGTGACCGCCGAGCGCCCCCGGCGTCCCCGCTGGCGGGAGCGCATCTCCACCACCCTCGACCTCATCCGCGCCAACCCCACCGGCCGGATCACCCTCAAGATCGTCGTCGCGATCGTCGGGGCGCTTGTGGTGACCATCGGCATCGCCCTCATCCCGCTGCCCGGCCCCGGCTGGCTGCTGGTCATCGCCGGCCTCGGCATCTGGGCCGTCGAATACCACTGGGCCCGCCGACTGCTCGCCTTCACCCGCCGACACGTGTACGCCTGGACCAACTGGGCCAAACGACAGTCGCTGCCGCTGCGCTTCGTACTCGGCGCCGTGGGGATGCTCTTCGTGGGCACTGTGGTCTGGCTCTCCCTCAAGTACAGCTTCGACATCGACCTGGTCGCCATCGCGCTGGACTACCTCGGGGCGCGCTGACCCCGGATTTCCGGTCCGGCTCCACGATCGGGTAGAGTCAACGGCGCTGAGGGCGATTAGCTCAGTGGGAGAGCGCTTCGTTCACACCGAAGAGGTCGCTGGTTCGATACCAGCATCGCCCACCATGAATATGGCAAGCTCAAGGCCCCTCAATCGAGGGGCCTTGACTCGTATCCGAGGGTCAGTCGCTGCCCGGAGGCAGCGAGAAGGCAGCAAAGGACTTCAACACCCGGCGGTCCCGCTCAGCGGTCGAATGGGTGTAGCGGTTCAACGTCGTTGACGTCTGCTCGTGCCCCATCACCTTCGCCGCGTCGTTGATCGGTACGCCGTCGGATCCCAAGCTGACAGTCGACGTCATCCAAACTCACGGTGCCGGGGCCGTCTCTGGGCAGGTCATGCGGGACCGTGGTCTACTGCCGGCAGGCATCGGCGGCGTCTCGCTTATCTCCTCTTGGCAATGGCGGGCGGGTTGCTGGCCGCCACTGGACTGGGCCTCGAACTGTACTCGTGGACGAAGAGCTGGTCTTGGTGGCCGTCCTGGTTGGTGATCCCCCTGTGTTGCGCCGGCGGTTGGCTGTTACGTGTTGGTGTCCGGCGCTTGAGCAACACCACGTGGCAGAAGGCGTACTGAGGCAGCCAGGGGGCAGCGAGCGCAACGGCGTCGACCGACAGGAGACGACACAGGACAGCAGAGAAGCTTGCCTTTACAAGGCAGAACGGCATCCGAGGACATCCGGCGGTGCCCGCAACCGCGTTCACACCGAGCGGCCACCAGAGCGGTTTCCGCGTCGGCCGTCAGCGACGGTCTCCCAGGAACCGAAGGCAGTTCCGGCCGAAGGAGTTAGCTGCCAACACGGCTGGTAGTCGAGTCGCCCGATGCCCTCGTCGTACACCATGCCGAGCCCTGCCAGCTTTGCGACGAGGGCAGACAGAGCATCACCGACGCCGGAGGCAGCCGCCAGTTGATCGTTTCGCCATACCTGGGTGCGTGGGCGTCCCTGGCCCCGGGCAAGGTACCCAGCATGTTGCCAAGCATGGCGTCTTGCGTGTCTGGCGACGGCAGGAACTGAGGTCCAGGTCGCGATAGGACCTCCATCACCTGAAGGTGCGGTCCCTCGATCTGACGAACGGCGTCGATCTGGTAGGCGGCGTCGTGAACCCGGTCGCGCTGTGCGGGCATAAGCAGGTGTGAGCGCAACGTACGAAGCGAGGGATGTTTCTTTGGGTGAGCGGGCCGGTCCTCGATCGGAGGGGCCTGCACCGGCGGAGCTCGCGGCACCGTCGCAGTTGGTGGGCGATGACGTGTTGTTGCGCGAGTCGGTCGAGTGTCCGGAGCGGTTCGCGACGCTGTTCGACCGGCATGCTGTGGCCGTTCACCGGTATCTGGCGCGCCGGGTCGGTAGCGCGGCTGACGACCTGCTGGCTGAGACGTTTCTGATTGCGTTCAGGCGGAGGTCGACTTATCGATCGCAGGGTGTTGATCCGCGGGCGTGGCTGTACGGCATCGCCACGAACGTGTTGCACCGACAGGCGCGGCAGGAGGAGCGCCGCTACCGCATGTTGGCCCGGTTGGCCGCCACCACCAGCGATGTGACGTCGAGCGACGACGAGGCCGTCGAGCGGGCGGACGCGCAGGCCCTGCGCCAGCAGTTGGCTGTGGCTCTGGCGCGGTTGAAGCGCGGGGACCGGGACGTGCTGTTGCTGACGGCGTGGGCCGGGTTGTCCTACGCCGAGATCGCTGCGGTGCTCGCCATACCTGTTGGCACGGTCCGGTCCCGGCTGAACCGGGCCCGACGCCTGACTCGTGAATCCCTTGGCTCGGCGATGATCAACGAGGAGTTGCTATGAACGATCTCGAATTGCTGCGCGAGCATGGTCCGGACGCGCCGCCGGTGTCTTCGGCGGCCTTGTCCAGTGCGCGTCACCGACTGATGGCCGAGATGGCCCCGGCCGCGCCGGTCCGCCGTCGGTGGGGCTGGAGCCGTGCGAGCTGGGCGCTTCAACATCGGCGGTTGGGCCTCGGCTTCGCCGTTGCTGTCGTGGTCGCTGCGGCGGCTGGCGGTTCATTCGTGTTGTCGGAGCATCGCGCGCCGGCGGGCCGGCCGCCGGGCGTGCAGCTCGTGGCGTTCGACGCGCCGGTGTTTCCCATCGGGTTGCGTCCTCGCCCCGCTGGCCTGGCGGCGCCGACCTTCAGTGGCGGTGTTGTCCGCGACGAGCAGGGCAGCGGCCGGCCGGTGATGACGGCGGTCTTCCGGGCGACTGATGGCGTCAGCGATGTCTACCTCGGCGTCGACGAGCGGTATGTGCCCCAGGACGCGCCTGAGCGGGTCCGGTCCGTCTCGTTGCAGGGCGTGCCCGGCTTCGTGGTCGAACATCATGCGCAGTCCGGCACATCGGTGGTGCTGAGTTGGCAGCGCCGGCCTGGCCAGTGGGTGACGCTGACCGGCCATGGGCGCTTCGGCAGTGAAGCGGCGGCGCGGGTGCTGGCCGCGACCGTGGCGGACGGTGCCCAGTCGGTGCCGTTGCAGGTGCGTCTCGCTCCAGCGGGTTGGCGGTTGGCGGCCTTCAAGGACAACAAGATCGTGACCCTGCGCGCCCCCGACTCCGGCGAGGAGCTCAGTGTCAATCTCGTCAAGGCTCCCGAGAGAAATCTGATGGGCCTCGTAGGTGGCGCGAAGCGGGTGAGCACGGTGCAGGTCAACGGCAGGGAAAGCGACCTAGTGCAGACGCTCAACGGGTGGTTCCTGCAGGTTCCGCTGCCCGACGGGACCGCCTTCCACCTTCAGGCACCAGCGATGTTGACTGGCGAACAGGTCGTGGCCGTCGGCGCCCAAGTCATCGTCACACCGCACGCTCGGTAAAGCGGCGGGGCCGTGACCTCGGCCACGGCCTCGCCTATCTGCACCCGACCTGATGGCCGCTGAGTCGCGGCAGCTCCTGCTATCGCAGACAGGCGCATCGGGGGTGGTGACGAGGTGGGATCGACGCCCACTGGAATCTAGGGACGGGCCAGGGTGCTCGCGGCAGGGGTCCCGGGAAGATCCGAGCGGTGATGTCGGTGCGTCAACCGCTGTCGCCTCTCGACCTGGGGGTGCCCAGCTGAATGACTGGTCGACGGCTGAGTCGTTCGGCTTCTTCGCGGCCAGGTGGTAGTGCGGTTCGGGTGGGTCGCTGGTTGGTGAGGGCTTGGTTGAGGATGTCGAAGCGGTAGGCCGGCGGCGTCGGTGAGTCGTGTTGGGTAGATGGCCGGTGGTGGGATCGGACGGTAGCGGTGGAAGCCGGCGGTGGTGGCGGTCAGGTCGGCGGCAGAGCTGGGTCATCCCGGGCTGGGTCACCCCTTCGGCGGCGCCGAGTTCGGAGAGCGGTGCGGGCCGAGTTCGTCCAGCCGGTACAGCGTCGAGGCCGCAGTCAGGCTGAGCCCTCCGGCGTGGTGAGCCGGCGGAACAGTCGGAGCAGGCGGTCGAAGCTGGCGACGCCGCGGGCCAGATCGCCGCCGCCGGCCCGGTCGCCTCCCGCCGCTGGCCCGGTGTCGGTGCCGGTGCCGGTGCCGGTAGATCCAGTGGTCACCGCACCTTTTACATCGGCTTATAGAAGTTTCTCATGGTTCGGCACGCACCCTCGCCGCCGGCCGGAACGCCGGCCCGGACGGGTACCTCGCCGGCGCCGGCCGGGCGCGTTGACCACTGATGGTGCAATTGACGCTGACGGATCCGTACCCGGGGAGGAATCTGATGGCTGACCACAGCGGGCTGCCGATCGCCGCGCTCCTGCTCGGGGGCCCGGAGGACGGACCTGGCGAGCTGGAACTCGGTGCCCGGCAGTTGGCCTTGGAACTGGCGCCGTACGGGGAACGGTTGCCCGCACCGAGCGAGGTCGCGCCGGACGGCACCCGTGCCGGCGAGATCGAGATGATCGGTGCCGTCGCGCTGGCCATCGAACCCGCTCTCCCGTCGATCATCGCGGTGCTGGAACTCCTCCTCGCCTGGGCCGGCCAGCGCCAGGGACGCGGCGTGCGGATCGTCGAGCCGGACGGCAGCGAACTCGACCTCACCGGCGTCTCCGCCGCCGACCAGCGCCACATCGCCCAGACCTGGCTCGACCGGAAACTTCCCCGGTGACGCGCAGACGCGCCATTCTGATCGCCTGTAACGAGTACGACGATCCCAAGCTGTCCCGCCTCCGGTCTCCGGCACACGACGTTCAGGTGCTGGCCCGGCTGCTCGGTGACCCGACGGTCGGCGCCTACGACGTACGGCTGCTGGTCAACCCGACCGAGCACGAGGCGCGGCTGGAGATCGCCCGACTGCTGCGGTCGGCCGGCCGGTCGGATCACCTGCTGCTCTTCTTCGCCTGCCACGGTCGACGCGACATTGACGGGCTGCTCTACCTCGCTCTCGCCGACACGGACGTCGACGACCTGCCGGCCACCGCGCTTCCCACGGAACTGATCAACCGACTGCTCAACCGCTCGGCCTGCCAGCGGATGGTCCTGCTGCTGGACTGCTGCTTCAGCGGAGCGGTGTCGCGGGTGTTGACCCACCAGGGCGACGCGGGCGTCCGCGGCGGGGACCTGTTCCCGGGCGAGGGAACCGGCCGCGCCGTCCTGACCGCCACCACCGCCCACGAGTACGCCTGGGAGCCGGCCGGCGAGCCGCTGCCGCTGACCGACAACCCTCGGCACTCCGTCTTCGCCGGTGCGGTGATCGAAGGGCTGCGCACCGGTGACGCCGACCTGGACGGTGACGGACTGGTATCCGCCGACGAGCTCTACCGGTACGTCAGGGACTCGGTCGCGGTGGCCGGCGGGCAGACGCCCCGCCGCTGGATGTACGGCGAGGGCGACCTCTACGTCGCCCGGAGCTCCCGGGGCCCGGCCCTGGCCACGGCGGCCGGCCGGACCGCGCCCCTGCCGCCGGCCGGGGTGGAGGTTCGGGACGGGCGCGGTGCCGACCGGTCGGACGGTCCGGTCCCGCCCCGCCAGCGGCCCGTCCCCTGGGCGGCGGAGCGCCTGCACTGGGGGGCGGGGTTGCCCGAGCCGGTGGAGCGGATGCTGAGAGGTTTGGCCGACCGTACGGGTTGGCTGGCCCTGCGGACGGGCGGCTGGGACGAGGCGACCACCCGGTTCGAGGCGGCGGTGCGCGTTGACGGGACGGCCGGTGCCTGGTGGGGACTCGGGATCAGCCACGCGATCGGCGGACGCTGGCGGGCCGCAGGCCACGCGTTCGCGGCGGCCGCCGGAGGGCTGCGGGAGGCCCCGCCCGACCATCCGGCGCCGACGGCCGCGCTGACCGCCGGGGCGCTGCTGCTCGCGGTCGTCACGCTGCGGGCGGGCGGCGACCAGCGCGCGGCCCAGGTGCTGACCGACTCCGTCGACGCGTTGCCGCTGTGCCCGCCGCTGCTGGTGCTCTCCGCAGCGTGGGCCGGTGACGGTGCGGCGCTGACCCGCGCGTTCCTGCTCGACCCGGAGATGGCGGTGGAGTGCGAGGCCGCAGGCATGGAGATCGGACCGGCCGTCCAGGAGGCCATCGCCTGCGGCGAGGCGCAGATCCGCCGGCTCGACGTCGCCCGCACCCGGCTGCGCGCCACCGACCCGGCCTGGTCCGGCGGTCCGGCCGGCGACGGCGGGCCCGAGGGAGTGTGGCGGTCGCCGCTGGCGCGGCTGCAGGAGGTCCGGCGGACCGTGGAGGTACGCCGAGACGAGCTGATCTCCCTGCTGCACGCCCGCCAGCTCGGCGTACGGGACGCGTTGCGCGCACCGGTGCCGGACGGGGGCGGAGCGGTGGTGGCGGACATCCGCAACGCCATTCACGCCGGTCACGAGGCGCTGCGGGCGACGGACCGGCCCGCACCGCTGGCTGCGGTCGGTATTCCACCGATCCGTCCGATGCGTTTGATTTAAGCTAATAGATTTCCCCTGTGCGAAGGGTTCTACCGCACGCGGTTGCTTCCGTACTATTTGTAGACCTGCCGCAATGGGTGGTTCTCGACATCGCATCGGAGGAGACATGGTCGATAGCGGTGTCCTCCGGCGCTGCCGAAGTGCGCTCGGGTGGCGGCGCCGGTGACCCTCGAATCCCACGACCACCGCCGGCTGGTCGACGCGATGCTCGCACTCACCGGTGCCGAGGTACGCACCCACCGCGACCGGTACGTACGGCAACTCGGCCACCTGATCGACGGCGAGCCGGTCTTCCGCCGCTCCGACGTGCCCTTCACCGACCTCTGGGGACTCGTCGCGGCCTGCGAGGAGGTGCCGGGGGCGCTCCGGCTGTTGCCCGAGGCGGTGGCGGCAGTGGACGGTGAGAGCCCGGAGCTGGACCGCTTCCGCGCACTCGTCGCCATCCACCTGCCGCCGGAGATCCTCACCGCCGACGAACGCGGCCGGATCGTCGAGCTGGCCGACGGCCTCGATCCGCCGGTGCTGCTGGACCTGTGCCGCGGCGCGGTGGCGCGGCTCGGTCTGCGGGTGCGCCCACCGGTCACCGACCTGGCGGCCGTACTCCGGGAGCTGGAGGACGCGATCTCCGACCCCGACGTACGCCCGCCGCTGGTCGCCTTCCTGGACGACCTTGCGGGCCGGGTCGCCCTACCGGCCCGCCGGATCGCCGGCCGCCTCGCCGACGAGGTCGCCCGGCGGATGGGGGTCCCGCCGGGTCCGGCGGCGGCCCCGCCGCCGGCCGGGTCGGCGGGCGGTCCCAGACCCTCGGACGGCGACCAGTACCGCTCCTACTTCGTGGTGCTGCTGGACGCGGACGGCATCGACGCCTCCCGGTACCTGTTCGAGGCCTGGTTGGTGACCCCGGGCGATCCCGGCCGGCTGCCGTGGCACTGGGAACGCGTCCCGGACGGGCCGGGGGATCGGTTCCGACTGGAGCAGATCCAGCTCAAGATCGATGAAGCGCTCACCGAACTGGCCAATCGCAGTACCGCCGAGATCGGTCAACTGACTGTCGAGTTCATCGTGCCCCGACCCCTGCTCGACTACGAGTTCGACCGGTGGCAGGTGGCGGCTCCGGGGCTCTACACGGCCCTCGGCGTGCACTACCCGGTGGTCGTCCGCGACCTCACCCGGATGCGCAACTCCCTGATGCGTCCCCGCTGGCGAACGCGGCACCGGCGGCTGCGCGAGCAGGGTTCCGCCGTGCAGGCCAGGGCGGTCGCCTTCGAGCGGCTCACCGAGCCGTACGTCGCGCAGCACCTGCACGCCCGACTGCTCGGCAACGACGACTACCCGGTCTGTCTCGTGCTGTTCGTCAGCGGCGCCGAACGGCACATCCAGGCGGCGATCGGCGCCGCGGTCACCGCCGGACTGCCGGTCGTCCTCTGGTGTCGCGATCGCGCGGCGGCGTCACGGTTCGATTCGTACATTCCCGAGGTGCTCATGGCGCGCAGCGTCGCAAACCTGCGGGAGCTGGTCTGGGAGCTGCGTCGCGACGCGGGCAGCGAGGGCGGCTCCTCCGAACACCTCGGTCTCCACCTCACCCTGCTGTGGGACGAGATCGACCGGGTGCCACCGGCCGACGCCCTCAGCGCGCCGGTCTAGGAAGGGACGACAGCGTGTTGGATTCACCACCGCAGCCGGAGGACTCCGCCACGGGCGACGGCGAGGACTGGCGGATCTACCTCGGCACCGGACGGCCGCACAGCGGCATCGAGCGGCTCCCCGAGCCGCCCCGGTGGCGGCGGTTCGGCGGCGGGCCACTGATCACCTCCGCGCTGCCGGAGGACCGGCAGGGCGCCGAGCGGGCCCGCGGCTACCAGATCACCGACGAGGCGATCGAGATGGTGAACGCCGCGCTCTACCTGCGCCGCCCGCTCCTGGTGACGGGCAAGCCGGGCACCGGAAAGTCCACCCTCGCCTACAGCGTCGCGTACGAGCTGGGCCTCGGGCCGGTGCTCTACTGGCCGGTGACCAGCCGCTCCACCGTGGACGACGGCCTCTACCGCTATGACGCGATCGGCCGGCTCCAGGAGACGAACCTCTTCCAGTCCACCGGGCGGACCGAGGAGATACCGGACATCGGCCGCTACCTGACGCTCGGCCCGCTGGGCACGGCACTCCTGCCCTGGGCACGTCCCCGGGTGGTGTTGATCGACGAGCTGGACAAGAGCGACCTGGGGCTCCCCAACGACCTGCTCAACGTCTTCGAGGAGGGCCGGTTCGAGATCCCGGAACTGGCCCGGCTGCCGGAGGACCAGAGCCTGGCGGAGGTGATGACCAGCGACGGCACCCTGCGGGCACCGGTACGGCGCGGCCAGGTCCGCTGCGCCGCCTTCCCGGTCGTCGTCATCACCAGCAACGCCGAGCGGGAGTTCCCACCTGCCTTCCTGCGCCGCTGCCTGCGACTGGACATCCAGCCCCCGGACGAGCAGGCCCTGGCCCAGATCATCACCTCGATGCTCGGCGAGGAGGCGGTGGCCGCCAGCGCCGACCTGATCACGCACTTCCTCGACCTGCGCGACCGGGGTGCGGTGGCCACGGACCAGTTGCTGAACGCGATCTTCCTGGTCACCTCCGGGGCGCGACCGCCCGAGTCGACCCGCGCCCGGCTGCGGGCGAACCTGATCCGGGACCTCGAAGCGGCCGGCACCCTATGATCGATCGGCTGGTCACCGCCCTCGGCGGCGCTCCCTCGGCCCTGACGGCCGAGGAGTACGCCGAGGCGATCTGGCTGGCCCGCTTCCTGCCCCGCCAGCCGGGACCGCCCCGGGCCGGGCCGGCCGCGACGGCGAGCGACGCGCCACCGGGGGCGCCACCTGAGCCACCGGCGTCGCCGCCGTCCACCCCCCCGGCCCGGCAGCCCGCCCGGCCGGAGACGCCCGCGGTGACCGAGGCGGAGCCGTCCGCCAGGCTCTACCTGCCGCCGCCCGCCAACGGGCCCCGCGACCCGTCCTCGCTGCCGGTACGCACTCCCGGGGTGCCCGCCCTGCCGCACGCCCGGGAGATCGCCCGGGCGCTGGCCCCGCTGCGCCGGTCCGTACCCGCCCGGAACGCCGTGCGGCTCGACGAGGCGGAGACGGCCCGCCGGTCGGCTGAGGCCCGGATGCTCCAACCGTGCCTCACCCCGGTCACCGAGCCGTGGCTGGATCTCGTACTGCTGGTCGACGGCAGCCCATCGATGGTGGTCTGGGAGGCGACGGCGACCGAGATCCGGACCCTCGCCGACCGGATGCGGGTGCACACGTTCCGGCGCATCCAGGTGTGGTACCTGCGGCCGGACGCCAAGGGCCACCGGCCGATCCTGACCTCCGACGGCGGCAGCACCGCGCGGGACCCGCGCGAGCTGGTCGACCCGGAGGGCCGGCAGTTGACGATGGTGTTGAGCGACTGCACCGGCGCCATCTGGGACGCTCCCGAGCTGCGACGGTGGCTCGCGATCTGGGGCCGTTCCGGTCCGGTCGCCGTGGTCCAGCCGCTGCCGCAGCGGCTGTGGCACCGCTGCCGCCCGACGCTGCACCCCATGCTGGTCCGGCCGACCCGGCCTGCGGCACCGGCGGCGCAACTGCACCCCCGCCTGCGTGACGAGGTGCCGGACCACCTTCCGCGCGGTGCGGTCGCGATACCGGTGCTGGAACTGGCACCGCGATGGTTCGCCGCCGGGGCCGCCCTGGTCAGTGGCCGCACCCTCGGCCCGGTCGCGGCGGTCGCGCTGCTGACCACCGACCCTCGTCCGCTGCTCGTCGACCCGCTGCGGGAGCCTCCGTCGCCTGAGCCGCTGGACCTGACGCCGGCCCAGCGGGTCGCCCGGTTCCGGGCGATGGCCTCGGACGAGGCCCGTCAACTCGCCGAGTTTCTTGCCGCTGCACCGCTGACACTGCCGGTGATGCGCCTGGTGCAGCGCCTCATGCTGCCACGCTCACAGCCGCAGGACCTCGCCGAGGTCTACCTGAGCGGGCTGCTGCGCCACGCGGCGAGCTGGGCCGAGGACACGCCGGTCGAACAGGCCCGCTACGAGTTCCTTCCCGGCGTACGGCAGGAACTACTCTCCGGACTGCGGGTCGGTGAGGCGCTGCGGATCCTCGACGTCGTTTCCCGCTACGTCAACGAGCACATGGGCGCGGCTCTGGACTTTCCGGCGCTGCTCGCCGGACAGGTCTCGGACCGGCTGGCGACCCGACTGGGCCGCCCGTTCGCCGAGGTGGCCTACACGGTGCTGCGCAGCCTGGGAGGCCGGTACTCGGAACTCGCGCGGCGGCTGGCTCCGGTCGCCCTCGGCCCGCCAGCCACGCCAACGCAGCGGACCGACCGGCGGCTACCGATCGCGGCGACACCCGAAGAGGGGGACGACATGACCGCACAGACCGCTCCAGGAGATCGGGGCCGTTCCAGCGTCGGGGAGCAGCCGGCGGTGTTCGGGAACGTGCCGCCCCGCAACCCCGACTTCACCGGGCGGGAAGAACTGCTCAACGTGCTGCGCCAGCGGTTGACCGACAACGTCACCGCGGTGCTGCCGCACACCGTGCACGGCCTTGGCGGAGTCGGCAAGAGCCAGCTCGCCGTCGAGTACGTCTACAAGTACGCCAGCGACTACGACCTGATCTGGTGGGTTCCGGCCGAACAACCGACCCGGATCCGGGAGTCGCTCGTCGCCCTGGCCCGCAAGCTCGATCTGGTCAGCGACGACGTTGACGTGTCGCAGGCCCTGGAGACCGTGTACGACGCATTGCGCACCGGACGGCCGTACGGCCGGTGGCTGCTGGTCTTCGACAACGCGACCCGGGCCGAGGACCTGATGCCGTTTCTCAGCAACCCCGGCGGGCATGTGCTCATCACCTCCCGCAACCACAACTGGGCCGGGGTGGCGGACAGCATCGAGGTGGATGTCTTCACCCGTCAGGAGAGCATCGAGCTGATCCGGCGGCGGCTGCCGGAGCTGGACGACGAGGACACCGACCGGCTGGCGGAGCAGCTAGGGGACCTGCCGCTGGCCCTGGAGCAGGCGGCGGCCTGGATGCTGGCGACCGGCACCCCGATCGACGAGTACCTCGGCCAGTTGGAAAAACGGGTCGGCCTGTTGCTGCGGGAGAGTTCACCCGCGTCGTACTCGACACCGGTGGTGATCACCTGGGGGCTGGCATTCGATCAGCTGGCCGAGCAGACCCCCGCCGCGTTGCAGTTGCTGGAGCTGTGCGCCTTCCTCGGTTCGGAGCCCATCTCGATCAGACTGCTGCCGATGGGTCGCTACGCCGGGCTGCCCAGCCTGCTCGACGCCACCGTCCGGGACGACATCCAGTTGCGCCGGGCGGTGCGGGACATCGGCAAGTACGGCCTGGCGAAGGTGGACGCGACCCGCAACAGCATCCAGATCCACCGCCTGGTGCAGGCGATCCTGCGGGACCGGCTCACCCCGGCCGACCGGGAGACCTACCGCACCGCCGTGCAGAAGCTCCTCGCCGCCGCGAACCCCGGTGATCCGACGGAGGACCAGGAGATCTGGCCCCGGCACGCGGAACTCAACCCGCACGTGCTGGCCTCCGGGGCGATCGACGGCGAGTCCGACGACATCCGCAAGGTGGTGCTCGACCAGATCCGCTACCTCTACGTCAGCGGCGACTACGAGAGCAGCCGCGAGCTCGGCTCGATCGCGTACCGCCGGTGGCTGGAGAAGCTGGGGGCGGCCAACGAGCAGACCATTATCACCGCCCGGTTCCTCGCCAACGCGCTGCGCTCCGCCGGCAATCCGCAGGAGGCGAGGCGGTTGAACGAACGGACGTACGAGATCGCCCGCGACACGCTCGGGTCCGACCACGAACACACGTTGGCGCTGGCCAACAGCTTCGGGGCGGACCTGAGGCTGTTCGGCGAGTGGCAGCGGGCCCGCGAACTGGACGAGGGGCTGCTCGAGGCGCACCGCAGGGTGTTCGGTGAGGACGCCCCGGACACCCTGCGCTGTGCGAACAACCTCGCCGTCGATTACCGATTGCTCGGCGACTTCGAGCGGGCGCGGCGCACAGACGAGGACAACTGGGCGCGCTACCGGCGGGTGCTGGGAGACACGAACCCGTACACCCTGTTCACGGCCACCCTGCTCTCCCGGGATCTGGACGGGCTGGGCCGCTACCACGAGGCGCTGCGGTTGCAGCGGCAGTGGCTGCCGCTGCACCGGCGGAGCCTGCGGCCGGACCACTCGAACGTGCTGCGGGCGACCCGGCTGCACGCGGTCACGCTCCGCAAGATCGGTCTCTACAGCGAAGCGCTGACGGTGGCTCGTGAGGTGTACTCGCTGTGCCTGCGCCGGTTCCGGGAGAACCACGCCGACACGATCTCGGCGGCGATGACGCTGTTCAACATCCTGCCCCGCACCGAGCAGGAGCGGGTGGCCCGGGCCCGGGCCCTAGCCGAGGCCCGGGTGCTGGGTGAGGAGACGCTGACCGGCTACCGGCGGGTCCTGGGCGACGAACACCCCTTCACGTACGTCTGCATGGCGAACCTGGCGATCGTGTTCCGCCTACTCGGGGACTACACAGAAGGGCGCCGGCTCGACGAGCGGGCGGTCGCCGGACTCCGTGCCGGGCTCGGGATGGAGCACCCGTACACCCTCTGTGCGATGATCAACCTCGCCAACGATCTCGCTGCCAGCCGGGACCATGCCGGAGCGGCTTCGCTACTGCGGGAGACCCTGGCGGCGGCCCGGCAGGTGAACGGCCAGGATCACCCGGAGACGTTGATCTGCGCCGCGAACCTCTCGATCGAGCTGTCGGCGCTCGGCGACCGGCCGGCCGCCCGGGAGCTGCGCGACGCGGCCATCGCCGGGTACGAGCGGACCGTCGGCCTGGACCACCCGGACGCGGCCGAACTGCTGGCCAGCCATCGGGTGTCGATCCCGATCGACCCGCCTCCGACGTGAGCGCCGGCGGGTCCGGGAGGACGGCGGCTAGGCCCGGGCGGCGAGCGGGGCGCCCGCCGCCGGGCTGACCGCCTCGGGCGCCTCGGCCACGAGGGGGCGCAGCCAGCGGGTCAACCGGAGCGGGTCCGGTGCGTCGGCACCGCGACGCCTGATCTCGCGGTGCAGCGCGGCGACAAGTTCCGGCATCTGGTGCAGCGCGGCGGTCTCCCCGTCCGCGCCGTCGCCGCTCAGCTCGGTGAGGATCGCCAGACCGACCCAGGACCGTGGCTCGTCCGGCTGGTCGAGGATCTGGCGGAGGTAGGCGGCGCGGGCGGTCGCGTGGTCGCCGAGGATCTGCGCGATGTCGCCGGCGGACGCCTGTGGTACCTGCGTGGTCACCTGGGCCGGGTCGGTGCAGAGCTGGTCGAAGCCCTCCGGATCTGCCATCTGGAGTCCGGCCAGGTCGAATCGGACGTTGTGGGTCGAGGTCCAGCCGACGTCGTGGGTCAGCACGGCGGAGATCGGCCCGGGTGAGGCCGCCGCCCCGGCCAGCCAGTCGTCCGCCAGCCGGCGCACCCGGTGCGGATCCGGCATCCGGTTGCGCAGGCGCCAGCCGAGCCGGTGTTCGGCGGTGACCTGCCGGGCCAGCGAGGCCGCAGCCGGGGAGACGGGTTCCGCGAGCCAGCGGCGCTGCCGTTCGGTCAGCGTGGCGAGGAACCGCCGGCCCTCCTCGGTCAGGTTCGGGACCCCGTGCAGCAGCTCGGTGGTCTGCCAGACCATGGAGCGCCAGCGGGCGAATTCGAAGTCGGCGAACCGGGCGGCGGCGTCGCGCTGGACGTGCCGTTGCACCCGCCAGAAGTCGGTGACCCCGAAGAAGGCGTAGACACCGTGCAACAGCCCGCCGAGCGGCCGGGGATCGTCGCGCCACGGGGCGTAGTGCCGAGGTTCTGAATCGGCGTGGTGCAGCGGGATCAGGTCGAGCAGCGCCCCGAGTTTGGCGTGCTGCCACTCGTGTACCAGCGCCGCCGCCAGGGCGAGTGGATCGGTAGGTGGGGTCAGGGACACGGCGCCGAACGACTCCATGGCGGTCGCGTTGACGCCGTAACTCTCCTCGGGGGCGACCAGCGGGACGATCGTGGTGAGTCCCGCGGCGATCCCCTCGGCGTAGCTGGGGTGTGACCGCACGAGCACCGGCCACGCCTCGTCGAGGGCCGCCTGCCACCCGGCCAGCTCGGGGTCGGAGAGCCGGCCCGCCGCCCGGAGTTGGTGGACGTCGCGCCACGGGTCGAGGTCGTCGATGATCAGCCGCAGCGTGCGGCCGGCGGCCTGGGCCGCGATCGCGCGCAGGCCGGACCAGCCGGGCGCGTCCGCCGACGGGTCGGTGGGTACCAGGACCGGGCCGATCCGCAGCCGGCCGTCCTCGGCGGTGACGGTGACGCTGCCGGTCCCCGACTCGGCGCGTCCGTACGTCGGCAGCATGACCTGGCCGTCGGTGCTGGACAGCTCGATCGTGAAGTCCAGCCCGGCCCGGGCCGCCGCGGCCGCGGCGATCTCGCCCAGCCGGCCGACGTCGCGGGAGGCCGCGACGGTGCCGACGGTGGTGCCGGAGCGGCGACTGCGGGGCGGCACCGTGGCGGGGCCGGCCCGCAGGCGCCGGAGTGTGACCGTCAGCCAGGAGCCGACGTGCGGAGCGAGCAGTACCTCGTCGACGGCCTCCGGCCGGTGGGCCTGGGCGCGGACGAGCAGTTCCAGCGAGGCCTCGGTGGCCGGGGACGGGTCGGCGTCCAGCAGTGCCCGCAGCAGGAACAGCCGCCGGCTGAGCTGGCCGCGGCGGAGCCGGGCGATCGTCTCGGCGTCGCCGTGGCCCGCGGCGAGCTGGCTGAAGGACTGGGCGGGAAGTCGGATCACGTCGGTCACGCGCGTTGCCTCATCACTCGGGCGACATCGGCCTGTACGCGGCCGGCGATGTGGTCGATCAGATATCGCAGGTCGGCGCAGTAGACCGAGGGATTGCGGAATCCTGAGCCCTTACGGTATCGGTGCGGATAGTACCCTCCACCACAGACCGGATGAATCGAACAATCAAGACACGCCGGAGCGAGTGCCTTCGCGCCGATCTGTCGGGCGATGACGGCCGGGTGCCGCAGGGCGGCGTCCAACGGGTGATCGGCCAGGGTGAGGCCGGTGGCCGGGGCGCCCTCGTAGGCGGAGCGCAGCGTGTCGACCTGTTCGAGCGACCCGTCGACGTCGATGACGATCACACCGACGGGGCTCAGTCCGATCTGCTCCGACCTGCTGTGGCCGCCCAGTACGCCCACGGCGATCTCTTCGAAGAGGCGGAGGCGGGTCTCCCGCCGGGGCGCGTCGTACCACCGGTCGAAGACGGCGACGAGCCACTCTCCGTACCGGGTGCTGGTGTCGGGCGGACGGCCCGGCGGTGGCTCGCTCCAGTTGCCGTGCGGCAGCAGGAAGTCCAGGGCCGGGGGCTGGTACGCCAGCAGCGTCTCGTAGGTCTCGACCGGATCGTTGCGCAGGTCGATGACGCTGAGTATGCCGGCGAACAGGTCGGACTGCTCGCGCAACAGCCGCAGCGCGCGGTCGACGGCGGGGAAGCTGCTCCGGCCGCCGAGGTGCCGGCGGTGTCGGTCGTTGGCCACCCGGCCGCCGTCCACGCTGACCCCGACCCGCAGGCCGGCGGCGCGCAGCAGGCGCAGGCGTTGCTCGGTCAGGCGGGTGCCGTTGGTCTGCACGGTGAACTGTGCCGCCGTCCCGGGCGACAGCGCCGCACGCAGCGTGCTGACCACCCGCTGCAACGTGGCGGGTGGAGCGAGAAGCGGCTCGCCGCCGTGCAGGATGACCCGGATCGTCGACAGGCGGTGGTCGCGGGCGTGTTCGGCGATGCGCCGGGTCGCCAGGTCGACGACCTCGTCGGGCATGAAGACCGTCCGGCCCCGCCAAGAACGGTCGGCCAGCTCGTACATGTAGCAGTAGTCGCAGGCGAGGTCGCACCGACTGTGCAGCTTGACGACAAAGTCGTGGAACGGGGTGGGCCGCCAACCGGCCGGTGCGATGTCGAGCGGTGACTCGCCGAGCGGCCACTCGGACGCCGGAGGAAGTGACGGTGGCGCGGTGGTGACCACGACGGGGTTCAGATCGCGGAGGTGAAACCAGCGACGGGGTCCTGTGGTCGGTCCAACTCGTCGAGAATCCGCTCCAGGCAGTGCACGAAAGCGCCCTGCCTCGCCTCCCGGAGTTCGGCGAGGCTGATCTTGCTCACATCCAATTGGTGAGACACATAATCATCGACCGTGGTTTCCATCGGTTCCTCTATAGGACAATCGCACGCTAGTGATCCTGACCGGCTCCGAACGCGGCAGCTGGAGACGGAGCAAATTACCTAAACTAGCCCAAGATACCAGTGGATGCCGGACAGCCGGGTCAGTCTACGGCCGACGCCCCGCCCCGGACAGTCCATAGCCGGCGCGCGCACCGTGAGCTGTCCGATTTCTAGCAATGGTCGCGGAAGTCGTGGCGCCGCGCCCGCCGCCATCCGGCGGATCGCCCGCGGCAAACCTCCGCCACCGCGCCCGCTCGTGACGCCGTTGTTCGAGACGACCGCTGGAAAGCCAGCCATCGTGGCAGATCACGCAATCCGAGCCGCTGACGGCCAAGGTCAGGCAGGCGGATCTGCCGCCGAGCGGCCGCGCTGGCTAGGCCTGATCCTCGCTAAACGGCTCGTCGCTCCACCGCCACCACGCCTCGTTGCCATCGATGTGAAGTAGGAACTCAGGAACCTCCTGGCCGTCCGGGTACCGAAGCGTCACGGTGTTCCGAACTGCCTCGTATGCGCGCTCCCAGGACTCCGCGTCCTCATCAACGCCATCGAGCAGCCGCAGTTCCTCGGCGAAGAGCGTCCGGACCTCCGCAAGCCCTTCCCTCGGGTCCACACGAGCATTTGGCCACGGAAAGTCACCACCGGTCACCACGAGACCAGCGAGTACCCGGCCGTCGTCGCGCCGATGCAGCGTCCAAGTGCCGCCGTGATGATCGCTCACGATGACGACCCTAAGGGACGTCTCGTAACCCTGGCGTCTGTCTGTTGAGGATGGTCGGCAGGATGCCTGGGTGCAGGCGAGCACCGCAGCCCACCCTGAGTGGGCTTCCCGTTCACCGGGCTGCAGCCCGCCCCGTTCCGCACGCTGGTCCGACTGGTCGCCGAGCGTGGCGGTGACGGCATCGCCGACGGCCGCGTGCTGACGTGCCCTCCGCCGCCGCGCGTTCCAGCTCGCGCACGACCCGGTCCGGAGCCGACATCGGCAGCGTCGACATCGCACGCAGCCGACGCGGGTGGCGACTCACGGCCTCGGCGGCCGTCTCGTTCGCGATGCGGCTGAGCCGCACCGCGTCGTCGGGCGGCAGCGACTGAGTGCCGGCGGTGTCAGCGCGAGCACCGATACCGCACGTTGCTGTACCGGTGCGTCGGTTTAGTAGCCTCCCTGGTCCCGCCGTCCACAATTGAGGTCGTGGTGACGAAGGCCTCCGGCTGTGGAGTGGAGCTGTCCAGGAACCGCTCCGGCAACCAGGAGGCCTTCGTGTCCCACGCTGACGCCGCTTTGACTCAGCTTGAGGGGCCGGCAGCCGCCCCACCGAGGGTCACCTTGAGGATCTTCTCGTTGCTGTTGTTCGGGGTGCTGTCCTTGTCCCCGCCGGTGCTCGTGGTCAGCCACAGGTTGCCGTCGACGGTCGGTTCGACGGTGCGCAGCCGGAAGTACGTCCCGACGAAGTACTGCTGGACGTTGGTGAGCGTGTCGCCGCTGATCTCCGCTCGGTACATCCGGTTGCCACGCAGGCAGGCGATATAGAGCACGTCCCGGACGATCGCGATGCCGCTGCACGAGGCCTCGGCCACCGGGTACGTCCGGATCGGGGCCCTGAAGTTCGGGTTGGCGCAGTCGCCGGAGGTGCCCTCGCAGGCGGGCCAGCCGTAGTTGCCGCCCTTGACGATTATGTTGGTCTCGTCCACGACGTTGTTGCCGAACTCCTGCTCGAAGAGCCGCCCCTGGGAGTCGAAGGCGAGTCCTTGCGGGTTGCGGTGGCCGTAGCTCCACACGTAGTTGCCGAAGGGGTTGTCCGCCGGCACGGTGCCGTCGGGGTTGAGCCGCAGTACCTTGCCGCCCAGGTTGTTGGTGTCCTGGGCCAGGTCCGGGTTCTGTCCGTCGCCGGCGGCGGCGTAGAGCTTGCCGTCGGGGCCGAAGCGCAGCCGGCCGCCGTTGTGGTACTTGTTGCGCGGGATTCCCGTGACGAGCACCTGCTTGGTGCCTGTTTGCAGCGTGCCGTCGTAGCGGATGCGCACGATCCGGTTGTCGGTCGTGGTGGTGTGGTAGATGTACAGCCAGCGGTCGGTGGTGAAGTTGGCCGACACGGCCAGCCCGAGCACGCCGCCCTCGCCGTTGGTGCCTGCCACGTTCGGCACGGTGCCGATGCTGTGCTTGTCGGTGCCGTCCGGGTTCATGGCGACGATGTCGAACAGGTCGCGCCGGCCGTAGAGGACGGTGCCGTCGGGCAGTTGCACCAGGCCCCAGGGAAGGTCCTTCTCGGTGGTGATCACCGTGGCGCCGCAGACCGGGCTCGTGCAGCCTGAGCCGGTGTGCGCGGTGACCGCGGCGCTCGCCCCCGAGACATTGCCCTGGGCGTCCCGGGCGGTCACGGTGTACCGGTAGTCGGTGTCGGGCGTCAACCCGGTGTCGGTGAACGTGGTCGCCGGCGGGTTGCCGGCAGTGCCGGTGGTGGAGCCGACCGCCGTACCGTTGCGCAGGATCGTGTAGCCGGTGACCGCGACGTTGTCGGTGGAGGCCGACCAGTTGAGGGTGACGGCCGTGCCGTTGACCGTCGCGGCCAGGTTGGTCGGCGTGCTGGGCGGAGACGTGTCCTGCTGGCAGAACGGCGGGGTGACCGAGAGCGTGGAGCTGGCCTGCGAGACGTTGCCGGCGGCGTCGCGGGCGTTGACGTACCAGCCCCAGGTGACACCCTGCACGACGCTGAGCGTGGCGGTCAGCGTCCGTCCCGAGACAGAGGTGACGAGCTGGCCGTCGTGGTAGATGTCGTAGAAGGCGACGCCGACGTTGTCCCGGGAGGCATACCAGGAAAGCGTGACGGACTGGCAGGTCAGCCGGCTGCTGCGCAGGCCGGTCGGCCGGGTGGGCGGGCTGGTGTCGGCGGCGAGCCAGGCCGCTTGCCGGCTCCCGGTCGCCGGTGCGGCCGCCGCGGCGTTGGCGGGTACGCCGCTCAGGACGGTGCCGGCGCAGACCAGCAGGGCGAGCGGGACGCGGTGTCGGAGCTGGTGAGGACTAATCCGCAAGGGTGCTTTCCTTCCCGGGGTTCTTGGTCAGTACGGGTAGCCGGGGACATTGAGCCGCACGCTGTACAGGCCCGAGTCGTTCGTTCGGCCGGAGGTGATGTAGAGGGTCTGCCGGTCGGGTCCGCCGAACGCCACGTTGGTGGTGCCGGTGCCGCCGGAGCGGATCGTGCCGAGCTGCGCGCCGGCGGGCGAGTAGACGTGGATCAGCCCGTCCGAGCCGGAGGCCCAGTACACGTTGCCGGCGCAGTCGATGGTGACCCCGTCGGGACCGCCGAGGTAGTTCACGAAGACGCTGCGGGCGCCGGTGCTGCCGTCGGGCTGGACGACGTACTTGTAGATCTTGTTCTCGGAGTAGGCACCCACGTAGAGCGTGCTGCCGTCCGGGGAGAGCGCGATGCCGTTGGGTTGCCGCAGCCGGTCGTCCACCAGCGACACCTGGCCGCCAGAGACGCGGAAGACACTTGTACGTCCGCTCATCTGGTCGGGTCGGTTGCCGCGCTGGAAGTTGGGGTCGGTGAAGTAGACGACGCCGTCGGAACGGACTGTGACGTCGTTGGGTGAGTTGAACGCCCGGCCCTGGTAGTCGGCGGCGACGGTGCTGCGGGCCTGGTCGCTCAGCCGGTATGCGGAGACGTTCCGCTGGTCGTGGGTGGCGGCGACGATCTGCTGGGCGTCGGGGCTGAGCGCCAGGCCGTTGCTGCCGGCGTTGGCGCTGAAGGTGTCGAAAGTCGCCGGCGGGGTGAACCGGCGGATCGTGGAGGGCTGCACGTTGTTCGGCCCGGCGCCCGCGGCCATGTCGGACATCAGCAGGTAGCCGCCGTCGGCGATCCAGACCGGTCCTTCGAGGAACGAGAACCCGCTCTGGATCTTCGTCGCGGACACGGAGCTGGCCGGCAGAGGCGGGCCGTACCCGGTGCCACCCGGGCAGACCCCGGGGGGCGCGCCGGGTGGGCCGGCGAGCAGGTTGGTGTGAACGTTCACATCAGCGGCGTCCCGAGGTGCCGGGGGCGCGGGTGCGGCACCGGCGGGGCCTGGTGCGGTGGTGAGCGCCAGGCACAGGCCGGTGAGTGCGGCGATGGTTGGACGCCAGGTCATCGGGTACTCCAATCGGAGTCGGTGAATTCGAGGCCCGTGGTTGCCTGGACTGACCTCGGCCGCCAACACCTCTTATCGATCACTATCGATGTGTATATCACGCAGCTTAGGCGAGGAAGCGGCGCCTCGCATCAGTTCCCCACGATCACCTTTGGTGCATGCCCGGAAGGCGCCGATGACCTGGCCGGTGGAGTCGAGCCAATCAGGTTCGGCGTTGTCTACAGAGCGATGCGGTTGACGACCGATCGCTGGACCGGACCGGTGTACTCGGTGAGGCCGAAGCGGCGATGCCCATCCGTGGGATGAACGGTGACGGCGACAACGCTCTCGTCTTCGAATCGCAGCGTGAAGACGGGGTCGAGTTCGCACAGGAATGCAAACGCCTCGCGGTCTTCGTCGCTGTCGCTGACCAGGCGACCATTCGCCTCCCAGCCGCCGGTGGCGGCGGCGATCACGACGACCACCTCGACGCTGTCGAGCAGAGTGGACGAGTTCGCCCACCAGTCCAGCCAGCAGCGGTCCTCGAAGCGATCCATGCCGTCATCCTTTACAGCGAGAGGTGCAGATGATGGACGAGCATGCCGGTAAGCAGGAAGGGCTGTCCGCGGAAGAAGTCACGAGCCGCACCAGGTGGTTTGAGCAGTACGTCGAGGCGTTGAACCAGCGATCTGTAGTGGCTGAAGCGGGTGGCGAACCGTACGCGTGTCCCTGCTGTCGGCACCCGACGCTTGAGGGGCGAGGTCAGTTCGAGATTTGCTTCGCCTGCGGCTGGGAGGACGACGGGCAGGATGACGAAGACGCTGACACGGTGCGAGGCGGCCCCAACGGTTCGCTCAGTCTGACGGATGCCCGGCGAGCCTACGCCGAACGGCCGGTCAGCCTGGCAGATGCGCGGCGTGCCTATGCCAGACGACAAGCCCGTTGGGAAGAGCGCAGACGCCGATCGGCGCCCGAGGCAACTTGACGTGATTGGACCGCACGCCGGTCGCATCCAGCTAGGGCGGGTCGTCGGTGAGGGTGTACCGGCGCACACGGACGGGCCCGCCTTCTGGGCCGGTCCACGTGGCGGTGGTCGTGTGGGTGTGCCGCCAGCCGGTGCGCTCGTAGAGGGCGATGGCGAGGGCTGAACGCTCGTGGTCAACGATCTCCAGGACAAGCGGCTATGGTGCGGCCGTGCCGGATGCCGAGACCGTCGCCGTTCTACTTCGCCCGCTCCTAGGGCGACGCCTGCGTGCGGTGACCGAGGCGCGGCATTGGTACGACGAGGGACCAGTGACGGGGACTGCCGGCCTGCTGCATTTCTGGCTGCACTTCGAGGGAATGCCAGCCATCATGGCCCATGGCTGCGGTGACCTGCTGAAGCTCACCGAGGAAGAGCCCTACTCGTCGTACGACATGCAGGAGTACGGACGAACCGTGGTCGGACCGGTCCAACCCACCGACGTGCTCGGCGAGGTGGTCGGGCAATGCCTCGTCGATGTGGGCCTTGTCCAGGGATACGGCACGGTTCCGGCTGTCGGCGGAACCATGCTCTGCTTCGAGCGGGCCGAGCTGCTCGTTGCGACCTTGGCTGACGAGTGGATCTGCCAACCGGGGCGGATCCCGGAGAGGCTCCGGCAGTACCTGTCGGTCAGCGGTTGGGTGGGCGCCCCCGGCCCCACTGCCGAAGGGCAGTGACCTGGACGTCCGCTCGTTACCGCCAACCAGCATCCCTACCCGCCATACAGAGTGCGTGCAATGATCTTGATTGGTGTGCGACGGAGTCGACCCGCAGGACCAGGTCACGGTCCTGCTCGCCAACCTGCCTCAGTCTCCTTCCTAAACCGTTTGCGACAGCAGCGGTAACAGCTACCGGCCGGGACGAGGGCAGCCACCAGCGGCCGAGCACGTACAGCCCCGCCCGAGGTCGCAAACGTGGACGGACCCTTCAGGACGGAGCGCCCAGAACTTGCAAGGAGAGGCCGAAGTGGCTGCCAGACGCAGTGAGTCTGCGGGCGTCTCAGGGGTTATGAGGGGGCCTGGGGGTCGGTAGCGTTGGGCGTGATTTGCGCCGATGGGTCGGTGGTGCATTCCCGCGCTACGCGAGGAGGTTCCGGGTGGATGCCTTGCCGGAGTTGACGTTCGGGCAGCGGTTGAAGGTCTACCGCGAGCGGTCCGGAAAGACTCGCGCAGTGCTTGGTGGGTTGGTGGGACGCAGCGCCGAGTGGGTCAAGGCAGTGGAGACGGATCGGATCCTGCCGCCGCGCATTCACATGCTGGACCGCATCGCGCGTGCCCTCAAGGTCGACGTGTCTGCCCTGGCCGGAGAGCTGAGCGACCGTTCGGCCATGGTCCACGGGCCGGAGCATCCGGCGCTGGCGTCGGTCCGGGATGCTGTGAACCGCTTTGCGATCTCCGGTGACGTCCCCGTCGAGTCGTTGCCCAGCCTCCGGGGCCGGCTTGCGGCCGCGTGGCGTGCGCGTCATCAGGCGTCGGATCACCGGACGGTGCTGGGCGGGCTGTTGCCGGGGCTGCTGCGAGACGTGCAGCATGCCGCGTTGGCGTACGAGGGCGCCGAGCGTCGGCAGGCGCAGGCGTTGTTGGCGGAGACGCTCGGGTTGGCGCAGATGTTCATCGCCTACCAGCCTGCTGCGGAGCTGCTGTGGCGTGTGGCGGACCGGGCGATGGTGGCGGCGCAAGAGTCCGGTGATCCCGAGGCGATCGCCGGCGCGGGGTGGTTCCTGTGCCAGGTGCATCGGGACGCCGGGGATTGGGACACGGCCATGGCGGTGACGCTGGACGTGCTGTCGGCTCTGGAGTCGCGGACGGCTGATGGAAGCATGAATTTGCTGGCGCTGTGGGGGGCGCTGAACTTCGAGGCCGCGTACACGGCCGCTCGTGCCGGCGAGGACGGGCGCGCCTGGCGGTACTGGGATCGCGCGGACCGGGTGGCGCAGCGCCTGCCACAGGGCTTCTACCAGCCGCAGACGTCGTTTTCCCGGGTCATCATGGGTGCTCATGCGGTGACCGTGGCCGTGGAGTTGCAGAAGTCGGGTGAGGCGGTTCGGCAGGCACGCCGCCACGATTCGGCGGCGATTCCGTCGAGGCCACGACGGGCACGGCATCTCATCGAGGTCGCGCGGGCGCACCACGGCAAGGACGACAAGGAAACGGCCGTAGCAACCCTCCAGCAGGCGTACGAGTCGGCGCCGGAGACGATCCGTTTCAACGGGTACGCCCGACAGATCACCCTGGACCTGCTCGACGGTCCACGGTCTACCCGCGATGATGCCCGTGACCTCGCGGTGAAGGTTGGTCTGGTCTCGTGATCTAGGGGGTAGGAACCTTACCCATCCGGCACTGCGGCTGTACGTAGCGTCGCCCTCACGGGATGCGGCGGGCGGTGCGGCAGTCGCCTGGTCGCCGCGTCCCCCTCATTAGAGGGTGGTGATGCCGCTCTCCTGAACGACGAGGGAGGGCGCGTGCGGCGCGTCTCGTACGACGAGTACCTCTCGGCCACCGCGTTGACCTTTGCCCGACGGCATCGGCCGGTGTGGTCGTGGCAGCTCTGGCGGCACATCTGCCGCTGCGGAGCCGACCTGCCCTGCCGTGGCCGGCACCGGATTCCGATCAATCGGGGCCACTGGCCGCAGGTCGGCGAGCAGTGAACGCCGGCCAGGAGCAGACGATTCTCGCGGTGCACGTCCGAGGGCTGGACGGCATGTGTGTTGGTTGCCGGGCGTGGTGGGCGCGGCTCACGCCGTACCCGTGCTGGCAGGTGGAGTGGGCGACCAGCCGGCAGGCCCGCGCGAGCGTGGCCCGGTTTCTCGGCGGTGTGTGGTGACCAGCCACGGTCCGGTCCTGCCGACCTGGAGCTGCGGCGGTTGCGACCTACCCTGGCCATGCCGGACCCGCAGGCGGGAGCTGCGTGCGGAGTACGCCGACGCTCCGATGTCGCTGGCCCTCTACCTCGGTGCTTATCTCGTCCAAGCCGCCGAGGACATGCCTTGGGCGCCGGCCGGCGCGCTGCATCGCCGCTTCATTGGCTGGACCAGGCGACTGCCGCGGGTGACCAGCTCGGTGGCGTAGGGAGTGCCGCAGATCATGGAAGCGGAGACCCCCGGCGCCATGCAAGTAGGGAGAGGCGGGGCACGACGGAGCAAATCTCTGGACGGTTCGGCCGTCCGTCTGCCACCCTAGGCCGTGTTGATCTACAAGATCCTCTTGCCTGCCGAGTGGGCTGAGTTCGAGTCCGTCGGGCGTTTCGACGGCTCGCCGTTTGACCGCAGCAGCGGCTTCGTCCACTGCTCCTCACGCAAGCAGGTGGGTGCCACGGCCCTGCGGGTGTTTGGGCAGGAGTCGGCGCTTGTGGTCGTCGCTCTCGACACACAGCTACTTGGAGAGCCCGTGCGCTGGGAGGACGCCCCCAACGGCGGGCCCTTTCCGCACGTATATTCAGCTCTGCCTCTCAGCGCTGTGGTCGCCGTGTACCGGGTGGCTGAGGCGTCGTCGGTAGACGGGGCGCTACCTCAGGGCTAGGTCCGTACAGCCACCGTACGGCCAAGCCGGGCGACGGGCACGGTCGAAGGCCAACGGCAGCCGACAAGGCGAGCAGTTCAGCGGCAGTTACCGACGCTGGCCGACAGCAGGCTTGGTCTTTTGCAAGATCAGGGCCATGTCAGCAGGAAGTCAGCAAGACGAGGCGCACTACCCAATGGCGGGCGACCCACGACGGCCTCCGGCCAGCAGCCGATGACACGGGACGACATTGGCCGAGCCTCGACCAGTAGGTAGATCGACGTTCACACCGAAGAGGTCGCTGGTTCGGTGCCAGCATCGCCCACGCAGGTCGAAGGCCACTTCGCGGATTTGGAGGTGGCCTTTCTGCTGCCGTACACCAGCTGAGTACCGCAACCATTGTCGTTTTGTGCGGGTGCTACCGGGAGGGTGGTGAACGTGGCCGACGTGCTGAGGATCCAGGACCTTCGCGCGGTGTCCGGAAGGCTGCTGGACGCAGTGGAGGAGCGGTTCGGAGCGGAGCTCGACGTGTCCCGCGCCGGTGTCGACCTTTACTGGAACGTCGACCTGCGGACCGCGTTCGAGGTGAGTAACGACCCGGCAGCGGGGATCGACGTCGGGCAGACCAGCGACGACCTTTCCGAACTGCGTGCGCTGTTGCGCGGCCCGGCGGACAGCATGCCGGTGCTCTGGCACGACCTTCAACACCTCGCCGGAGTCCTACGGCTGTTGGCCTATCTCGACCTGCCAGGTGCTGGAGAGGGTCAGAGCTGAAGCCAGCGGATGCGACCGGTATCCGCGCAGCCTGGGCCAGGCCACGGTCAGCTCCTCAAGGATGAGGGCCTCGGATCCTGGAGAAGACCACCGCGTCAGCGCGACGGCCCGGAAAAGACAGGAAGCTGCGCAGCACACCTTCCTGCTCGAAGGCGGCCGCGGTGAGAACCCGCCGGGACGCCTCGTTGTCCGGCTCCACCCACGCCTCCACCCGCTCCATGCCCGCGATGTCCAACGCCCATGACGACACCATGCTCACGGCACGAGTGGTGATTCCTCGCCCCCGCGCCGACGGGATGAGCCAGTAGCCGAGACCAGCCACTTCCGGCTGCGGCCGAAGCATGAGCACGATTGAACCGAGCGCTTGATCAGTCACCGCATCAGCAATCGCAAGCGAGACGCCCTCACCGTTGGCGACTCGACTCCACTGCCGAGCGATGAACGCCCGTCCTGCGTCGACCGAGAACACTCCCGGAACCGTCGTGGCCTCGACAATTCGAGGATCCTGGGCTGCGGCCCGTACACAGTCCAGATCGTCCTCCCGCCACCGGCGAAGACGAACAGGCCCATCGACAAGATCAACAGCAGGGTACGTCAACGGCACCGAACCAAGCTATGCCACAAGCCGCCCTCGGTAGTCCCCGCCGACGCCGCCGGTCTGCGGGGGGCGGTTGTGCGGCATGACAAGGCAGGCGCCGATCAAGGTGCAGGTTTGCGATCGTTCACGAAGACGCCGGCACGCCTTTCGCTGAATAGTTTCCCCACCATGGTTTCCGATTCCCCTGCCACTTCGGGGGAACGATTTGTAGGAGGGGAAGATGCTCAGACGTCGCGTGCTCGGCATCGGGCTTGCCGCACTGCTGGCAGTCTCCATTTCCGCCGTTGCTTCTCCGGCCAGTGCAGCAGGGTCTGCAATGGCTGACGGGACGATCCCCCAGGCGGTGCTCGATGCGGCGGAGGCTCTGGCCGGAAAGCAGGCCGCAGCGGTAACACCTACGTTCAGCCGGGCGCCGTCCAGTCGTGTCGCGGCAGCCGCCGAGAATGTGATCACCTGCAGCGCACGGGCCCAGTATCCACATGCGTCGACCGGCGGTAACGGCATCCCCGGCAGCCTCGACGGCAAGGCGGATTCGTGGTGTGACCAGGTCATTCCCTACATCGGTGCTCAGGTCGAGCTGTACCAGTACGTCCCGGGCAGCGGCTTCTTCCTGGTGTCGGTCGGAAGCCTGAATTCGGGTCCCGGGAACAAGACGTACACCGGTGTCGCCTTCACGATCTGCCAAGCTGTGCCGAACTATTACGTCACCAGGGGCATCCACACCTACACTGCTCCCGGCGGCTACTACCCCCCGTCAGCGAGGCTGGAAACGCAGTCGCCCATCGTGCAGGTCAGCTGCTGAGGCGTACGCACTATGGAACCGGCCGGCTGCCGCAGTGCCAGCGGCGGTCGGTCGGCTACGCCGACCTCGTCATGTCTCCCGCAGCCGGTCGGCGAACGTCCAGGCGACCGCGGCGGTCAGGATCCGCACGCCGCGGGTCGAGGCGGGACGCAGCCCGATCAGCTCATGTACGCGCCGTAGGCGATAGTCGAGCGTGCGGGTGTGGACGCCCAGCGCCCGTGCCGTCGCCGGTCGGGACATGTCGTGCAGGTAGTACGCGTCGAGGGTGCGGATCAGGTCCGGGCCGGCCTCGAGTCGGGTGACGAGTTCCCGCAGCCAACTGTCCATGTGTGGCGAGTGGACGGCTCCGAGTTCGACGAACCTGTCCGCGACGGTGTAGAGGTGCTGAGGTCTGCGCTCCGCCGACGTCAGTCGGCTGATCTGTCGAGCCTGGTCCAGCACACCGGCCAACTGGCCCACCGCTCCGACGGCCGCGCCGGCAGCGCACCGACGGCCGGAGCCCACGGCGACGCCACGGACCAGCTCCAGGGTGCGATCCGCCACCGGACCGTGGACGCCACCGTCGACGAGCCATGCCGACGTGGCCGCCGGTGCGTCGACCGATGCCGGCGTGGCCAGTACCAACTCCGCCGGCCCGAGCCAGGACATCGGGATCCGCCAGGACGCCAGGGCCGTCGCGACGATGCGTTTCCGCTCCGGGGCGGCCAGGCCCGGCGGATCGAAGCGAACGACCGTCACCAGCCACCGATGCCCGAGACGTACGCCGGCCGCCCGAGCGATGCCGATCGGCGGTGGTTCGTCGGCCAGCAGCGACCGCGCGAGCAACTGGACCTGAGCCGACATCGACCAGGTCTGTGCGACGCCATCGAGGTAACCGTCCAGGTAGGCGCAGCGGGCTCGGCTGCCCTCCCGCCCGAGCCAGTTGGCCATGTGGAGCACGTCCTCGGTGTTGGCCGGAGCCGCGGTCTCCACCACATCGCGCAGCATCAGTGCGGTATGCGTGCTGAGCGCCTGCCGCTGTGACGCCAGCGAGAGCCGATCCTCGCCTCGTCGTCGGCCGACGTCGCCGATAGCCGCCAGATCGTCCTCGTCGAGCGGCGTGTCGTCCCGTACGCGCTCCAGACTCACCCGTCTGATGAAACGCGCGAAGTCGAGCATGTGCGCGAGTTGCTCCGGTGACGGCGACGCGTACTCGGGCACCTCTCGCTGGTAGGTGTTGACGGCACGCAGGGCATTTACGTCAATCCGCCGCTGAAGCGCCATGATCAGATCCGGCACGACACCTCCTGTAAGGGACGTCGAACGCCTTTCGATTGATGTTCGCCGATCGTATCGTCGCGCCCTGAGTCAATCGGCGACTTGGCGACGGCGGCGTCCACGCATGCGGATTCGAGTGCGTGCGCCTGCGGCACGATGCTCTCGATCAGCTAAGTTGCCGGCGTGGATATTCAGGTGCTGGAAGGTGCGCTCATTGAGGTGCCGACGGCCGATGTCAGCGGCATGGACCGGCGGGCGTTCGGTGAGTTCGTGGGGCCGCGTGGGGAGTTGGCCTCGTACGCGTTCGGCTGGTCCACCGGCTCGGACCCGCACGTAGCCCGTCTGTCCGTCGGGATCGGTGCCGGCAATCCTGGCGGTGGCACCTTCCACGCCGTCATCTTCGCCAACGAGGACGGTCACGCGTTCTCGCTCATCGACGAGCCTTTCGAGCGGGTCCCGCAGGGCGGTCCGGACCTGACCGCGGACCAGTCGCGTGCCCACGAGGACCTGCCGTTCGTCTGGTGGGTCACCGACCAGGTCATGCAGCGCGATCGGCGTGCCTGGTGGATGCGGCACTGGCTGCTCGGCACGGTCTGTCTTCAAACCCCTGAGGTCTTCGAACGCCGTGAGCCTGTTCTGTTCGTCAGCCACGACGCGGACGACGGAGTGTGGCAATTGATCGGAGCCACCGACGCGAGCGGCAGCAACGGCAAAGTCGGGCACCTGCACCATGCCGTCGACGAGGACCCCAGCCTGATCGACGTTCTTGACCTGCCGCCCGGTGGCAGCGCGGTACGGGCTGACGTCGGAAAACCCTGGACCGGAGAGGTCTAGCCTCGATCAGGCAACCGGGAACTGCCAACGCGCCGGGCCAGCCCGGCCAGGACCGCGTCCAGGTACAGCTCCGCGGCACTGGGCAGCAGCAGGTCCGCGGCCGTGAAGCGGGCGTGGTCCGCATGCGGGTTCGGCACTGCCACGCAGCGCAGCCCGGCCGCGTGCGCCGCCGCCACGCCGTGCGGGGTGTCCTCGAATGCGATCGCCTCCTGCGCCTGCACCCCGAGCCGGTCCAGCGCCAGCAGGTAGACGGCCGGATCCGGCTTGTGCGCGGCCACCTCCTCGCCGGTCACCAGCACCTCGAACCGCGCCCGCAGCCCGGTCCGATCGAGCATCGCCCCCACGTGGGTGACCGGGGAACTGCTCGCCACCGCGAGCCGCAGCCCCAGCTCCGCGGCCCGGTCCAGCCAGCCGACGATCCCCGGTGCCGGCTCCAGCGCCGCGTTCAGTTCCGCCCGGTACGCCATCCGCAGCGCGTGACTGGACTCGCGGTCGTAGGCCGGCCCGACCGTGGCGGCGAGCGCCGCGTAACGCGGCTCGTTCGCGTCGCCGCCATGGTCGGCGAAGAAGCCGGCCGGATCGAGTTCCAGACCATGCCGCCGCCACTCCCAACGCCAGCTCTCCAGCAGCGTCGTCTCCGTGTCCATCAGCAGGCCGTCGAAGTCGAAGATGAGCGCCTTGACCGTCATCACGGCAGTATCCCCAGCGTCCGTGGGTTCGGGACATACCGGGCACCAACATGAGGCCCCGGCCAGCAGGAAGCCGGCCAGGGCCTCGATGTCTGTCCATAGGGTTTGAATCGTCCCCCGAAACCCGGCACGCCCTCCGCCGCACCCCGGCACGCCGCCGATGCCCGGCGGGCGCGGGTCAGGGCGTCGGCGCGGGGTGCGTGGCCGGGATTCGAGTCAGCCGGGACTCGGCGACGGTGCCCACCACTGTGAGACCGGCGGCGAGGAGCGCGCAGGCCGCCAACGCGACGTGCGGCCCGACCGAGGCCAGCAGCGGCGCCACCACCAGGCCGGCCAGGCCGAAGCCGATGCCGCCTGCGGCGTACAGACCGGAGAACCCGGCGGACCACTGCGACTCGGGCAGCATCTGCTGCAATCCGGCACCTCGGGCGGTGAGCGCCGGGGTGCTGGCGAAACCCCCGACCAGCAGCAGCGCGATCACCAGCGGCACCGTGCCGGCCACGGCGGCGGCCAGCACCATCGCGCACAGGACGAGGATCAGCACTGTGGTCTGGCTGTGGTAGCTGGCCGGCCAGCGCCGTCCGCCGTAGACGATGCCACCGGCGATGCCGGCCACGGCGAAACCGCCCAGGGCCAGGCCGGACAGGTCGGCGTCGCCACCGAGGCGCTCCAGCAGCGCCGGGAGCGCCGTGTACGCGGCACCCACCGTCAGCAGCACCGCGGCCTCGTGCGTCATCGCCGGCCAGGACAGCCGCCAGACACTGTCCCCGTGCCCCGGGTCGGTCGCCGCCCGGCCCGGGTCCACAAGGGCTCCGGCGACAAGCACGCCGACGCCGGCGACACCGGCCGTGACCGCCAGCGACACCGCGGGGCCGCCGAGGAACGCCAGCGCGCCGATGACGGCCGGCCCGACCGCCCACATCAGGGCGGTCATCGATGCCTCCAGGCCCAACGCGGAGTGCTGGCTCTCCTGCGACACGCTGCGCACCACAAGCGCCCGCAGTCCACCGTGTGCACCCGAGGCGACAGCGCCAGCCAGCGCGGCGAGGACCACCATGCCGATCACGACCACGGCGCCGTCGAGCACCCGGGACACCCCGACCAGGGCCAGCAGGGCGACCGCCTGGACAGCTAGGACGAGCCGCAGCTCCGGCCCTGCCGGCCGGCGGTCGAAGCGGCGGCCCATCACCCCGGCCGCCGCCGCCTCGGCGAGGGCGAACGCACCGGCGAGCAGAGCACCTACCGAGAAGGAACCTGTCACCTCGCGCCCCAGCAGCACCAGCGCCAGCGGTGCCATCGCGATCGGAAGGCGCTGGCAGACCACTGCCGCGAACCACGCGGCCATCCCCGGGCTGCGCAGGACCGACAGGTAGCCCGACGGGCGGCCCTGCGGCCGGTCCTCGGTCGTCTCCTTGGTCAACGTCATGGCTGCACCTCTCGCAGAGCGGGCACGTCCCGGCGGACGGGCACCGGGCGCACGGACGGTTCACATGTCCGTCCAGTGGCGTGCGGAGGCCCCGGCGTTACACCGGCCGGCGCGATTCTCGCCGGTGCCGCTCAGCTGGCAGGGCTGCTCTGCCGCTCCAGGTACGACTCGACCGTCTGCCGTACCCGCGAACGGGCGCGGTGCAGCAGGACACGCTGGTGGCCCTCGCTGATCTCCATCAGCTCGCAGACCTCGGTGCTGGTCCACCCCTCCACGTCGCGCATGGTGATCACCTCACGCTGTCCGGGGCTCAACCGGCGTACGGCGTCGCCGAGCAGTTCGCGTAGTTCCCCGGCGAGGAGCAGGTCCTCGGGCTGGCGGCCCCACCGTCGGGGCGGCGCACTCCAGTGCCCGGCGTTCGGCCCGGAGGACATGAAGCGGTCCGGGTCCACGCTCGGCCCGCCGTCCGCGCCCGGCAGGCCGGACATCGGGACACTGCGGGACTCCTGCCCGGCGCGACGCCGGGCAATGTTGAGCAGGATGCGGCATATCCAGGTGCGCAGTGACGCCCGGCCCTCGAACCCGTCTATCCCCTGCAGGACTGCCAGCCAGGTTTCCTGCACGACCTCCTCGGCGTCGGCGGTGCTGCGTACGTGCAGCAGGGCCAGCCGCATCATCGTCGCCTGGTGTGCCCGGACGAGGTCCCGGAACGCGTCCTCGTCACCGGCGAGCAGGCCCGCCAGGTCGACAGTCACTGTTCCGCCCTCGTGCCGTTCCACTCGCGGAACGTTTGGACGATGGCGGACTCGACAGCGACGGGCAACCGGTGCCCGGGCGCGGACCGCAGCAGCCGCACCGTGGACTGCATCTGGTCGAGGTACGCGTCGCAGCCGTCGCAGCACAGCAGGTGGGCGCGGAAGCTCTCCAGCTCGTCTGGCGGCAGCGTGCCCTCCAGGTAGTCGGTGATGGACTCGACCATCTGGGCGCAGGTCAACTCGTGCATGGGGCACTCCTCGGCGGGGCCGTGATCTCGCACGTATTCGTCGTCGTTCGACGATACGTGATCGCCTCGTCGCTCCCGTCCTCCCGGAGGCGACGTCGGACCCGCGTGAGGACCGGCTGTCGAGCCGGTCCCCACGCGGTCGGTGGAAGGTGGACCACGGTCAGATGACCGCGATGCCCATCGGGTCGCCCTCGCCGCCCTCGCCGAAGACCTCCAGGTCGAACACCCGGTGATCCTCGACGTAGGCCAGCGAACCGTCCTGGTTGGCCTTGAACACCGTGAGCGTTCCCTCGAAGGAGTTCAGCTGGTAGAGGTAGCGGCTGTCCGAGCTGAGGGCGAGGTCGGTCGCCCCGGTCGGCACGTGGTCGTTCTTGCGGTCCTTGCCGTCCTCGGCCGACGCCGACTCGTGCAGCAGCTTCGGCACGCCGTCGGTGACCGAGAAGCTGGAGATAGTACCGTCGCCGAACGGGCTGGACGCGTACGCCAGCGACTCGTCGCCGTTGACCACGACCCAGCAGGTGTCGGTCTGCTTGTTGAACACCGACTCGCTGCTGGCCTCGAGGCCGCCGTTTTCGTCGAAGGTGTACGAGGCCACCGCCGAGGCGTTGTCGTTGGCGAAGCCGCCGAACTGCTCGGTGGTGAGCACGGTGCCGCTGCGGGTGACCGCGAAGCCGAACGGGCCACGCCCGGTCGCGTCCTGCACCCGCTTGCGCCCCGGCGTACCGTCCTGGCGGACCTGGAAGGTGACCACCGTTCCCTCGTCGTCGTCGACCTCGCTGTCGGCGTGCGCCGGCAGCTTGGCCAGGCGCTCGGTCACCAGCAGCGACCGGCCGTCGGCACTGAAGGACACCTGGGCGCAGCCGGAGTGCGCCTGCCCGGACAGTTGCCTCGTGGAGTTCTTCACCGGCGTCAGCTCGCCTCCGCTGGACACCGAGAAACCGGTGATCTCGGGACGGGCGCCGCTGGTGCAGTTCTCCAGGACGTTGGTGTCCTCGTCGAAGAGGTGGTTGGCGGTCTCGCCGCTGTTGAGCACGTACAGCAGGCCGTTGTTCACCGTCAGGCTGACCGGCTTCTGCCCGCCGGACGGCACTTCCTCGACCAGTTCCAGGCTGTCGGCGTTGATCTGGAAGACCGAGATGGTGCTGCTTCCGGCGTTCGGCACGAACAGCAGCCGGCGCTGGTCGATGAGCATGTTCGGCGAGGCCTCGCCCTCGGCGCTGCCCACCACCAGCGCGTTGGCGCTGTCCTCGAAGCTGCCGCTGCCGGTGCCGCCGGTCGGGAAGCGCTCGACCTCGGTGAGCTTGCCGTCGGAGGCCCGGGAGAAGGCGACCACCTCGTTGCCGTCCTCCGCGTTGGACATCAGGAACACGGCGCCCCTGCGCAGGTCGGTCTTGCCCTTGGCGGCCTTGCGGGTGTCCGTGGCGGCGGCGTCGGTGCCCTCGTCGGCGTTCACCACGTGCGGCATGGTGATCAGCCCGGCGAGCGCCGCGCTGAGGAACACGGCCGTCACGGCCAGGGCGCTTCGGTTGCCGGTGCGTCGACCGGTCTCCGGGTCGCGGTGCCGGCCGCCCGGCGCCGACCAGGGGTTCCGGGTCGCGTGCTTTGCGCGGTGTCTCATCCGAGTCTCCTTTGCTTTGCGCTGTGTCGCGTCGTCGGTCGGTCGTGCGTGCGTGCCGTCCTCCACTCTCGGCGGGTGGTGTCACCGGGCCGTGGCACTCGCGGCGTCGTGGCGTCGCCGTGAGGCACTCAGGCGGCGTTGACCAGCTGGCCGATCTCGGGGGAGGGGTTGAGTCCCAGCTCGTCGCGGAGGGTCCGGCGGTAGTGCAGGTAGTGCTGCACCGCCTCGTTGCGGTTGCCCTCGGCGAGGTAGACCCGGATCAACTTGCCGTGTGCGCTTTCCCGGAACGGGTCGGCGTGCACCACGGCCAGGACGGCGTCGGCGGCCTGGCCGAAGCGGCCGTGCTGGAGCAGCCGGTCGCACAGCGCCTCCAGACAGTGCAGCCGCAGGCTGCGGTAGCGCTGCTGCTCCGGTCGCAGCCACGCGTGGTCCCACTCCGGTAGCAGGTCCCGGTGCATCGACTCGATGGTGGGCCAGCGGGCCGGCAGCCGGGTGGGGTCGTCGAGCAGGGCGGTGGCGAACTCGGCGACCTCGGTCGCGTCGACCGACACCGAGGGCGAGAGCCGGATGGTGTGGGAGGTCGCCTCCACCACCCGACCGGCGCAGACCTGGTTGAGTCGGTACAGGGCGGTCCGCAGGTTCGCCTGCGCCCGCTGGTCGGTCACGTCGGGCCAGAGCACGCCGGCGGCGGTGGCGCGGGCCAGCGGGTGCTGCCGCAGGGCCAGGAGGGCGAGCAGCCGCTGGGCGGCGGCACCGACCGGGATGCGCCGGCCGCCGCAGTGCAGTTCGAAGGCGCCCAGCAGCTGCAGGCGGGCGGTGCGGTCGTCCGCGTCTGCTGTCCGCGCAACAGTGCGGCGCAGGGGGACGACGTTGTCGGCGTACGTGGGGCTCGCTTCGGTCGTCGTAGGGTTATGGATGGGCTGCGGGGCGGAGTGGCGCATGGAGACCTCCGGTCGACGGGCACGGGAACACCGTCATCGGTGTGACGAAGGTGCATCGGTCGCTGCGGAATGCGCGGCGCGGGGACGGCGATCGGATGGTCAGCGATGTGCGGACCGACCGGGGTTTGGAACTTCCATAGCGTTGCCGTCGCCATCCACCGTGCAACCCGCTGTCGTTACCGTCAACGGATACCGCTCGCCGAGGCGGCACCCGCTGCCGAACTCTCCGCATCGTCTCGTGTCCGGAAGAGCCGGTTATCGAGGCTTTGGCCGCCCGACGAGACCGTCGGTTCGGTGGCGTAGAGTGACGCCAACCTCCATTCGAGCCGGCGTCCGGCGCCGAAATCCTTGGCTATATCTTTCCGTGGTTACAGGCACAATCACGCCATGGCGTATACCGGCCAATGGTTGTCGGTAAGCCAATCCTCAGCGTTTCGTGTCATTGTTCGAGACACGCACTCCATAGTCGGTGACGAATCCGCGCCTCGGCCGTGCCCGCGACCCCGGCGACAGGTCGGAAGGAGGTCGACATGGTGTTCGACTGGTACGGAGCGGGCCCCCCTCCCGCCTCCGACACTCCCGCCGTCGGCTGGACCGCGCTCGAATGGGACCTGTGGTCGGCCCGGCGCTACTGGTGCGCCGGGGCGGGCCGCCGCGGCCCGGTCACGACGGAAGCCGCCGCCACCGTCGCCGGGGACGCCGCTGGCCGCTGGCTGCCCGCCGACCCGCCGTCCCGACCGGATGCCCTGGCCGCGCTGACCGCCGCCGAGGCGGACCGGCACGACGTCGCGAGCGAGCCGGTGCCGGCCGGCCGCCTCGCGTACCTGCTCGGGGGGTTGTCCGCGTTGACCGGTCTCGGGTCGGTCCTGGATCCGTTCGTGGTCACGATGGACGTGCCCGGGCTGCCGCAAGGACTGTGGCGGTGCCGGTCCGCCGCCCGCGGGCCAACGGCCGGCGTCCGCCTGGTCCCCGTCCGGGCACCGGCCCAGTGGCCGCTGCGGGTGGTCCGGCGGGTGACGCCGGACGCGTTCGGCCACGGCGTCGCCCCGGCCCTGGTCCTCTGGCGGGTCACCTGGCCCGACGTGCTGGACCCGTACCAGGCCGGCGCGCTCCTGGATGTCTACCGCGACCTCGGCGCGGCGCACCTCGCGGCGCGCCTGCTGGCCCGGGAGGCGGCGCTTGTCGGCACGCCAACGCAGGTCCTACCCGCCGACGTCGACCTGCGCGACGTGGACTGGCCGCCGGAGAGGTGGGGCGTCGTCGGAGGTTTCGTCGTCGGCGTCGGCCCACGGCGTCGGCCCACGCAGGCCGGCGACTGTGACGCCGTACCGACGGTCGAGCGACGCCGGTCGACCTAACGTCCCCGGGTAGCAGGCGACACCGGCGGTCCGAGCCGTCCGGTCGTCGTACCGGCTACCGAGGAGGCGAATCCGGTGAAACTGAGCGAGGGGACCCTGCTTACCGAGACCAGGGTCTACGACGACCTGGGCCGGCTACCCGGTCCGCAGGACCTGCCGGCGGACCTGGAGGCCAGTGACTGGTGGAGCGACGAAATGGTACGCGACGCCGGGTTGCCGGTGACCGACGTGCCGTTCGTCTCCGTCGGCGGCGGGATCGGCAGCTTCGTGACCGTCGACTACCTGCGGATCGCCGGCGTGCCGACGCGCGACATCCGGGTGCTGTCCAACCTGGACCGACCGTGGCGCACCTACGAGTACCTGACCCGGGTGTCGCAGATTCCGCGCGGCGAGCGGATCCGTTCCGACTCCGCGTCGCGTCCGGACAACGTGTGGGGCTTTCCGTCGTACGCCCTGACCGAGGCGTTCCGTACCCGCAGCCCACGCGCGCTGTGGCAGGTGCTGCGGGAGCCGGTCTTCGCGGACTTCTACACCCCCCGCCTGGGCATGGTGCTGACCGGTCTGGAGCGGGAGGCCACCCGGATCCGGTACTGGGACATGCTGGACACCGGTCAGGTCCGCACCGTACGGCGGCGTTGGGGCGGCGGCTACTTCACAGTCCTGGCGGTCAACGAGCCCGGCAGGCCGTCGCGGGTGGTGGCCTACCGCTCCTGGTTCGTGCATCTCGCGGTGGGCTACGCCGGGTTGAAGTTCCTGCCCGAGCTGCGGCAGTTCCGGGACACCTCGGACTTCCACCGGGTCGTCAACGCCTACGAGGACCACGAGCACGTCTACACAGCGCTGCGCCAGCGGACCGGTCGCGTGCTGATCCGCGGCTCCGGCATCGTCGCCTCCCGTGTGCTGGAACGGCTGATCAGCGAACGGAAGCGGCACGGGCTGCAGACCGAGATCGTGCACCTCTTCCGCACCTACGTGGAGGGCGCGCACGGCCCGCACCCGTGGTCCCGGCGTGCCGGCGGCGACGGCTTCGCCTACCAGGGCTTCAACTATCCGAAGTCCGTGTGGGGTGGCCAGCTCAAGGCGCGGGCGCGGCGCAGCGAGGGGCGGGACCGGGCGCGGATCTACGCCGAGATCGGCGGCACCAACACGGCCTACCGCAGGCACTGGCAGCGGCAGCTGCGGGAGGGCAAGAACGGCGGATGGTACCGGTCGGTGGCCGGCACGATGGGCGAGCTCCGGCAGGGCCCCGACGGCCGGCTGCGGGCGTACGTCGACTCCGAGTCCAGCCGGGTGGAGCTGTGCGCCGACTACGTCATCGACTGCACCGGCCTGGACGGTGACATCACCTCCCACCGGGTCATCAACGACCTGCTCCGGCACGCCAACGCCGGCCGCAACCCGATCGGTCGGCTCGACGTGTCCCGGGCGTTCGAGGTGCGCGGCGCGGCCAGCGGTGACGGCCGGATCTACGCCTCCGGAGCGGCCACCCTGGGCGGCTACTTCCCGGGTGTGGACACCTTCCTCGGGCTTCAGATCGCCGCCCAGGAGATCCAGGAGGACCTGGCCCGGCAGGGGTTCGGCAATCGGATCGGCCCGGCCCGCTCACTGCGCGAATGGTGGCGCTGGCTGCGCGACCGGCCGATCTGACCGGTCGGCTACCCCAGGCCGTCCGGAGTCGACGAGAGAAAGGGGAGCGTGATGGTACCGACATTGCTCGGTCGTATTCAGACCCGGTTGTTCCTGCTGGCGGTGGTCGGCGGGCTGGTCACCCTGGTCCTGGCGCCGGTCCTGCCGATCCCTGGTGGGTGGGGTGACCACTACCGGGAGACGTTCATCGTGCTCGCCACCGTCGCCGTCCTCGGCGTGGCCTGGGAGTGCGTCTACCACCTGCTCATGCAGTGGCGCTGGGAGAAGGACTGGCCCACCCTCTTCGCGCTGGTCACCCTTGTGCCGGAGGGCGTGCTGGTCTGGCTGCTGCTGCGGGCCGGACACGTACCCGGCGCCGGGCCGCCCGTACTCGCGGCGTTCCTCTGGCACTTCACGCTGGTCTGGATCGCGGTCTGGCTGGTCGCCCAGGGGCCGATGCGGGTGCCGTTCATCCGATGGCGTTTCCACGGTGGGAGGTTGCTGTGACCACGATCGACATCAACAGCGTACGGCCGGTGCTCCGCCCGGTGCCCGGCGACGGGATCCTGGCCAGGCAGGGCGACCTCGTCCTGCTCTGCGATGCCAGCGCCGAGTGGGCCCCGCAGGTCACCCGTCTGCTGGACACCCTCGGCGAGGTGGCCGCCCGCGGTGACGGCCGGGACCTGTGCCGCCGGCTGACGCACCTGCTCAGCGACGACGGCGACAACGGCGCCTACCCGGCGCTGTGTGCCTTCGGACCGTGCTCCGACGGCTGGGCCGTGCTGGTGCACGGCCGTGCCCTGGCCACGCTCTCCGGGCCGGTGGGCCCGATCCACCTGGACGGCCGCGAGTCGGTCACCTGCGTCAACCGGCTGGTGGATCCGGACGTCACCCTGACCAGCGTCCGGCTGGGCGAGGAGGTGACCGACCGCGACGCCGACGACTGGAGTGTGTTGCAGTCCGGGGTGATCAGGGCCGGTGGCGTCCTGGCCGCCGACACCGCGCCGACCGCGCCGACCGCGCCGCCGGTCGGCCCGTTGCTGAACGTGCCGCCCACGCCGCCGGTGGGACCGCTGCTCGACATGCCTCCGTCGGCGGACACCGGTCACCCGGAACAGTGCGGCTGCGCGGCGTGCGTCGCCGCGTCGGTGTCCGCCGCCCGCACCGGGCACTGTGCCTGCGCGGCCTGCCTGCCCCCGACGGACCGGCCGTCGGCTCCGCCTCCCGTGCCGGCGCCCTCGCCTCCCGTGCCGTCGGCCCCACCGGCCGGACCGGATGCGTCACCGGTGTCCGCGCCGCCGGTGTCCGCGTCGGACGCGCCGTCGGTGCTGATACACCCGATCTCCGCGCCGCCGGTTACCGGACCGGCCGCGTCGCCGTCGCCCGCCGGCCCGCACGCCGCACCGAGGCCGACAGTGCTGGGCGTACGCTGCCGCGACGGCCACCTGAACGACCCGCGCGCGCCGTACTGCGGCACCTGTGGGCTGTCCAACGCCAACGGAAGCCTGGACCCGGAGCCGGGGCCGCGGCCGCCGCTCGGTGTGCTGACCTTCGACGACGGCTCCACCTATCCGCTGGACCGGGGATACCTGCTGGGCCGGGCGCCGGACGGGCGCGACGGCGCCGAGACGGGCTGCGAGCCGCTGGCGGTCGACGACCGGCAGGCGTCGGTGTCCCGGGTGCACGCCCGCATCGACATCGACGGCTGGGACGTCCGGCTTACCGACAACGGGTCCACGAACGGCACCTTCGTGTGGGCCGAGGAGCGCAACCAGTGGGACCGGCTGCGGCCGGGCGTACCGGTGGTTGTCACTCCGGGCACCTGGCTGCGGATCGGCCTGCGCACCCTGCGGTACCACTCGCATCGCGGCATCTGACACCCCCTGCGGCGGAAGTGAGGACGATCCATGAGCGAGGGCGTGGTCATTTTCCTGGTGGACCTGGCGATCATCGTCGCGGCGGCCCGGCTGCTCGGGCAGGCGGCGATCCGGTTGCGACAACCACGGGTAGTGGGCGAGATCCTGGCCGGTGTGCTGCTCGGCCCCACCCTGCTGGGCGGCTTCAGCGACTGGTTGTTCCCGGCATCCGCGCGGTCCGCCCTGGGCGCGCTGTCGACAGTGGGGCTGGTGCTGTTCGTCTTCCTGGTCGGCTACGAGCTGGACCGAAGGATGCTGCGGGCCAGCGGACGCCAGGCGGTGGTGGTGGCGCTCGGCGCGCTGGCGGTGCCGGTGGTGCTGGGCGTCGCCCTCGGCTGGTGGCTGGTACGCCGGCATGGTGCGGCGGATCCGTCGGCGACGGCGCTGTTCATCGGGGTTGCGGTGGCCGTGACCGCCTTCCCTGTGCTCGCCCGGATCGTGACCGAGCACGGCCTGCAGCGTGTACGGGCCGGCAACCTGTCGCTGGCGGCGGCGGCCGTCGACGACGTGCTGGCCTGGGGCCTGCTCTACGCGGTGATCGCCTACGCGGGGGCGCAGGGGCAGCACATGTGGCGGCTGGCGCTTGCCGTGCCGTACGTGCTGGCCCACCTCTATCTGGTGCGGCCGATGCTGCGGCGTCTGCTGGGCCGCGCGGGAGCCGGCAACGGTGCCCTCGCCGCAGTGCTGGCCGGCCTCCTGGTGTCCTGCGCGGCGGCCGAGTGGATCGGGGCGCACTACATCTTCGGCGCCTTCCTGTTCGGCGCGATGATGCCACGCGAGGGGATGTCGGAGGTGCGGGAGCAGATCGTCGCCCGGTTGGAGCCGGTCAACAACATGCTGCTGGTGCCGGTCTTCTTCGCCGTCGCCGGGCTCAACGTGGACCTGTCCCGGATGCGGCCGGACGTGCTGGGCGAACTCGCCCTCGTGGTGGCCGTGGCAGTTGTCGCGAAGGTGCTGGGCACCTATCCGACGGCCCGGCTCGGTGGGCTCGGCCCGCGGGAGGCGCTCACCGTGTCCACGTTGATGAACACCCGCGGTCTGACCGAGATCGTGGTGCTCACCGTCGGTCTCCAGGTGGGCCTGATCGACCAGTTGGTGTTCTCGGTAATGGTGGCGATGGCGCTGCTCACCACGATCATGACCGGTCCGGCGCTGTGGGCGCTCGGGGTGCGGCGGGACAAGGCCGAGCCGGGCACCGCCACCCGACCGGAGGCGGCGCCGGTGGCGCCGGGGAGGCATCTCACCCTGGCGTCGCCGGGGGTCAGTCGACCCAGCCGGCCTGCGCCGCCCGGACGCCGGCCTGAAAGCGGCTCTGCACGCCGAGACGCCGCATGAGGTCGCTGACGGTCCGGGAGACGGTCCGTACGGAGACGCCGATGGCCCTGGCTATCTGTTCGTCCTTCATGCCCACCGACAGCAACCGGAGCACTGTGTGTTCCTGATCGGTGAGCTGGTTGGCGGGCTGGTCGTTGGTGCCGCCGGTGAGCGGCTTCGAGTCCTGCCAGCAGTGCTCGAAGACGCAGACCAGCGAACGGACCATCACCTCGCCGTCGATGGCGATCGCCCCCGCCTGGCCCTGCGTCGGGTCCAGCGGGATCAGCGCCCGCCGCGTGTCGCAGATGATCATGCGGATGGGCAGCGTGGTCGTGGTCCGGATCTCGTAGCCGACGGTGATCAGTTCACGAAGGTAGGTGGCGACGAACGGGGTGGTGGTCAGTTGTTTCACGTAGAGGGCCCGCAAGCTCAGGCCGCGTTCGCCCAGGCGCCGGTCCCGGGCCAGGCCCTCCCGCAGGAGGTGCTCCTGTGGGAGAGGGCCCGGGTGCATGGACAGCATCTCCTCCCTGCCCAGGTCGGTCATCATGTCCAGCGTCTCCGCCACCCGCGCCAGGTCCTCGATGACCTCGAATTCCAGGTCCAGCCGGGGGCCGGGACCGAGGGGGAGGAACCGATCGACGATACGTTCCAGCGACTCGCTGGTGGCGGCGATGGTGTCCCGGTACCGCGTGAGCGTCGCGCGGTCCCGTTCCAGCACCCGGACGATGGCGATCTCCGGTGATACGACAGTCGCCACGCGCGGATCGTCGCGGCCTGCGGTCACCAGTCCGAGTCGATTGAGTTCCCGCAGTCCGGCATCGTGCTCCTCGGCGGACAGACCCAATACGTCGGCCGCCTGACGGACCGATCCGGATCCGAACCGGAAAGCCTGCTTGTAAATCGCCACGGCAATTTCCTCGGCCTGTCTGCCTGCCGGCGACGGACCACCGTCTTCCGCCATGCCCACGTCCCGTCTGTCGGTACTCCTAGTAGTGCTCAAAGTCCCGACGCCCGCAAGTCTCACCAGCGTCGGGCACGTCCGTCTAAATCGGACTGTCGGTGCAATTTGCCTGCGACTACGGGGGGCAGTTGGTTGCATCGTCGGGGCGACGCGTACACGCCACGGCGTGTTCACGTACCGTCCCGGCCCTTCCGTGTGAACGGGCGGTATCGCCAGGATGGGATGAGCAAAGTCGGCGACGGTTCGTCGTCGGTCAATGAGTCTGGGGGAGTCAAAATGAGCAACTCGATCAATGTGTGGGTCGTCATCCACCTGGCTTTGGCGCTGGCCCTCGTCGCGGACGGGCTTTTTGCGCAGCCTTCCGCCAAGGCGATGTATGCGGATAACGGCCAGATAACGACCGCCATGTCGACCGGGCATGCCGGCGACGATTCCGGGCCCGGAACGGCGAGCGGCGTCTGGTGCTGCTGAGGGCCAGCGAGGGCGGAGGTGACCGGATGAGCCACGTGGAGCGGGTGTCCGCCGCGGCGCTCGGTGATCTCGGGGTGGTGATCGTCAGGTGGCCGACGGAACTGCGGCGACGCGAGGAGTGCCGCCTGCGAGGGGTTCCACGACTGCTGGTCGTGGAGGCCGGAGTACCGGCGCCGCCCTGTCCGGACGCGCTGGAGGACTGGGTCCGGCTGCCGGTGGAACGCGAGGACGCCCGGGTGCGGGTGCGCACCCTGCTGGTCCGGGCCGCGCTGGCCGGCCGGCCGGTGGTGACCCGGCAGAACCTGCTGCGGGTCGGTGACCGTCAGACGCCCCTGTCCCCGCTGGAGGCGGTGATCATGCGCCGACTGGTCGCGTCGTACGGCGACGTGGTCGATCGCGGTGAGCTGACCGACCTGTGCTGGCCGGAATGCGACGCCGCGCCCAATGGCCTCTACCTGCAGATCCTCCGACTGCGCCGGCGCATCAAGCCCTTGCAACTGGTGATCCACACCGTCTGGGGGCGGGGCTACGTGCTCGAAACGGGTGAGAACGCGGCCTGACGCTGCCGCGATGCGCCGGTGACGGTCCGGTCACTGCCGCCGCCCTAGCGTGGGGTGCATCGACGTCCCCTCCTCGGGACCGATCCGAACTGATGACGGTCGCCGAGGACGAGTGCTGGGAGCGGTCATGCAATTTGGAATCATCGGTACGGGTTCGTACCTTCCACCGACAGTCGTCAGTAACGACACCCTCGTCGAACGGCTCGACATCGGTGCCGACTGGATCGTGGACAGGACCGGAATCCGCGAACGACGCCGGGCTCTGGACTCCGAGGCCACCTCCGACTGCGCCACCGCCGCCGCCCGTGAGGCGCTGGCGGCGGCGGGCATCACCGCCGACGACCTGGACTTCATCATCGTCGGGACATCCACACCGGACCACCCGCAGCCGGCCACCGCCGTCCTGGTGCAGCGGGACATCGCCGCGCACCGGGCCGCCGCCTTCGACGTGAACGCCGTCTGCACCAGCTTCGTCTACTCCCTCGACGTCGCCCGGGGGCTGCTGGGCGCCGACCCGCGGACCCGGTACGCGTTGGTGATCGGCGCCGACATCTACAGCCGCCAACTCGACTACACCGACCGGCGCACCTGCGTCCTGTTCGGTGACGGAGCCGGCGCTGTGGTGCTCGGCCCGGTGCCCGCTGGCCACGGGATGCTTACCTCGCGCCTCGTCAGCGACGGTCGCCTGCATGACCTGGTCCGGGTGCCCGCGGGCGGGTCACGGCTTGAGTGCGACGAGAACGCCCGCGCGTGCGGCGACCAGTACTTCAAGATGCGCGGGCGGGACGTCCGCACCTACGTCGAAGAGGTCTTCCCCGCTCTGCTCGACGAACTACTCAAGGACAGCGGCCTGGAGGCCGGCGACCTGGACCTGGTCGTGCCCCACCAGGCCAACGGGGTAATGCTGGACCGGGTGGCCACCGACTTCGGGCTTCGGCCGGACCAGCTGCACCACACCTACCCGCGCTACGGCAACACCGGTGCCGCGTCGGTGCCGGTGACCCTCGACGACGCGGTCCGCGGCGGACGGCTGCGCGGCTCCGGGTACGTCGTCCTGATCGCCTTCGGCGGCGGGATGACCGCTGGCGCTTCGCTGCACCGCTGGGCGGCGGACCGGCACGAGCACGCGGGCCTCCGCGATGGGTGAGACGAGCCGGGTGCTCCCGCCGGACCTGCGCACCGCGTACCCCCGGGCCACCCGGGCCGCCGGGTGCTACCTCTACGACGACCAGGGACGCGAATACCTGGACGGCTGCTCCAGCGCGATCGTGGTGAACGTGGGGCACGGCAACCCGGAGATCCTCGACGCGATCCGCGCCCAGCTGGACACCATCACCTACTGCTACCGCACCCAGTTCGCCAACGAGCCGGCCGAACGCCTCGCCGCCGAGCTGGTCCGCCTCGCCCCGGGCGACCTGAGCCACGTCCAGTTCACAAACAGCGGGTCGGAAGGCACCGAAGCCGCGATCCGGCTGGCCCTGCAGTACTGGCAGGAGGTCGGCCGACCCGGACGGCGGCTCGTGGTGTCCCGGGACGTCAGCTACCACGGCGCCACGCTCGGCGCGCTCGCCGTCTCCGGGCACGAATCGCGCCGTCGCCCACTGGCCGCGCTGCTGCCGGACATGCCGCGCGCCCCGCGCGCCGACTGCCACCGGTGCCCCTTCGGCCTGACCCGGGACACCTGCGCGCTGGACTGCGCGTCCGCCGTGGAGCGGACGATCCTCGCCGCCGGTCCGGAGAACGTCGCGGCGTTCATAGTGGAGCCGGTCGTCGGGGCCGCCGGCGGCGCTGTGCCGGCCCCGCCCGGCTACCTGACCGCGGTCGCCGAGATCTGCCGGCGCCACGACGTGCTGCTCATCGCCGACGAGGTGATGACCGGACTCGGGCGTACCGGCCGCTGGTTCGGCGTGGACGCCGAATCCGTCGCTCCGGACCTGCTCGTGCTCGGTAAGGGCATGAGCGCCGGTTACCTGCCGATCGGTGCCGTGCTCGTCGATGCGCGGATCCACGCCGCGATCCACGACGGCAGTGGCACCAGCGCGCTCGGGCACACCTACAGCGCCAATCCGCTCGCCGCGGCCAGCGCCGCCGCCGTTGTCGACTACCTGGTCCGACACGACGTACCGGCGCGGGCCGCCCGGGCCGGCGACCGGTTGCGGCGCGGGCTCGCCGCGGCGCTTGCCGCACGCGGCGTGGTCGCCGACGTCCGGGGTGCCGGCCTGCTCCTCGGTGTCGACTTCACCGCGCGCCACCCGGGCCGGGACCAGGGCGTCACGGCCGCCGCGATGGCCGCCGCCGCGTTCGAGGAGCGACTCCTGCTCTACCCGGCGGGCACCGACGCGGTGCCCCGGGCCGTCATCGTCGCCCCGCCGCTCACCATCACCGACGCCGAACTGGACCAACTCGTCGACCGGTTCGCCGCCGCACTCGACCGGGTCGTCCCCGTCGCCGACCGAAGGAGCACCTGATGAAACTCGGCTGGACCCCGCAGCAACGGGCACTGTCCCACCACTACGAGCAGCTGGCCCGCGACGCCGTCGCGCCACGCAGCGCCGCGCACGCCGCCACCCGGCAACTCGACAGGTTGTCCTGGCGGGAACTGGCGAACCAGGGGCTCTGGCGGATCCCGGTGCCGGAGTCCCGAGGCGGTGACGGGGGGACCTGGTGGGACTTCTGCGCCGCGCTGGAGGGCATCGTCCGGGGCAGCCGCGACCTCGGCTTCTGCCTGTCCCTCATCGCACACGCCGGCCTGCTGCGCGCCGTCGTCCGGCACGGTGACGACACCCAGCAGCACCACCTCGACCGGCTGATGGTCGGCGCGGTGGGCGCCACCGCGCTGACCGAGGAGCGCGGCGGGTCGGACGTGGCCCGGGTCAGCACCACCGCGCACCCGGTCGACGGCGGGCACCGGCTGGTCGGCGTCAAGGTGCACATCACCAACGCCCCGGCCGCCGACCTGATCTACGTACTCGGCCGGGTCAGCGGTCTGCCCGCCAAGCGGGACGTCACAGTGTTCCTTGTCGACAGGCACCAGCCCGGCATCCGCACCGGGGCCGCGGAGGAGATGCTCGGCAACGGCTCCAGCCCGACCGGCGCGATCAGCTTCGACGGGGTGCACCTGGACGACGCGGACATCCTGGGTGTGCCCGGCGACGGGCTGAGCCTGACCTACGACACCATCACCCTGGACCGGCTGCTCTACGGCGTCGTGGGGGCCGCCTACCTGGAAGGGCTCCTCGACGACACGCTGCGCTTCGCCCGCGGGCGCACCGCGTTCCACCAGCCGATCACCGAATTCCAGTACGTCCAGCGCCGGCTGACCAACATGAGGCTGGCCATCGAGACCACCCGGTGGATCTCCTACGCGGCGCTGGACCAACTGCTGGCCGAGCACCCGGACGCCGCGCTGATGTCGTCGGCGGCGAAGCTGACCGGCTCGGAGAGCCTGGCGGCGGCAGCCCTGGACGCCATGCAGGTGTTCGGCCACGCCGGTTACGAGGAGGGCGACGTGTCCCGCGCGGTCCGCGACTCGCTCGGCACGCTGATCGCCGGCGGCACCTCGGACATCCAGCGCAAGAACATCTTCACCCAAATGATGAAGAAGCCGGTCGCGGTCGTCCCGAACCGGCCGGTCCTCGCCCCGCTTCGCGCGGCCTGACACCTCCGACACCCCTGACACTGCCCCGTCGCCGCCGTGGCGGCGGGCGGAAGGAGCGAACATGTCCCGGATCGTCATCGCCAACGTCGACAGCGACGCCATGTGCGGCAACGACATGCCGCCGGAGATCCATGCCCTCAGCTCGATGTGCTGCTGCCGCCTGATCGTGATGGCGGAGAGCGAGCAGGACATGGTCGTCGTCCCGCACTCGATCTCCGACGAGTTCATCCGGTACGTCAACGAACTGCTCGGCCGCAACCTGTCCGCCCGCAACGTGGTGGTGCCCCGCGACGGGGACGAGAAGCAGCTCATCCTGAACGACGAGTCCCTCAACGACGGGTACGTGGCGGCGGAGATCCGGTCCCGTGCCGGCGGTTCGGTGGCCGGCTGGGAGCTGGAGACGTACTTCTCCGACCGGGCAGCGGTCACCCTGGCCGAGGAGCTGCAACTGGCCGGGGCCGGCCCGGCGCGCAACTTCCTGCGGGCCGGCGGCGCGGAGACGTACAACAGCAAGGTCCTGTTCCGGCAGCTCGCCGAAGCCATCGGCGCGCCGGTGGCGGAGGGACGGATCGCGGCAAGCGAGCGGGAGTTGGCCGGCGCGATCGCCGAGCTGATGGACCGCACCGGCCGGGTCATGGTCAAGCAGGACCTCAACTCCGGCAGCGCCGGCAACACCGCGCTGACCTCCTTCGACGAGGATGTGCTGACCGGCGCGTCGCGGGTGCGGCGGCTGACCCGTGGCGCGGACGTCGCCGAGGTGGCCCGCGAACTCTGGACCGAGGTCGCGGTGCAGCGCAACACCCGCGTCGTGGTGGAGGCCTACCACTTCTCCCAGGCGGTTCACTACACCGAGCACTACGTGCACGGCCCCGGGCGGGCGCCGACGCTCATGAACTTCGGCGAGATGCGAATGGAGCCCACCTTCATCGGGTTCGAGATCCCCTGCCAGCGCCTCGGCCCGCAGGACATCGGCGAGATGATCGCCCACGCCACCAACCTGTGCCGGGAGGCCGGCGACCGGGGCTTCACCGGCTACATGAACGTGGACTCGATCCTCACCGAGGACGGCCAGATGCTCTTCACCGAGGTCAACGGCCGGATGGGGGACTGCACCCACATCGACTACCTGGCCCGCGCCCTGGTCGGCGACGACTACAACCGCACCCACGTCGTACTCACCCGCAACTGGTTGAAGGCCACCTCCTTCGGCGCGACCCTCAAGGCCCTCGGCGAGGCCGGGGTCCTCTTCGACCACGACACCCGCTCCGGTGTGGTCATCCCGATCGAGGACACCGACCGTTCGGGGACTGTCGACTACATGGTCATCGGCCACGACGCCGCGCACGCCCGCGACATCGAGGCCCGCACCCTCGACGTACTGCGGGCGCAGACCGCCTGACCGCCGCGGTCGGCCCGGCGGCCCGCCGGGCCGATCTCGCCCGCCCACCCACCCGGTGTCCGACGGCACCATGAGGGAGTCGATACCGATGTCCGAGAAAACCGCGTGCCAGCGGTACGAGTCGCAGGTCCGGTCCTACTGCCGCGAGTTCCCCGTCGTCTTCCAACGGGCCGACGGCCCGTACATGTGGGACGTGAGCGGTCGCCGCTACGTCGACCTGCTGTGCGGCGCCGGGGCCCTCAACTACGGCCACAACGACCCGCACATCGCCACCGCGTTGCGCGACTACCTGCTCTCCGGTGGCCCGGTCACCTCTTTGGATCTGTACACGGTGGCCAAGTCGCGGTTCGTGGAACGCTTCGTCGACGTGGTGCTGCGTCCCCGGGGGATGGACCACGTCCTGCAGTTCCCCGGACCCGCCGGCACGCTCGCCGTCGAGGCCGCGATCAAGCTGGCCCGCAAGGTGACCGGACGGACCAACGTGATCGCGTTCAGCGGTGGCTTCCACGGCGCGTCGCTGGGTTCTCTGGCCCTCAGCTCCTCGCCGCTGCTGCGTCGCGCGGCCGGTACCCCGCTCAGCGCGGCCACGATCCTGCCGTACGACGACGGGTCCCCGACGGCGCTCGACCACCTGGAGCGGATGCTCCAGGACCGAGGTGGCATCGACCCGCCGGCCGCGCTGGTGGTGGAAACCGTGCAGGGCGAGGGCGGCCTGACCGCGGCGTCCGCCGCCTGGCTGAGCGGCGTGCAGCGGCTGGCCCGCGAGGCCGGCGCCCTGTTCGTGGTCGACGACATCCAGGCCGGCTGCGGCCGCACCGGCAGCTTCTTCAGCTTCGACGGGACCGACCTGCGGCCCGACATGGTCTGCCTGTCGAAGTCCCTGTCCGGGCTGGGACTGCCGATGGCGATGGTCCTCATCCGCCGGCAGCTCGACGCGTGGCAGCCGGGGGAGCACAACGGCACCTTCCGGGGCAACAACCTGGCCTTCGTCACTGCGGAGGCGGCCCTGGACCACTGGACCGACTCAGGTTTCCTGGCTCACGTCGACCGGTTGGCCGCGGAGGTCGGCGGGTCGCTGCGCGAACTGGCCGACGCCGAACCCGGCGGCGGCGCGACGGTTACCGGACGCGGGCTGATGAGTGGCCTCCGGTTCGACGAGCCCGGCCGTGCCGACCAGCTCAAGCGGCGGCTGTTCGAGTGCGGGGTGATCGCAGAGACCTCCGGTGGGGGACTGGTGCTGAAGTTCTTCCCCGCCCTGACCATGACCGTCGCCCAGTGGCGGGAGACCGCAGACCTCGTCGGGGACGCGATGACCACGCGTCGCAGCCCGGCGGCCGTGCTGGGCGCCTGAACCAGGAGGGAACGACATGCAGAGGTTGACACCCGCCGCGCGCCTGATCGTGGTCGGCGGCGCGCTGACCAACATCGGCACCTTCGGTGTCGCGCCGTTCCTGGCGGTCCTGATGGTCCGGCTCGGCTACACGGCCGCCGAGGTCACTCTGGTCCTCGGTGCCAACCTGGTCGCGGCCCGGCTGCTGCCGCTTGCCGCGGGGCTGCTCGGCGACCGGGCGCACCACGTCCGGGTCATGATTCTCGGCCTGGCGGTACGCGGCCTCGGCCTGACCGGGTTCGCGTTCAACGACGACGTCGGGTGGTTCCTGGTCTGCTCGGCCCTGGTCGGCATCGGTGGCGCCGGCTACGAGCCGAACGCGTACGCGGTGCTCGCCGCGGAGCCCGACGAGCAGCGCCGGGCCCGGGGCTTCACCCTGCTCAACCTCGGCCAGAACATCGGCGCGACCACCGGGCCGCTGATCGGCGGCGCGCTTGTCGTCATCGACGCCCGCGCGCTGTTCCTGGTGGCCGGCGCGCTCATGTTCGCCACCGCGCTGGCGTTCGCCGCGCAGCGCCGGCACCTGCGCACCACTGCCACCGACGTGCCCGTGCACCAGTCCCTGCGGCGGGTCTTCACAAACGGTCGGTTCCTGCGGTTCGGCGCGGCGATGGCGTTGTTCTGGTTCATCGACGCCCAGTTCCAGACCTCGCTGCCGATCTACGCGGCGGACCTCAGCGGACGGCTGGAACTCGCCGGCACGGTGCTGGTGGTCAACGGCCTGGCCGGCCTGGTGGCGTTGCTGCTGCTGCGCCGCCAGTTCGAGCGGCGTCCGGCCCTGTCGCTGAGCGCCACCGGCTTCGCCGTGGTGGCGGTCAGCATGGCGGCCATCGCTTTGGTGCCGCAGCTGTGGTGGCTGCTGGCGTGCGTCGCCGTCTACACAGTGGGCGAGACGCTGGTCTTCGTCACTGCCGACATCTACATCGCCGAGGTTGCCGACACCCGCGACGCGGCGGCCTTCTTCGGCGGTCACGACGTCTTCTGGGCCGTCGGCGGCACGATCGGCTACTTCGCGGGCACCGCGCTGATCGGCGACGGGGGACCGGGCGTGTGGCTGGTCTTCGCCGGCGCCGCCGTCCTCGGCTACGCGTTGCTGATCCGCGACCGACGGCGCGCGGCAGGCGGTCCGGACGCCGGTGGCGCACCGACCGGCCAGCCGGGCGACCCGGCGGCATCCATGCCGGCCGGGACCGCCCCGACCGGCCCGGCACGGTGAGGAGACCTGATGACCCGGCCCGGGACCTACGATCGCCCCGCACCATCCACCGCCGCCCGCCCGGCACCGGCTCTGGCCGGCACGCCGGACGGCATGGCCGAGGTGCTGCGGCTGGTGACGGCGGCACTGACCGAGACCGCCGCCGGTGACCGAAGCCGGGGCGGCCCGGCTCCGGCCGGCGGACCGGACACCGTCACCGCCGGCACGGCTTCGGCCCTCGGCCCGGTCCTGCCCGACGTCGGAGTGGGCGCCGACCCGGCGCTGCGCACCCTCGCCCGGTCGGTCGCCGTCGGCTCGGTCAACCCCGCCCACCCGTACTGCGTCGCGCATCTGCACGCTCCGCCGCTGGCCGTCGCCGTCGCCGCCGACCTGGTGGCAGGCGTCCTGAACGCCTCCCTGGACTCGTGGGACCAGGCGCCGTCGACAAGCGCGCTGGAGCGCACTGTCACAGGGGAACTGGCCCGGCTGGCGTACCCGGTCTCGCCCGCGCCCGACGCCCTGGTCACCACCGGGGGCACCGAGTCGAACCTGGTGGCGACCCTGCTGGCCCGCGAGCGGGTGCGGCTCGCCGGGCGGCCGGACGCCCAGTCGGCCCTGCGCCTGGTGTGCGGCGACAACGCGCACCACTCGGTGCCACGGGCGGCGTGGCAGCTCGGCCTGCCGCCGGCATTGGTGGTGCCCAGCCGCGACGGCGTCCTGCACCCCGTCGACGTCGCCGCGGCGCTGGCCGGGGTGGACACGCCGGTCCTGCTGGTAGCCACCGCCGGCACCACCGACCGGGGCGCGCTGGACCCGCTGCCCGCGCTGGCCGGCCTGGCCCGGTCCCGTGGGGCGATGTTCCACGTCGACGCCGCCTACGGCGGGGCTCTGCTGCTGTCCGAGCGGCGGCGCGCCCTGCTGACCGGGTTGGACCGGTCCGACACGGTCGGGCTGGACCTGCACAAGCTCGGGTGGCAGCCGCTGGCCGCCGGCCTGCTGGCGGTACGGGACGCCGGTTGGCTCGCACCGCTGGACCTCACCGCCGACTACCTCAACGCCGACGACGACGTGGCAGCCGGGTTGCCATCCCTGCTGGGGCGGTCGATCCGGACGTCCCGGCGGGCCGACGTGCTGAAGATCGCTGTGACCCTGCGGGCACTCGGCCGGTCCGGGCTCGGCGACCTCGTGGACCGCTGCTGCGACCTGGCCCGCGCGTTCGCCGCCGAGGTCCGGGCGCGGCCCAGTGTGCAACTGCGGGAGGTGCCGATGCTGAGCACCGTGCTGTTCCGGCCGGCGCCAGCTCGCCCGGGTGGCCGGGTGGCCGACGACCTGATCACCGAGGTACGCCGACGGCTGCTCCACAGGGGCGTCGCCGTCCTCGGGCGGGCCACCCTGCCCGGACCACACGGCGACGAGTCCTGGCTGAAGGTCACAGTGCTCAACCCGTACACCACCATCGGTGAGCTGGCGGCGCTGCTCGACCTGGTGGAGGCCACGTACGCCGACCTGTGCGACGACAGGACCGACCAGGAGGAGACGACATGACAGCGACGACAGCGACGTCCGCGCTGGTGCTGCCGCACGGCGGTCCACCCGGCGCCCACCCCGCCCGGCTGCTGTGCGACGGCGCCGGGGTGCGGGTCCGTGACCGCGCCGGACGAACCTACCTCGATGCCGCCGGCGGGCTGGACGGGGTGAGCCTCGGCCACGCCCACCCCGAGCTGGTGGACGCCGCCGCGCGACAACTGCGCCGGCTGCCCGCCGGCCCGGTGGGGCACCGGCAGGCCAGCGACGCTGCCTACCACCTCGCCGAACGGTTGGCCGCGACGGTGCCCGGGTTCGACCAGGTCTACCTGGACAGCTGCGACTCGGCAGCGGTGGACACAGCGGTCCGGTTCGCCCGCTACCACCACCGCGCCCAGGGCCGGCCGCTGCGGCGGCGGATCCTCGCGGTCGAGGGCGCGCTGCACGGCTGCACCGGCTTCAGCGCGGCGGCCAGCGCGCAGCCGGCGGTGTCGCACGGCTTCGCCGACCCGGACGCCGGTACGGTGCACCTGCGCCGGCCGCCGCATCGGGCCGCCGCCGGTGCCGCCGCCGTCGTCGCCGAACTGGTCGACGAGCTGACAGCTGTGATCCACGAGCTGGGGCCGGACACCGTGGCGGCCTGCGTCGTCGAGCCGGTGCTTACCGCCGCAGGCGCGCTCGTGCCTCCGGCGGACTACCTGCCGGCGATCCGCGCGGTGCTGGCCCGCCACGACATCCTGCTGATCGCCGACGAGTCGGTGACCGGGCTGCGCCGGACCGGGCCACTGACCTGCACAGGCGTGCTGGACCCGCCGCCCGACCTGCTGGTGCTCGGTCCCAGCCTCACCTCGGCGCACGTCCCGCTGGCCGCGGTGCTGGTGGGCCCGGAGGTGAGCGCCTCGCTTGTCGCCGGAGCGGCGATGATCGGCGGTCTCGGACACGGCGGCCCGACCGCCGGACACCCGCTGGCCTGCGCCGTCGCCGACCGGGCCCTGGACATCCTGGCTGACCCGGAGACCGGGCGCCGCGTGGCCGCCCTGGCCGACCACCTGGCCGGCCGTCTCGCCGGTCAGGCCGACCATCCCGCCGTACGGGAGATCCGCCAGGAGGGGCTGCTCGCCGCGTACGTGCTGCACCCAGGGGACCGGGAGTTGCCGTACGACGCGGTCGCCCACGAGGCCGCCGAGCTGGCCGCCGAGCGGGGTCTGCTGGTGCGGGCGTACTCCTCGGCGGTGGTGCTCGCCCCGCCGCTGACGGTGACCGAAAGCGAACTGGACGACATGGTGGCCCGCTGGGATGAGGCCCTGCGGGCGTTGCCGGCGGCACCCGCCGCCGCGGAGTCGAAGGGACATTGGTGATGAAGCCGTCGACGACGGAGTTGAGCTGCACGGTCCGCCACCGGGTGGCGGACCGGGACACCGCAGCCCACTGGGGCAACGACCTGTCCGTGCTCGCCACGCCGGTGCTGTTGTGGCTGGGCGAGACCACTGCGATGCGGGCGGTCGAGGGGCACCTGGAGGACGGTGAGATGACCGTCGGGGTGTCCCACGACTCCGCGCACCTGGCACCGACCCCGCAGGGCCGGGAGGTGCGGATCAGCGCCCGGCTGGTCGAGCGGCGGGGCCGTCGGCTGGTCTTCGAGGTATCCGCGTACGACGACTGGGAGTTGGTGTTCCAGGGCCGGCACACCCGGGCCGTGGTGCGCCGAGACGAGTTCGTCGAGCTGGTGCGGGGCAAGGCCGAAACGACGACAGGGGTGACGTCATGAGTGACCACGAGCGCTGGCGCAGCTTCGACTCGCCCGGCTCCGGCCCGGCCGGCCCGCCGCCGTCGGGTTCCGGCGGCGCAACCTCGGGGCCACCGCCGCCGGTCGGCGCGGGACCCGGGCGCCCGTCGGACGGCTGGCCGCCGGTGAGCCCGCCGTTCGGAGGCCCACCGCCGGCCGGCGCGAACGCAACCCGCCAGTTCCCGCCGGTACACGACCGGGGGCGGGATGCCGACGGCCCGCGCGCCGACCGCCGGCGGGGACGCTCGCCGCTGGTGGTGCTGCTGGTGCTGGCCCTGCTCGGCGGAATGGTCGGTGCTGGCGCCTACTGGTTCCAGCCGTGGAAGCTCGTCACCGACCGGACGGTGCAGGAGACACTGCCGTCGGTGCCCGACGCTCCGCCGGCCAGCCCGGAGACCGATGACGACGGCGCGCAGGAGGATCCGGCTGCGGAGACCCCCGCCGGGGACGATGCCTCCGAGGACGAGTCGGGCGACACCGAGGATGAGCAACCGGCCGACGGGAGCGCCGAACCGGACGCGGAGTCCGGTGCCGACGCCGACCGGCGGGAATCGGAGGACTCCGGCGGCGACGCCGAGCGGGACTCCGGCGGTACGTCGAGCGGCGACGACGGCAACCGCCTGTTGCTGGCCGGCGAGTTCATCGACCACGAGCACGACACCAGCGGAACCGCCCAGCTCGTCGAGTTGGCCGACGGGCGCAGGCAACTGGTACTGCGGGACCTGGACACGTCCAACGGCCCGGACCTGTTCGTGCGGTTGAGCGACCAGCGGGTGGTCCGGGGTACCGCCGGATGGGACGCCTTCAGCGAGGGCCGGTTCGTGGACGTCGCCCGGCTCAAGGGCAACCGGGGAGACCAGGTGTACGACATCGATCCCTCGGTCGACCTCGACGGGCTGACGAGCGTGAGCGTCTGGTGCAAGCGTTTCTCGGTGTCCTTCGGCGCGGCGGCGCTGCGTGCCGGCTGACCCGACGGTCCGGCAGCACGACGGGCGCGCCTCCCGCTGAATGGGAGGCGCGCCCGCCGCGCTGCCGGCGACGCTCATTCGGCCAGCCGCAGGGACGACACCGGCCGCGGGGTACCGTCCGTCCCGGTCGCCGCCACGGTCCGGTCCGGCGCGGTGGCCGGCGGTGCGCTCTGGTCCAGCGTGGTGGTCGCTGCCACGGTCTGGTTCGGCGCGGTGGCCGGCGGCGCGGTCGGGTAGACCGCCCGTACCGCTGCCAGCGCCCACGCCATCCGTCGCACCGCGATCTCTGGATGGTCGCCGAACTCGCTGGCCAGCCGGGCGGCGCAGCCACCGACCCGGTAGCGCCGTAGCGTCGACGCGACGACACAGCGCACCTCCCCGGGCCGGATGGGCTGCGAGCACTGCAGGTCCGAGACGAACAGCGCCTCGGCCCGGATCGTCTCCAGTCGGGTGGACATGCCGCACCTCCGTGTGCCTGTGGTCCCCTCGGGACGTGCTCGTCCCGCCCCTGTTCGGTGGCGGAATCCCCGGCCGGCGTTACGGCTCGTCCGGCGTCGGGACACACGTTTTCCACAGGGCCTCCGCGGCGGGGCCACCCGGCCTGGCTCAGCCGGCGCGTACCGCCAGGCCGGGGTAGTCCAGGACCAGACCGGACCTGTCGTACACCAGGCGGCACTCGACCTCGAACGCCGGCGCGGCGTAGTTGTACTGCTGGCGTCCGTCGGCGTCGGGGGCGCGCAGGTAGGTCTGTTCAAGGCGCTCGACGCGCATCTCGCCGACCCGGACGTACGCGGCAGGCGCCTCCGCCTGCCCGCCCACCGGCAGCCCCATCCGGTGCGCGGGCAGGGCGTTTGTCATCACCGAGGACTCCAGGTCGACGTCCAGACAGCCGTCCAGGTGCGGCGCGTGCTCATCGTTCACCCACCACCGACCGTTGCCGTCGCTCTCCAGCCGCACCTCGTCGGGCCCGGAGGGGCCGCGGCGGGTCACCGACACGCGGCGGGTGAGCCACGAGTCGTCCACCTCGACGGTGTAGTCGACGATCCACGGCTCGCCGTCCTCGACCGCCGTCGTGCAGCCCTGCATGAGGTGGCCGTCGCCGCTGCGGAAGTAGACGACCTCGAATCCGTTACGGGCGTCGAGATGCCGCCAGGCGGCACTGGCCGGGGGAGATCTAAACGACATGTCGGTCATAATCGCACAAAGGGTACCCGGCGCACGTCCTACTCGGTGGTGTCGTGGTCGCCGCCCCACGGTGGCGGCGGTGAGGAAGAACGTGACAGCGTACGTGAAACGACGGGCTGAGTGTCGTAGTCGGGGTCCGCCAGCACGACGCGACCGCCGGGACGGACGACCCTGATGATTTCTGCGATTGCGCCGTGCGGGTCGGCAAGGTGTTGCACGGTCCGTCGACATCGGTGAACCCGTGCACGATGGGCAGCCTATTGCGGCGCTCCGGCGATGCTTGCCGTGCACGCAGCTCCGGGCTTTCAGGTCTTCACGGCGCGGCACTTTCTCGTATAGGCGGAGGGACAGGTAGACAACGCATATCCGGATGTGATGCGACGCGGCTAATGATGGTGCGGCCCGATGCCTCAGCGGCACTAGACTCCCCGGCCATGGGATTGCTCACCTTCAGCATCAACATCACTGTGGACGGTTGCGTCGACCACCAGGAGGGAATCGCCGACGACGAAACGCACGCCTTCTTCACCCGTCTCTTGGAAGAGAGCGGCGCGATGCTGTGGGGTCGCGTCACCTACGAGATGATGGAGAGCTACTGGCCGGCCGTCGCCCGCGGTGACGTGGAGGCGCCGCCGGCCCTACGCGAGTGGGCGGTCAAGCTGGACGCTCAACCCAAGTACGTGGTGTCGTCGACGCGCACGGACTTCCCGTGGACCAACAGTCACCACATCACCGGCGATCTGCGTGAGGGCGTGCAGAAGCTCAAGGACGCGACCCCGGACGGGGTCCTGGTCGGAAGCGGCAAGCTCGCGACCGAGCTCGACCGGCTGGACCTGATCGACGAGTACAAGCTGCTTGTTCAACCCATGATCGCCGGCCACGGCCCGACGCTGTATCAGGGCGGGCTACCCGCCACTCGCCGGCTCGAACTGCTCTCGGCGGAGCCGCTGAGCAACGGCGTGATGTCCATGCACTACCGCCGCGCGCGCTGAATCACCGAAGTCGAGATCGCGACCGGGCTGACGTCAGGCCAGTGCCCTTTCGCCGTCAGGGGATCAAGCCTGTAGCGCGGGCTTGGTGTATGTGGCGACGTGCCGGTCTGGTATCGAGCTTTTCGAGGCCCCTGACAGCCCAGGACCGCAGCGATTCGTCGTCGCCGTGAAGTTGCTCGACCAGCACCGGCAGAGCTTGTTCCGAGTGGGCTTCGCCGATCAGTTCGAGCAACCAGCAGCGCAGGCCATGGGCGGTCTCGTTGTTGAACTCGGTGATCAGCTCATCGAGGTGCTGCGCGGCGTAGGGTCGCAGCTGGTGAAACCCGTCCTCTTGGGTCTGTGCATCGTGGTTACGCATCAACCGCATGGCTTGCTGGAATCGGTTCGCCACGTCGTCTCCGGTGCGCTGCCTCGTTTGAGCGCGCCCGCTGCATGATCATGATTGGTTTGTGAGGACAACCGAAGATCGTGCAGTGGCCGCGAGGAACAGCGTAAACCCTGCCCGTTGGCAACTGGTTGCTCGAGGATGCTCTGGTATGGCCACGCCGTCCCGAGCGGCGGCGGAGTTCAACGGCCGAGATCAATCCTCGTCGGGGGCGAGGAACAACCCGGCCAGCCGGGGCAGCCGACGCCGCATCTCGTCATCGTCATCAAAGTCGAAGTCCTCACCCATGTCGGGCTCGCGGCCTGCGTCACTGCCGACCGCAACTTGCTGACGGGCTTCCATCGCCTCGTAGAAGGCATGGTCATCGTCCGTGACCCGCTCGTAGGCCACGCTGGCCACGTAGTTCACCGACTCGGCGAACAACACGCCGCCGTCTTCCTCGGTCGCCGCATGTCGCACCACGGCATGGTCGGCCAGGACGTCGGGAGAGGCCAGGACGCGTTCGTACCACTCGCGCCCCAGCGTGATCACTCCCGCCCGGAAGTCCATGAAGCTGTCGTCCGAGCATCTCCCGCCGATCAGGTACGCAGCCGCCCACACGTCCCAGCGGTAGAGCGCACCATGCAGCTGGTCGAACAGGTCCTGGAACTCGAGGATGCGCTCCGGTGATGTTGCAGCCAAGCGCGTCACCAGCGCCGCGGCAACGGCCTCACCGGCGTCGCCGGTCCGCCCGTCGAGACCCTCCCCGGCCGTTTCCACAACCGCCCAGAACTCATCAACGTTCACGGCGCGAGAGTTTCCCACGGCCTACCGACACAACTCATACCTCTCCATGGCCATAGCGGCGTGGCCTGCGGGGAGCCCTTGATCCGTTCCTGGCTGCCCCGCGGCTCCCGCGAGGCGCCTAGCCAGGACGAGTTGACACCCAGCCTGGGGATGCCGACACACGTTGACGATCTCAGCTCGGCTGTTGCGACAGCTGTCCGTGTCTGCCAGAACTGTGGACTTGGAGCGCGGGTGATCGGCGGTACGCGGACAATGGCGGTATGAAGCGAGAGGTTCGCCTGATGCGGTTGACTGGGACGCGCGCCAACGGCGCGGTGGCGACGGGCGCGGCGGCTACAGGCGCGCGGGCTGCGGGGGCGGCGTCGCTCGGCGCCCTGGCTGTCGGGGCGCTGGCTGTCGGGGCCGTGGCTGTCGGGGTGCTCGTCATCGGGCGGCTCGCCATCCGCCGGGCGGTCGTGCGGGAACTGCGCGTCGGCCGGTTGGAGATCGACGAACTGGTGGTGCACAGCCGACCCGGCGCCGAGGGATAACCCCACTCGACGGCCGGCGCCCACGCATTCGCTGGGAGAGCCGCGACGAGATCCACGAAGCGTCGCCTGCTGGTGCCGACTCCAACGCCCAAAGGGCTAGGAGTTGCGATGGTGAGGAATGTCAGAAGTCCCGCGAGCCGTCGCCATGAAACGCCGGAAGGGAAATCCCGGCCCTGACGGCGGCGAGTTCGGAGCGGATGACTTCCAGCAGCCGGCCGATCCAGTTGGTGGCTCGTTCACTGCCGACGGACCAGTAGGCGGAGAAGTCGACGTAGACGATGTGGGCGTCACCGCTGGCGAGCAGGGTCTGTGCCATCTGCGGGTGTTGGGTGTACTTGGCGCGCAGCAGGGCGGCCATGACGGCAAGGCGCGCCGAGGCCCAGTCGGCGCGGCGGGGTGCCTGCTCGGCGAGCTTGCCGGCGTCGTACCCCCTCGGGGCCGCGGTGATCTGGTCGTGCCAGTGCGGGTCGGGGGTTGAGAGCGCCCAATAGGCGTGCGTGACGCTCGGGTAGGTGTTCTCGCCGAGGGCGATGACGGCCGGGTAGTCGTTCTGGAGGACTTCGACGCCGGGAGGATCCGGCCAGCCCTGCGGGTAGACCGTCTTCTGGATCGTCAATGTGGGCTGTGTCGGGTGCTCGGGACCATCGGCGGGGACCCGCGCCTCCCAGGTCTCGATCGCGGTTTCCCGCTCGCGGAAGTACGCGACTGCCTCCGCCCGCGTCTGCTCGGTGACGATCGGTCCGTTCGGTCGGCCGAGCAGTGGTTCACCCAGGTCGGTGGCCAACATCTGCAGCGGAGCGTCCTTGCGGTCCATGTCGCCGAGGGCGTAGACGCGCAGGTGTACGGGGATTGCCAGGTAGCGCTCGCGAACCGTACGCCGGTTGTCTTCGGTGGGGTCGGCCAGGTAGGCCGCCACTGCTTGCAGGCAGCGGCCGGTGGAACCCGGCCGATCGTTGAGCCGATCGATTTCGTCCGCGACCTCGCCGAGAAGCATCTTGTCGTCGATGGCGGAGCGAGCCTCGGTGAACCGCCACCCCGCCAAATGGTGCGCTGATGCCCACGCGCCGTCTTCGATGGTGGTCGCGACCCTGCCCTGGCGGAGTTGCTCGGTCAGCCCGTCCAGGTCGGTGAGCCCGCCGGTGCCGCAGTCGATCGCGCCGTCGGCGTAGACGACCAGATCGGCAAGGAAGTACGTGTCCATGTTGCGGGTGAAAATGGGCCGCCAGGTGCCCTCGATCCGTCGGCCGTCCACGGTGCGGTAGGTGCGGCGAAATCTACTCACCGGCGCACCGTAGTCCAACCGCTCCGAGGACGTCGCCCTGCCTTCGGCGGCTGAGCGGTGCGGCTGCTGCGGCGGCGTATCCGGAGATGGACTTGGTCAGGCTCGGGGTTCGGCGAGAACCTTGCCCAACATCGCACGGTAGCTGTGATGAGCCAGCGACAGTTCTCCAAGCGCCTCTTCGGTGAACCACCCGATGGCATCGTGTTCGTCCGGCGCGGCGTTGACCGGAGATCCCGTCCACGCCTCGATCAGCCAGATCTGCATGTCGAACGTGTCGGTATGAACCTCGTGCAGGGGCGGGCCCGAGGGCACCGCGATCTCGATGCCCACCTCCTCTCGAAGCTCTCGTGCAAGTGCCACGCCGGGCGGTTCCCCAGGCTCCACGTGTCCACCGGGCATGTCCCAGACGTCCGGATACCACCGACGCCGGGGAGATCGGTGGCACAGCAGCACCCGGTCGCCGTCGCGCAGCAACGCCGTGACGATGCGCGCTTTGGAGGAGCCCTCCGCAGAAGTCGACACAGTCGCATCGTGCCACCGGTCGCAGCCGACGGTGTGCCCTCAACAGCCTGCTGCTGCCTGCCGCCCGCTAGAGGCTTCCGGACTCTGGCCAGTTCGACCAGTGCGTGTTGGGTGGCAGGTCCGGCGCGTACCGTGTCACATCTCCTGTCGCCAGCACCTCGGCTAGCTGGCGGAAGGTCGTCGACTCACTGGGAGGTGCCTGGAGCGGGTCTGGGTGGTGCCACAGGTCCAGCCGTACGATCTCCGGGAGGTCAGCCGGGATCCGCCGCCGCAGCTCGACCTCGTCGGCAAGAAGCAGCTCCCGGTGATCCGGGACGAGCCGGCGAAGCACGTCGACAAGTTCCTCGCCCGGCTCGGCCGCCACCGTGATCCGCTGGCCTCGCACCACAATCGACGAACCGTTGTAGATCTCAGGCTCGTCTACGTCCTCGATCTCGTCCCAGTTGTCGACCCGGCTGAGAAAGTCGTCGTTGCCGTAGCCCGGCTCGCCCTCGGTCAGACAGTTGCCGAAGACGTGAACGATGTCGATGAGATTGCCAGCCCTGGGCGAATATCCCAACGTCTCGACGATGAGCGCCCACCGCTGCGCGTCGCGGTAGGCGTGAAGCCTGGCATCGACCGCGTAGTTGTAGCCGTGGCCCAGGTCCGGAAACATGAATTCTTCGGCAGCGGTGTCGAGCTGGTCGAGAATCTCGGCGGAGCGCACGGTCGTGCAGTGTAGTCACGCCGAAGCGTTCACTCGACGAACGTGCCGTCCGGATTCATGATCTGGTCTCGCACCAGCGGTACGAATGCCGACAGCCCTCCGTGGTCCACGGCCACCGACATGCGGATGCGCCCATCGCCGTCGTGAACGGCGTAGCTGACAACGGTGTACCGCCTGCCGTCCTCGCCGACGACCTGGCGTACGTCCTTGTCGTCGACCATCGTCAGCCAGCCGTCGTAGTCCACACGTCGCCAGTCAGCCAAACGCGCGTCGGCAAGCCCTGCCGCTATCTCCTTGTCCATCCCCACGCGTGCAGCCTCTCACCGGGACGAAGGCCGCCCCCAGCGCCTGCCCTCGACACAGCCGACCGTGCGGGGGTGGCCTGCTCAACCAGCCGTCCGGTCGCCGATCACCAACAGCGACTTGCCCACCGTTGCCCGCTCGGCAAGTGCACGGTGGGCATCCTCGGCACGCTCCAGCGGGTAGGTGGCACCGATCGCCGGCCGCAACCGACCCTGCGCGGCCCGTTCCAGTGCCAGGCCGAGCAGTTCGCGTACGGTCGCCTGGTCCGGTGGGCCGTCCAGCAACGGTGCGAGCACCCGAATGCCGCGGCGCGCGGCCGACTCGGGGTCCGGTTCGGCGAAACCGTCGGCTGTGCCGTAGGTGACGAACCTGCCGCCGTCGGCCACCGCCTCCAGCGCGGCGGTGCCGAGGGGGCCACCTGCCCCGTCGTAGACCAACGCGGCACCACCACCGGTCACCTCCCGTACCCGGTGGATCCAGTCCGGCCGTGTGTAGTCGATGCCGACCTCGGCGCCCAACTCGCTTGCCAGCGTCAGTTTGACGTCGCTGGACGCGGCGGCCACCACCCGGGCGCCGGCGTCGACGGCCAACTGCACCAGCAACGATCCGGCCCCGCCGGCAGCTGCTGAGACAAGCACCCATTCGCCCTTCTGCGGCCGACCCAGCCGGTCCAGCCGCAGTGCGGTCACGCCATCGTGTACCAGCGCCGCCGCTGCCTCGATGGCCAGCCCGTCAGGCACCGGCATGGTCTCCTCGACGTCCGCAACGACCCGTTCGGCGTACCCGGTGCTGGCCCATACGACCACACGCCTGCCGATCCACGCCGGGTCCACCCCTTCGCCGATCTCCACCACCGCGCCCGCACCTCCGCCACCTGGCACGTACGGCAACACCTTCGGGAAGAAGTCCTGACCCCAGCCGCTGCGCAGCAGGGTGTCGAGGAAGATGACGTCCGCCGCGGCCATGCCGACGACGACCTGGCCGTGGCCGGGTGCCGGGTCGGGCAACTCGCTGGGGGACAGCACCTCCGGACCGCCGAACACGGCCACCTGAATTGCGCGCATGCGTAACGCCCTTCACCGAGACAGCATCCCGGCCAGTGTTCAAGCTGAAGCGCGGTTGAGGTCAAGGCGCGACCGGAGTGCATGTCACGGCCGCCTGAAACACGAGGCCGACGGTCAGTCGCGGCTCAGGCCCGCAAAGATGACAGCGAGCGTACGGGCTTGCAGTTGCTTGTCCCACCCACCGTGCAGAGCGCCCTGGCACACGCTGGCAAGGAGCGCCATCACCTCGGGTAGCCGTACCGAATCGCCGACGACTCCGGCGGCCTGCGCCTGTGTCAGAAGCCTGCCCACCGCTTCCTCCAGGTGGCCCACCGCGTCCGGAAGCCGGATGTCCACCCCGGACCCGGCGAGCAGGTCCACGGCGGTCTTTTTCGCCGCGGCCTGTGCCACCGTGTGCGTGAAGAACGCGAAGAGGTCGAGGTCTCCGGCATCCTCGACGAGCTGCGCGAGCAGTCGTTTCATGATCGCGACGAGCAGGTCGTCCTTGGTCGGGAAGTGACGGAAGACCGTACCGATGGCAACGCCGGCTCGCCGCGCGACCTCCTCGGTGGAGGCGCGGGCGCCGAACTCGGCGAAGACCGCCTCGGCGGCGTCCAGGATGCGTGCCCGGTTGCGCTGCGCGTCGACACGCAACGGCGGCCCCTCTATCAAAATGAGCCTCCACTCACTATCCTCGGCGTACAAGTTGAGTCATGACTCATTATCAGGGGACGCCATGACACCAGCCGAGATCTTCGACAGCATGCGCGCCCGGTGGCTCGCGAACCTGCCCACCTACGAGGAGGACTCGCTCGCCGACGACGTGGTGATCGAGACACCGTTCGCCGCACCCGGCAGCCCTACGCGAACCGAGGGGAAGCAACGGGTTCTCGAGTACACGCAAGCCGGCAGGGCGGGGTTCCCGGTCCAGTTCCACGACTGCCGCAACCTGGTTGTGCACGAGACCGCCGACCCGGAGGTGATCGTCGTCGAGTACGAACTGGTCGGCACGCACACGGCGACCGGGGTAACCGCCTCGGCGCCGTTCATCGGGGTGCTGCGGACCCGGGACGGCAAACTGGCCCACTGGCGCGAATATCAGCACACCCTCGCCATCGCCCAGGCATTGGCCTGAACCACGATCGGGCAGCCACGGCGATAAGCAGGCCCAGCGTCGCGTCATCGTCACCCGCTTCCGAGTGCGGCGCTCGTCACCGTCATGAGACCGGCGGTGCGGACTCCGCCGCACGGTAGGCGCGTACCGCCGTCGACGAGACGGCAGCGAGATGCGTACGGGGCGGCAGCCAGACGGTCTGCATGCCGAGTTGTTCGTTCATCGCGGCGAGCTGGTATTCGTAGCGAAGGTCCGCAGCCGTGCGCACGCCGCGAACGATGACCGTGGCACCGCGGCGTAGGCAATAGGCCTGGGTAAGGCCCGTCCAGATGTCGACCTCGACGTTGTCCCAGGCTGCTGGCATTGCGTCACGAACCTGTACCGCCCTGGCTGCGGCCTCGGCGGTTGGTTGCTTGTCCGCGTTCACCGCGAGCAACACGATGATCCGATCGAACATCACGCGAGCGCGGGCCACGAGGTCGCGGTGTCCCGGCGTGAACGGGTCGAACGTGCCGGGATAGACAGCCAACAGACCAGGTGCCGCTCCGCTGTCCGCCGTCATTGCTCCTGCACCTCCACGGCCACGATCATCGCAGCCTTCCCTCGGCCGTACGGGATGTGGCGCCGTCGCCTTCGTCCCGGCCCGACCGCTCAGCCGGCGGCGGTTCCAGCCGCTTCGACGACCGTGACGGGAGTGCCCAGTTCGACGGTACGGGAGACGGTGCACAGTCGTTCGTGCGACTGCCGCATCGACCGGGGCAGCGCCTCGCGTGCCCGGTCACCGTCCGCGCCCTCCGGGAACGTCACTGTGAACTCGACGGTGAGATCGCGCATTCGGCTACCGCCGGCCTCGTCCCGGATCTTGTCGCCGCTGATCGTCACGGAGAACTGCGTCGGCTCGGCGCGACGGCTGGTGATGTGGTCCACGTTCACCGCCGTGCAGCCGCCGAGGGCAGCCAGGAGCAGCTCCACCGGCGTGAAGCTGGCGTCCTCGCCGGTGCCCATCGGCATCGATCCGCCACGGACGTTGCGCGCGACGTATCGCCCCACGCTGGTGCGCTCGACTGTCACCGAGCGGAAGCTGTCATCACTCATTGCAGGAAACTACCCTGGCACCGAGCCACCGCCCGCCGAGCGGTCGTCCGGTCAGTGGGCGGGGTTCGGCGTGTGGGGCAGGCGACCCAGCTGGTGCCAGTCGGTCTCGGCGACCTCGACGCCATAGTGTGCGGCCGCGGCGAGGATGTTCTGGAACGCCAGGTCGCGATCGGCGTCGTCCACGCCCTGCACCTGGTCGAAGCGGGCGATGGCGTTACGGACGTGCGCCGCGTCGGTAAGCGGTTCCTTGCGTTCGTCCGGAAACGCGAAGACTGTCGCCGGCAGCTCGCGCTTGTCCTTGTCGGTGAGGCTGCCGTGTTGCTCGTGGGGCTTCCAGGTGGACTTCATCGTCCACCTTTACCCGTTCGCCAGCCGCAGGCACCTCCGCAGCGTGATTTCGGCGCGACTCCGCAGGACGCGCGGTCGAGGAACGTGAGGTGGCGCGACGGCTCCGCGCCCGCGTCACGTCAGGTGGTGCCGGCCCTGCGGTCGGTCAGGGTCGAGCCGCCGGTCGCGAGGCGCATGAGGTCAGTGTCGAAGTCGACCTCCTGCGGCTGGTCCGGTCGGGCGTTGCCGCCCCAGGTGTGCTGGTAGCGGTCCCATCCCTGCCCGGTGATGGCATTGCGGATCGAACTCGCGACGAGGGTCGCCAACTCGACGGCGGTGCGGTCGATCCGCCGGCCGAGTGTCGGGTCGGCCCAGTCCTCGGGGGCCGCGAACACCGAGGTCGGGACCGGCAGGGAACGCATGAACGCGAAGAGCGGACGCAGCTGGTCGTCGATCACAAGGGCATGGCGCGAGGTGCCCGCCGTCGCGGCGAGGGCGATCGGTGTGGCGATGAGCAGGTCGTTGTCGAGGATGTCGATGAAAGACTTGAGCAGACCGCTGATGCCGGCCTTGTAGACGGGCGTGGCGACGACTGCGCCGTCGGCCGCGGCCAGGGTCTGGATTGCGGTGAGGAGTTCGCCCTGTGGGTGGCCGCCGACGATCGCGTGGGCGATCTCACCGGCGAGCGGTCCCAGGTCGATGACGGCGACGGTGGCCGGGACGTGCTGGACGGTGAGCTGGTCGAGCGCCTTCTGGGCGATGCGGTCAGCGAGCCGACGCGACGACGAGGAAGTGCCGATGCCCGCGTTGACGACGACGATGCGGCGGGGCGGGGTGTCGCCGGCTTCGAGGGCCGAGGGGAGGGCGGTCATGAGGGTTCCTGACTGTCGTGCCGGGGCGGGCCCGGGTCGGCGCTGTCGACGATCTGCTGGGCGAGGGCGCGGAGCTGGACGAGCTGGTCCGGGGCGAGGGCCTCGGTCATGGCGGCCGTGACGGCGGCGGCGTGGCGGGCGCCGACGGCGCGCTGGAGTTCGACCCCCGCCTCGGTGAGCGTGAGCACGGAGGCGCGACGGTCGCGTGGATCGCAGTCCCGGCTGACGAGCCCGCGCTGGACGAGACGGCTGCACAGCCGCGACACCCCGGCCTGGGTCAGGAGAATGCCGCGGTTGATCTCGGTCATGCTCATGCCCTGAGGTGACTTCCTGAGGGTGTAGAGGACGTCGTACTCGTTGGGTGTGAGCTCGTGCCAGATGTCGTCGTCGGTGAACCGGCGGGCGAGGACGACCTGGGCCCGGAAGAGGGCTTCCCATGCCTCGTTAGCCAGGCGTGCCTCGGCGTTCACTTGATCACCGGGTAGACCGCGGGCGCGCTGGGGTCGCTGTCCTGGTACGGCGAGGTGCCTGTGACGTTGTCGCCCCGATTGGCGTTGGGGCGGGGCTGGCGCGGCGGCGTGTCGCCGTACTTCTGCCGTACCAGGCGCTCGTGGGTGGGGGCCTCGGCGGCGTGCGGGGATCGGCGGGAGGCGAACTCCTTGCGCAGCACGGGGACGACCTCCTCGCCGAGCAGGTCGAGCTGATCGAGGACGATCTTCAGAGGGAGGCCAGCGTGGTCCACCACCCAGAGCTGGCGCTGGTAGTCACCGAAGAGGTCGTGGAATTCGAGGGTCTTGTCGATGACCTGCTGCGGGCTGCCGACGCTGAGTGGGGTGCGCTCGGCATAGGTCTCCAACGAGATGCTGTGGTCGTAGACCGGGGCCTCGTCGAAGTACGGGCGGAACGTGCGGAAGGCGTCCTGGGAGTTACGGGCGAGGAAGACCTGACCGCCCAGGCCGACGATCGCCTGTTCCTCGGTGCCGTGGCCGTAGTGCGCGAAGCGCTTGCGGTAGAGGTTGACCAATGGCAGGAAGTGGCCGGTCGGCGCGAGGATGTTGTTGGCGAAGAAGCCGTTGCCGTAGTAGGCGGCCTGCTCGGCGATCTCGGGCGTCCGGATCGAGCCGTGCCAGACGAACGGTGGCACGTCGTCCAGCGGCCGAGGCGTCGAGGTGAAGCCCTGCAGGGCCGTGCGGTACGAGCCCTCCCAGTCCACGACATCCTCGCGCCACAGCCGGTGCAGCAGGTTGTAGTTCTCCAGAGCCAGAGGCAGTCCCTGACGGATGTCCTGACCGAACCAGGGGTAGACGGGCACCGTGTTTCCGCGGCCGAGTGTGAGGTCCAGCCGGCCCTTGGCCAGGTGCTGGACCATCGCGTACTCCTCGGCGATCCGCACCGGATCGTTCGTGGTGATCAGCGTGGTCGACGTCGAGAGGATGATCCGCTTGGTCAGCGCCGCGACGTGGGCCAGGAAAGCCGCCGGGGAGGAGGAGAAGAACGGCGGGTTGTGGTGCTCGCCGATCGCGAATACGTCCAGACCGACCTCCTCGGCCTTGACAGCGATCCGCGTCATGGCGTCGATGCGCTCCGCCTCGCTGACGGTGACGCCCGTGACCGGGTTTCGGGTGACGTCACTGACGGAGAAAATGCCGAACTGCATGGCGATGCCTTTCCGGTGCTGGTGAGGGTGTCCCTGGCCCGGCTCATTGAGGGTGCCGGGGCGGCGGTCAGGAGGCGCGGGGGCCGAGCAGTTCGGTGCGCAGCGCGTCGAGCTGCGCGTCGCTCTCGGTCGCGACGCGGCGCAGGATGTCCTCGGCGTCGTGCCCGACGGGGGCGCGGCTCGGGGCGGGCTGCTCGGTCGCCAGGCGGATGACCCACGCTGCGGCGTCCACGGCGGGCAGGCCGGAGCTCTGCATGCTGTTTAGCGCGTCCGCGAAGGCGGTGAAGTTCTCCCCGTAGAGGTCGGCCTGCTCCGGGGTGAAGGTCGCGGCGACGCGCTCCAGGGCTGCGGCGGTCTTGGCGGGGCCGCCGGTGAGCATGTTTCCGGCCTGGGCGATCACGACGTTGACGCCGAACGGGCGCAGTTCGTTGCGGTAGACGTCGGCGATCGCCTCGAGTGCCGCCTTCGTCGCGCTCGACGGTCCGTTGAACTGAAGCGGGAAGCGGCCGGTCATCGCGCCGATCAGCACGATGCGCCCGCGGGCGGCGCGCAGCAGCGGTAGGAAGGCGTTTGTCGCCGAGATGGTGCCGAAGACGTTGACGTCGAACTCCCGACGTACCTCGTCGATCGGCAGTGCCTCCAGCGGGCCGGGGGTGAGGATGCCGGCGTTGTTGACCAGGATGTCCAGGCCGTGGTCGCCCACGGCCTCACCGACCTCGTCCGCCCAGGTACGGACGGCCGCGTCGTCGGTGATGTCGACGACGCTCAGGATGATGCCCTGCTCGCCCGCCAGGCCAGCGGCCTCTTCTGCCGAGATGGCGGTCCCGTAGACCGTGTAGCCCAGTCCCGTGAACTGAAGGGCGAGTTCGCGTCCCAGGCCGCTTGCCGCGCCGGTGATGGCTACTGTCCGAAGCTCAGACATGATCCGTGTCCTCCGTGAGTGTCGTGCGCCCTGCGTCAGAGAGCGACGCACCCGACTCAACTTACATGACGAATCATGTATTCCAGTTGGTTCCGCGAACCCGGCAAGTGCTACAGGTCACTCTGACGAACTGCACCGACTGGTCGGTACATTTCCCCCGTGACTTCCTCCGTGACCTCGACCGGCGGGCCGGTGCTGTCGGCCCGCCGACGGTGGGCGGCGCTCGCTGTGCTGGCTGCTGCTGTGCTGCTGCTCGCCATCGACGGGACGGTGCTCTCGCTGGCGGTGCCCGCGTTGACAGCGAGCCTGGCACCCAGCGCGGAACAGGTTCTCTGGATCGGCGACATCTACTCGCTGACGCTTGCGGGCCTGCTCGTGCTCATGGGCAACCTGGCCGACCGGTTCGGGCGTAAGCGCATTCTGCTGATCGGGTCGGTGGCGTTCGGTGCGGCGTCGCTGCTTGCCGCGTTCGCCCCCAGCGCGCAGGCCCTGATCGGGGCGCGCCTGCTGCTCGGTGTGGCGGGCGCGACGCTGATGCCGTCCACGCTGTCGCTGATCCGCAACATCTTCCCCGACAGCGCCGAACGGACCCGGGCGATCGCGATCTGGTCCACAGCCTTCGGTGCGGGGTCGGCGATCGGGCCGCTCGTGGGCGGGTTCCTGCTCGAGCACTTCTGGTGGGGTTCGGTGTTCCTCATCAACGTCCCCGTGATGATCCTCGTCGTGGTCTCCGGGTTTCTGCTGCTGCCGGAGTCACGCGATCCGCAACCGGGCCGCTTCGACGTGCCGTCCGCGGTGCTGTCAATGGCGACGATCGTGCCCATGGTGTACGCCATCAAGCACGTGGTCGGGGCTGGCGTCGACGGCGTGACGGTGTCGTGTGTGCTCGCCGGGCTGGTGGCAGGCGTGCTGTTCGTACGGCGTCAGCGGCGGCTGGAGCAGCCGATGCTCGACGTCGAGTTGTTCCGCAACGCGGCGTTCTCCGGGGCGGTCGTCGCCAACGTCATCTCCATCTTCGCGTTGGTGGGGCTGCTGTTCTTCTTCTCGCAGTACCTCCAGTTCGGGCGCGGGCTCCGCCCGCTTCAGGCAGGGCTCGCCGAGCTGCCCGCGACTCTGGCCTCGATCGTTGTCATCGCGATCATCGCGCAGGTCGTGGCCCGGCTCGGCCGGGGCCGGGCCATCGCGCTCGGACTGGGCCTGGCAGCCGCGGGACTGGCAGCGGTGGCGGCAGCCGCGCACGGGCCGTACCTGTGGCTAGGTCTGGCGCTCGTGCCCATCGGCCTCGGGATCGGGTTGGCGATGGCGCTGACCGGCGACGCCATCCTCTCGGCCGCGCCACCGCGCAAGGCCGGCTCCGTTTCGGCGATCACCGAGACCGCGAACGAACTCGGCGTGGTGCTCGGCATCGCGGTGCTGGGCTCCCTGCTGTCGCTTGTGTACCGCAGCAACGTGAGGGTGCCGGCCGGGCTGCCATCCGAGGACGCGGCACGGGTCCGTGACTCACTGGGCTCGGCGCTTCAGGTGTTGCAACCGCAGGCCGCAGCCGGTGCGCGGGACGCGTTCATCACCGGCATGCAGGTCACCTCGCTTGTCGCTGCGGCGCTGACCCTTGCGGCGGCGGTGTTGGCCTGGACGCTGCTCCCGTCGCCGCGCACGTCGCGACCGTCGGTACGGTGACGGCGTGGGACGCACTGCTGGCCGTTCACCGCAGGACACCCGACGGGCGCTGCTGGACGCGGCAGCGGACGCCGTACGCACCCGGGGGATCCACGCCTCCCTGGACGACATCGCCCGCTTCGCCGGCGTCTCGAAGGGCGGACTGATCTACCACTTCGCCAGCAAGGAGGAGCTGATCCTGGAACTGGCCCGGGATCAGCTCGCCGCCTTCCATGCCAGCATCGACGCGGCGCTGGACCCGTCGGACACCGCCCCCGGACGGCTGACCCGCGCCTACATCCGGGCGGCGGTGGCGCCCGACGACGACGCCGACGTACGCGAATCGTTGGCTCTGATCACCCAGCTCATGACGCTGCCGGCGGTCGCCGAACTCGCTCGAGCCGACGCGGAACAGTTGGACGCGGCGCTCGCCGCCGACGGGCTGCCCACCGACGTGCTGGCGCTTGTGGTGGCAGCGGCGGACGGAATGAGCACCGCGCCCCTGTGGGGTGCCTCGACGCAGAAGCCCGCCCGTCAACGGTTGGCGGAGCGGCTACTCCACCTGACCCGGCACCCACACCTGTGGGACACGATCACCCTGTGACGCCGCCGGGCCGGCGCGGGCTACGCCGTGGCGGCCGATCGGACGGACTGACCGATGGGGAACCGCACCCCGGTGAGATCTTCGGAGACGGCCCACAGCCGCTGCTGGACGGCTACGTCGTGCGACTGCGGGCTGGAGGTGACAAGTCGGGGGTGGCCCTTGATCTCGTTGAATCCGTCGGGACCGTAGTACTGGCCGCCGAGTGCGGCGGGGTCGGTGGCGGCGCGCAGGGTCGGCAATGCGCCCATCGCCGGCGACTGGAGGATCAGCGGTGCGAGCCGGGTGAGCGGAACTCGGAGGGCGGCGGGGATGTTGCGGGCCAGTTCGGTGCTGGAAACACCGGGGTGCGCTGCCATCGCGACTGTGGTGCCGTGGGTGGAAAGGCGGCGCTGCAACTCGTAGGTGAACATCAGGTTTGCCAGCTTGGACTGACCGTAGGCGCCGACCCGGCTGTACGACCGCTCCCACTGGAGGTCGTCGAAGTGGATGGCGGCCCGGATGCGGTGGCCGGCGCTGCTGACTGTCACCACGCGCGAGCCGGGCACCGGCAGCATCAGGTCCAGCAGCAGCCCGGTGAGCGCGAAGTGACCGAGGTGGTTGGTGCCGAACTGCATCTCGAAGCCGTCCCCTGTGGTCTGCCTCGGGGTGTACATCACGCCGGCGTTGTTGATCAGCAGGTCGATCCGGTCGAACCGGGACCGCAGCGCCGTCGCCGCGCTCCGGACGGATTCGAGCGAGGTCAGGTCAAGCGCCTGCACTGTCACGTCGCCGCTCATGCGGGCCACGGCCTGCTCGCCCTTCTCGACGTTGCGGACGGCGAGCACCACCGACGCTCCGTGCTCGGCCAGCGCCCTGGCGGTCTCGTATCCCAGGCCGGTGTTAGCTCCGGTCACCACCGCGACCCGCCCGCGTTGGTCGGGGATGTTGGCGGTCGTCCACTTCTCGCCCATGTCAGGCTCCCAACGTGTCTAACGTACCGAAGGTATCTTGTTCCGGCTACGCTAGAGTACCTACGGTACGTTGTCAACGTACCGCCGGTACCTAAGTTGGGTTGTGACAGAGTGACTTTCCAGCGGGCGCGAACCGAAGAGCAGCGGGAGATTCGCCGACGGGCGATCCTCGACGCGGCATCGGCGATGCTCGACGAGATGCCGGTGGCCGCTGTCACCCTCAACGAACTCAGCCGCCGGGTGGGCCTCGCGAAGCCGAACGTGCTGCGCTACTTCGAATCCCGCGAAGCGGTGTTGCTGGAACTGCTGAACCGCTATCTACAGGAGTGGCTGACGGACCTGGCGGGAGAGTTGGCCGCCGGCGTCGACGAGAACCTGCCAATGGCCGAGCGGGCGGCAGCGGTGGCCGAGATCCTCAGCCGTTCACTCTCCGGCCGAGTGGTGATGTGCGACCTCTTCGGCGCGCAGGTGAGCGTTCTGGAACACAACGTCTCCGTCGAGGTCGTGACGCGCTACAAGCGCGCCTCACTGGAGCGCCTGACAACCATGACCGCCTTGATCGAGAGGTGCCTACCGGAGCTGGGCGGCGACGCCACGCTGTTCAGCCTCCAGACAATGGTCATGGCCGGCGCGCTGTCGGCGTACAGCACACCCCCACCCAGCCTGCTGGCTGCGTACGAGGCCGCACCCGATCTGGCCCCGCTGCACCTGTCGATGAAGGACCACTTGAGGCAGGCCCTGACCGCGATCCTCCTGGGCGTGCTGCCTCGCGGCTGATCTGCGACGTGACGGCGCGTACTCCCGACGTTGAGTCGCCATGCCGACATCCGGGCATCCGTACCGGTCGTTCGTCGGGATAGCCGGGACACGCGCGCAAGATGGCGGCCCGGCTGCGTGAGTTCGGCCATGAGGTGGCGTACTACGAGAACGTCGAGGGAGGGCACGGCGCGGCGGCCAACAACGAGCAACGGGCCTTCGTCCGGGCGCTGATCTACGAGTTCCTGTGGCGGAAGCTGACCCGAACGGCAGCAGTCCCGCGTCAGATCTCGCCGGTGTCAGATCGGGTCCGGCGGTGAGGCTTAGGATCGGCGGCATGCCCCCCGCCCTCGACACTCTGCCGAAGATCGGTGCGCCAGCGACACGGGCCCTCAACAACGCCGGATATTCGACGTTGCGTGACCTGGCGGGGGTGCCGCGCGCCGACCTGGCCAAACTGCACGGCGTGGGCCCGAAGGCGCTCGGGATCATCCAGAGCGCGCTGGAGCAGCACAACCTGAGCCTGGGATAGTCCCCGGCCCGGCACCCTGCGGGCACCGGCGGCCGGGCGGGCGTCGTGTCCGCCGCCCGGCCCGGCCGTGGCTTGGAGCTACTGGTTCTGGTCCGGGACGATGTTGTGGTTCACGCGGAACATGTTCGTCGGGTCGTAGCTGCGCTTGGCCTCGACCAGCCGCTTGAGCGACTGCGGCGGGTAGGTCGCCGCGACCCCCTCCGCTGTGGCGTCGCCGTCGCCCAGGAAGTTCACGAACCGCCCGCCGGTGCTCCACGGCGCGATGGCGTCGACCACACCGGTCAGGAACTCCTTGAAGGCAGCGGCCTGGTCCGGAGCCCCGATGGCGACGGCGTAGAAGGTGAAGGCGGCGTCTCCGAGGTCGACAGCGTTCGTGGGCTCCGGGCGGCGGTCCAGAGCCCCGCCGAGACGGCGGATGTCCAGGATGGTCAGCGGGCTGTCACTGCCGGGGCCGGCCTTGGCGACGAGCGTGTCGACAAGCTCCGGGGTGAACTCCCGCAGCAACGCCGAGCGGTCCACGATCGGGATCGGGCTCGTCGGGTCTGCGTGGATCGAGGCCACCTCGCTGTAGGGCATGTCAGCCACCGAGTCGATGAGCGTCGGGCCGATCGCGCGCAGCGGGGCGACCAGCCGCTCGCCCTCCTCCGCCGGGCCGACGTAGGCGATCCGCACGTGCACCACCAGCCGACCGCGGAGCGGCTCGGGCACCTCGGGGATCGGCGGCAGCTGCAACAACGCGACCGACGAGTTCATTTCGTCCGGCAGGCCGGCGGTCCACCGCCCCCACGTCTTGAGCACCTCGGACGCCTGCTCGCCCGAGAAGAAGAGCCCACCGCCGTAGATCCGGCTGACCGGGAAGAGTGCGAACTCCAGCGCCGTGACCACGCCGAAGTTGCCCTTGCCGCCGCGCAGCGCCCAGAACAACTCCGGCTCGTCGGTCGCGTTCACAGTGCGCAGCTCACCGTCCGCGGTGACGACCTCGATCAGGCGTACGTGGTCGGCGGCGAAACCGAATGTGCGCCCGATCGGGCTCAAACCACCGCCGAGCGTGTAGCCGACCGCGCCGACCGTCGGAGCCGCTCCGTTGATGGGCGCCAGTCCGTGCTTGGCCGCCGCCGCGACGACCTGGTGCCACCGGACGCCGGCCTCGACCCGGGCCGTACGTGCCTCGGCGTCGATGGTGACAGCGTCCATCCGCCGGGTCGTGATCAGGAGCGCTCCGGCCGAGGAGAGCGCGTTGTGGCCGGTCGCCATCACCGCGACCGGCAGGTTCTGCGTGGCGGCGAAGCGGACAGCGGCCTGGACGTCTGCGGCGTTGGCGGCGCCGACCACGAGCTTCGGCTGCTGCGGGACGGCGAGGTTGTACGACTCGCACTCGACGTCGTATCCCTCGTCGCTGGGGAACAGGACCGGTCCGACCGTCTGGGCGGTGAGCGGTGCGACGGCACCCTCCCCGCGCGGGGTGTCGCCCTGAGCTGGATTGTTGATCGAGGTCATCGAGTCTTCGCCTTCCGCCGAATTGGGACGTGCCTACCTGGACAGATGCGGTCTCGCGCCGTCAGTTCAGAAATGCGGTTTGTCTGAGAGCTGGTTCACACCGTCGGTGACGTGCTGGCCTCGACGGTGTCGAATCTCTTTGTCCGCTTCGGTTCCGTCATGAGGTGGCCTTCCCGGCAGGAGCAAGATCGTGTCGACCGGCCGCGGGGAAACACGTAAACCTCCGGGTCCCGCCGCTTGCCCAGATCGAGGCAGGTCAATAGATTGAATGCGGGCGCCGCCGGGGCTTCGGGTGACTGGGCCGTCGGTGGCTGACAGGTCCACCCGAGCCGGGCAATGAGGTCGTACGCGCCGACCGGTCGCTGTGGCGCATCGCCGCTCCACATCACAAGCGCATCGCCGCGCCGCATCCCCAGCGCATCGCCGCGCCCACACCCACGCGTGCTGTCGCGCCGCATCCCCAGCGTGGTGGCGCGCCGCGTCCACGCAGGGCGGGCGCCGCTGCGCCGCCTCCGTTCCGTTCGATGACAGAAGGACCCTTCATGACGATTTATCGCGCCCGGCCCGCACCGACCCTTGCGGTCGTCGTCGCACTGGCCGCCGCCGTGACCGCGACAGGTATGGCAGTGCTCGCAGGCCCGGCCACTGCCGCCCAGGGCTGCCGGGTCGACTACACGCCCAACCAGTGGCCCGGCGGATTCACCGCAAACATCAAGGTTTCCCCGGGCGACACCGCCGTCTCCAGCTGGACCGTCACCTGGACGTACGCGGGGGACGAGCGGGTCACCAACGGCTGGAACGCCACGGTCAGTCAGAGCGGGTCGACAGTGACAGCCCGCAACATGTCGTACAACGGCAGCATTTCCGCCGGTGGATCCACCGAGTTCGGCGTACAGGGCACGTTCGGCTCCAGCGGCGGCACACCGACCGGGTTCAGCCTCAACGGCGTACCGTGCAACGGCGCCGGGCCGACCCCGACCACCGCGCCGCCGACCACGGCCCCGCCGCCGACGACGCCTCCGCCCACCACGCCGCCCCCGACCACGGCCCCGCCGCCCACGACGCCTCCGCCCACCACGCCGCCGCCGACGACCCCGCCGCCTGTCGGGTGCGCCGGGGCGGTGCTCTGCGACGGCTTCGAGAACCAGACCGGCTCGACGCCGTCCGGCGACTGGACCGTGGTGAGCCCGGACTGTTCCGGCTCCGGCACGGCCACCATCGACACGACCACAGCGCACAGCGGCAGCCGGTCGGTCCGGATCAACGGTGCCGCCGGGTACTGCAACCACGTCTTTGTCAGGTCCACGGCGAACCTCGGCAGTGTCGGCAGCGTCCGGTACGCCCGGATCTGGGTGCGGCACACAACCGCCCAACCCACCGAGCACACCACGATGCTGGCGATGACCGACGCCGCCGACGGCAACAAGGACCTGCGGCTGGGCGGCCAGAACGGCGCACTTCAGTGGAACCGCGCCTCCGACGACGCGACACTGCCCGAGCAGAGCCCGGCCGGGGTGGCGCAGAGCGTGCCGCTGCCCGTCAACAGGTGGACCTGCGTGGAGTTCATGGTCGACGGCTCGGCCGGTCAGCTCCGTACCTGGCTGGACGGCACCGCCGTCACCGGTCTGACCGCGGACGGCGTACCGACCCACGACATCGACGGTCAGTGGTACAACCGCACCTGGCGACCGCAGCTCACCGACCTGAAGCTGGGCTGGGAGAGCTACGGCGGCGGAGCCGACACCCTCTGGTACGACGATGTCGCGGTCGGGTCCAGCCGGATCGGCTGCTGACCGTTTCAGGCGACGCGGACGCCGATCCGTGTACCGGTGGCTGCGCTCTTTCACCCAGTGAAAGAGCCAGTCCCGGCGGTGGGGAGCGCGCGGGATGATGCGGCTTCATCGACGTCCGTTCAGGGAGGTCCTGTCGCATGACGTTCGCGCGCAACCAGTGGTACGTGGCGGCCTACGGCAGCGAGGTCGGGCGGAACCTGCTCGCCCGCACGGTGCTCGGTGAGCCGCTGGTGCTGTATCGCACCGGTGCCGGCGAGGCGGTGGCGCTCGCCGACCGGTGCGTACACCGGCGCTTCCCGCTGTCGGAGAGCCGCCTCGACGGCGACACGATCGTCTGCGGCTACCACGGTTTCACCTACGATCCGACGGGAGCGTGTGTCTTCGTACCCGGTCAACAGCGGATCCCGCGGACCGCGCGGGTCGCCTCGTACCCGGTGGTGGAGCAGGATTCCCTGATCTGGGTCTGGATCGGTGACCGGGAGCGGGCCGAACCGGCGGCCATTCCCCGCGCCCCGTGGTTGGCCGACCCCCGGTACGCGGTGGTGCGGGGGATGGCGCCGCTGAACGCGCGGTACGGCCTGCTCGTGGACAACCTCCTGGACCTGTCCCACGAGACCTACCTGCACGGCGGCTACATCGGCACGCCGGAGGTGGCGAACACCCCGATCACCACAGAGGTCGACGAGGACCGGGGCGTCGTCTACGTGAGCCGGCACATGGACGACGCCGAGTGCCCACCGTTCTACGCGCGCTCGACAGGCATCGAGGGTCGGATCACCCGGTGGCAGGACATCGAGTACCACCCGCCCTGCCTCTATCTGCTGCACAGCCGGATCGCGCCGCAGGGCGTCCTCCCACCCGCCGAGGGAGAGGACAGCGAAGCGTTCCACGCCGAGATCGTGTACGCGATCACGCCGTCGACCGAGAACACCACGTACGACTTCTGGGCTGTGGCGCGCGACTTCGCGATCGACGACGAGTCGGTGAGCGAGTACCTGCACCAGAGCAACCACACGGTGGTCATGCAGGACGTGACGGCGCTCAACATCCTGGAGCAGGTGATCTCGACCGAGCCGGACCGGTACCAGGAGCTGAGCATCAACATCGACACCGGTGGGCTCGCCGCGCGGCGCCTGCTGGCCCGGATGGTCGAATCGGGGACGGTGGGAGCGGCGCGGTGAGCGTCCCAGCCGGCGCGCGTGCCGGGGATCGGGTCTACCGGATCCACTGGGTGCCGGGCACCGACACCCTGCGGGGGATCTGCCACTGCGGCGCCGAGCGCGTCGCCGAGGAGCCTGTCGAGTTGTGGGAGTGGCTGCTCGCCCATCCGCAGGGCCATCGGATCGAGACCGTACCGGCACCCGCCCCGCCGAGCAGGATGGCGGTGCGGGCGTGACCGACGACCTCGCCGGGACGGAGTTGGTGGTCGCCAGCCGGGACCAGGTGGCGGCGGAGGTGGTCGAGGTCGGCCTGTGCCGTCCGGGCGGCGGTGACCTGCCCGAGTGGACGCCAGGGGCGCACGTCGACCTGGAGTTGAACGGCGGACTGGTACGCCAGTACTCCCTCTGTGGCGATCCGGCGGACCGGAGCGCCCTGCGGATCGCCGTGCAGCGCGAGCCCTCCGGGCGGGGCGGCTCGCGGCTGGCGCACGAGCGGCTCACCGTCGGCGCGCACGTCCGGGTGCGCGGGCCCCGCAACACCTTCCCGCTCGTCGCGGCGCGGCGCTACCTCTTCGTGGCCGGCGGCATCGGCATCACGCCGATCAGACCCATGGTCGCGGCGGCCGACGCCGCCGGTGCCGACTGGAAACTCGTGTACGGGGGACGCAGCCGCGCCACGATGGCCTTCGCGGCAGCCTTGCGGGAGAAGTACGGCGACCGGGTGAGCCTGCACCCGCAGGACGAGTGCGGGTTGCTCGACCTGGCCGGATTGCTCGGCCGGCCCGACACCGGGCTCGTCTACTGCTGTGGGCCGGAGTCACTGATCAGGGCGGTGGAGGAGCACTGCCGCGGCTGGCCGCCCGGCTGCCTGCACGTCGAGCGCTTCACCCCGCTGGAGGTAACCGGCGGGCAGGAGACGGCGATCGAGGTCGAACTCGCGCTCTCCGGGCGGACGGTGACGGTGCCGCCGGGCACACCGATCCTCCAGGCGGTGGAGGAGGCCGGGGTGCAGGTCCTGTCGTCCTGCCGGGAGGGCACCTGCGGCACCTGCGAGACTCCGGTGCTCGCCGGTACGCCGGAGCACCGCGACAGCCTGCTCACCGAGCAGGAGCGGGCCGCCGGGGACACCATGATGATCTGCGTTTCCCGGGCCCGTACGCCCCGGCTCGTGCTGGAGCTGTGACCGGCCGGCGCGGGCGGGGATGATTGCGGGATGCGGGCGCAGCCGGGGCGGTCGGTGACGAGCAAGGTGCTGGCGCTGCTCGGCGCGTTCGGTCCCGCGAGTGCGGCGCTGACACTGAGCGAGCTGGCCCGCCGCACCGGATTGCCACTGTCCACTGTGCACCGCCGGGCCGCCGAACTCGTCGAGTGGGGGGCGCTGGAGCGCGGCGACGACGGGCGTTACCGGATCGGCCTGCGGCTGTGGGAGGTGGGCTCGCTCGCCCCGCGCGGTCTGGGGTTGCGGGAGCTGGCCCTTCCGGTCATGGAGGACCTGTACGAGGTGACCCACGAGAACGTCCAGCTCGCCGTCCGGCAGGACCTCGAACTCGTCTTCATCGAACGGATCGCCGGACGGCACGCGGTGCCAGTGCTCACCCGGGTCGGCGGCCGGTTCGCGCTGCACGCCACAGGCGTCGGGCTGGTCCTGCTCGCGCACGCGCCAGTCGACGTGCAGGAGCAGGTGCTGGCCGCGCCGCTGGAGCGGTACACCGACCTGACGATCACCGACCCGGTGCGGCTGCGTCGCTGTCTGGCCGAGGTGCGGCGGGCCGGGTACGCGGTGAGCGATCGTCAGGTCACCATGGACGCCCTCTCGGTGGCCGCTCCGATCCGCGCGCCGGAGGGTGTGGTGGCGGCGCTCTCGCTGGTGGTCGCCCAGGACCGGGCCGATCCGGTGGCGCTTGCCCCACTGGTCCAGGCAGCGGGCCGGGCGCTGTCGCGGGCGCTTGGCGGCTCAGGCGCGGGTCTGGTGTAGACATACTGCAAATCGTTGACGCCCGATCAAATTCTGCATAACGTTGCCCCATGTCACTTGCCGGCAAAGTCGCGATCGTCACTGGTTCCGGGCGGGGTCTCGGCCTCGCCTACGCGCGGGAGCTGGCCCGGCGGGGCGCGTCCGTCGTGGTGAACGACGTCGACGCCGAGGTCACCACGGCCGCCGTGGAGGCGATCCAGGCCGCCGGCGGCCGAGCCGTCGCAGTGGTCGCACCGGTCGGCCCGACCGAGACCGCCAAGGCGCTCGTCAGCACTGCTGTCGAGCACTTCGGGCGGCTGGACATCCTCGTCACCAACGCCGGGGTCCTCCGCGACACCGTGCTGTGGAAGATGAGCGACGACGACTTCGACACCGTCGTCAACGTGCACCTGCGCGGCACCTTCACCACAGTGCGCGAGGCGGCGCAACACATGCGGCAGGCCGGCGAGGGCGGCCGGATCATCTGCATCGGGTCACCCACGGGGCAGCGGGGCAACTTCGGCCAGACCAACTACGCCGCCGCCAAAGCGGGCATCGTCGGCATGGTCCGCACCTGGGCGCTCGAACTCAAACGCGCGGGCATCACCGCCAACGCTGTCGTTCCGGTCGCCGCGACCGCGATGACCGCCACCGTCCCCTACTTCGCCGCAGCAGTGCGGGCCGATGCCAACGGCGAGCCCATGCCCACCTTCTTCCGGCAGGAACTCGGGTTCGGCACCGCGGACGACGTGGCCGGGCTCATCGCCTTCCTCGGCTCCGACGCGGCGGCGTCGGTGACCGGCCAGGTGATCGGTGTGGGAGGCGACCGCATCCAGATCTGGACCCACCCCGAGCCGGCGCTCTCCGCCCACCGCGAGGGCGGCTGGACCTACGAGGCGCTGGAAGAGGCCTGGCCGACGACGTTCGCCGGGGCCACACAGAGCGTCGGTGAGCACTTCCCCGAACTCCCCGAGGAGTTCAAGCCCGCGACCGACTGACCCGCCCGACGAGGCCGTGCGACGAGGCCCGCCCGACGAAGGTTGCCGCCCATGTACCAGCCCGCGATCGACCTCGACACCGTCACCGCCATCGACATGCACGTGCACATCGAGGTCGACGACCACGGTCACAGCTCACTGCCCGAGCCGCTCGTGGCGGCCGTGTCGGCGTACTTCCGGACGGACGGGCCACGACCTGCCGTCGACGCGGTGGCGCAGTACTACCGCGAGCGCAGCATGGCCGCAGTGGTCTTCACAGTGGACGCGCGGACGCAACTGAGGCACCAGCCGCTGTCCAGCGCCGACATCGCCCGCGCGGCAGCCGAGCACGCCGACGTGCTCATCCCCTTCGGGTCGGTGGACCCACGCACCGGCGAAGCGGCAGTCGAACTCGCCACCCGGCTGATCGAGGAGGAGGGCGTACGCGGCTTCAAGTTCCACCCCACAGTGCAGGGCTTCGACCCCAGCCACGACGAGTACGCGCCGCTGTGGAGCCTCCTTGAGCGGGCGGGCGTTCCGGCGCTCTTCCACACCGGGCAGACCGGCATCGGGGCTGGCACACCGGGCGGCTACGGCCTGCGGCTCGGCCTGTCGAACCCGATGCTGCTCGACCCGATCGCGGCGGACTTCCCCGACCTGCAGATCATCATGGCCCACCCGTCGGTGCCCTGGCAGGACGAGGCCCTGTCGGTGGCCACGCACAAGCACAACACGTGGATCGACCTGTCCGGCTGGAGCCCGAAATACTTCCCGGCCGAGCTGGTGCGCTACGCCAACTCGGTGCTGAAGCGACGGGTGCTCTTCGGCACCGACTACCCACTGCTCACCCCCGACCGGTGGCTGCGCGACGTGGCAACCACCGACCTCAAGCCGGACGTGCTCCCGGGCATCCTGAAGGACAACGCGGCGCGGCTGCTGGGTCTTGCCCGGGAACGACGAGAGGAAGCGCCATGACGACGACAATCACCTACGACCAGCTCGCCCACCTCGGCGGCACCGACCTCGGCCACAGCGAATACCGGACTGTCACCCAGGACCAGGTGAACCTGTTCGCCGACGCCACCGACGACCACCAGTGGATCCACGTCGACCCCGAGCGGGCCAAGTCCGGGCCGTTCGGCGCACCGATCGCCCACGGTTTCCTCACCCTCTCGCTGGCAGTGCCGTTCTGGACCGAGCTGCTCGAGGTCAAAGGCGTGTCCACGAAGGTGAACTACGGCCTGGACAAGGTGCGCTTCCCCGCGCCGGTAGTGGTCGGGTCGCGGGTGCGCATGCAGGCGACGGTCGTCGAGGTCGTCGAGGTCCGCGGCGGCTACCAGCTTGTCGTCGACCAGACGATCGAGATCGAGGGTGGCACCAAGCCCGCCGTCGTGGCGCGAGGGCTGTACCGCTTCTACGCCTGAACCCGGGCGTGCACCGAGCTGCGTGAGCACACCACCTCCACCACCAGGAGACTGCTGATGCACGAGCACGGAATCGGCGCGTGGATGGCCAAGCGCCGCCTCAAGTCCCCGGACAAGGTCGCCCTCATCCACGGCGAGGGGGCGACCATGACGTACGGGCAGTTCACCGACGGCGTGGACCGCATCTCGGCTGTGCTGCGGGAGCGAGGCGTCGGCAAGGGCGACGCCGTCGCCTACCTCGGCGAGAACAGCCCGGACCTCCTCCAGACGATGTTCGGGGCGGCGCAGATCGGGGCCGTCTTCGTGCCTGTCAACACCCGGCTGGCACCACCGGAGATGGCCTACATCCTCGGCGACTGCGGCGCGCGGGTGCTGATCCACGACCCGGACTTCACGGCGCCGGTGGCCTCCGCCGCGCCGGCCGCCGGGACCCCGCACGTCGTCGTCACCGGCGAGGGCACGGCGACCAGCCCGGGGCTCGCCGATCTGGCGCGGGCAGCTGACGGGTTCACCGACCATGCCGTCACCACCCACCAGGATCCAGCGGCAATCGTCTACACCTCGGGCACGACCGGCCGGGCCAAGGGGGCAGTGCTGACCCATGGCAACCTCACCTGGGTCGCGCTCAACTGCGTTGTCGACTACGACGTCGTCTCGACCGACGTCGCGCTCATGATCTCGCCGCTGTTCCATGTCGCCTCGCTCGGCATGGGCGCCCTCCCCGTCATCCTCAAGGGCGCCACGATGGTCCTGGAGAAGAACTTCGAGCCGGGCCGCGCCCTCGCGCAGATCGAGCGGCACGGTGTCACGATGCTCAGCGGCGTGCCGACCACCTACCAGCTGATCGCCGACCATCCCGCCTGGGCCCGCACCGACCTGTCGACGCTTGCCAAGCTCACCTGCGGAGGCTCGGCCGTGCCGGCCCGCATCCTCAACGCGTACGAGGCGCGGGGCCTGTCGTTCTCGCAGGGCTACGGCATGACCGAGGCCGCACCGGGTGCGACAGCGCTGCCACCGGCGATGACCCGCGCCAAGCAGGGCAGCGTCGGCCTGCCGCACTTCTTCACCGACGTACGAATCACCGACGGCACCGGTGCCGTGGTGCCCACCGGCGTCGTCGGTGAGATCGAGATAGCCGGGCCCAACGTCTTCCCCGGCTACCACGGGCTCCCGGAGGCGACCGCCGAGGCGTTCACCTCCGACGGGTGGTTCCGCTCGGGCGACCTGGGCCATCTGGACGACGACGGCTACCTCTACATCTCCGGTCGCCTCAAAGACATGATCATCTCGGGGGGCGAGAACATCTACCCGGCCGAACTCGAACACCTGCTCGGCGAGATCGACGGCGTCACCTCGGCGGCGGTCATCGGCGTGCAGGACGACCGCTGGGGGGAGGTGCCGTGGGCCATCCTAACCGTACGGGAGGGGGTGTCTCTGGACACCGACGCGGTACGGGCTGCTCTCGACGGCAGGATCGCGCGCTACAAGCTGCCGAAGAACGTCGTCATCGTGGACGAGTTGCCGCGGACCGCCTCGGGGAAGGTGCGGAAGGCTGACCTGAGGGCCCGCTTCGGCGCCTAGCCGTCGGACGGGCGGCGACGAGTTCGGCGAACTCCGCTGCGGACGCTTCGGCCAGCCTGTCGTGCATCCGGCGGTAGGTCTCCGCCGACCGGGTGGCTGGCCACTGTGCGTCCATGAACTCGGCCGGCAGTCTCGGGTCGGCGCGCAGCAGCGCCAGCCAGTCGGCCACCAGCATCGTGCGCACTGTCAGGGCGCTCAGTGCCATTGTCGCGGCGGCCGGGTCGTCCCACACCTCGATGAACGCGAGGTGTGCGCGCCGGATCGCCTCGATGTCCCAGGCGGCGCGCACGCTCTCGGCGATCGGAAACCCGGCGAGCTCGCGGGCGTGGAAGGCGACGACGGCGTTGGGCGCGAGATCCTGCTGGAGCGGCTCCAGCGACCCGGCGAGGTCGACCTCTCCGGGTGCCAGCCAGAGCCCGTCGCGCAGCGGCGCGAAGCCTTCCCAGGTGAGGATCGAGCGCAGCCGGTGCCGCAGCGTCCGCTGGCCCTCGGGGATCGAGAAGGTGACGAGGGTCCACCCGCTGCCCTGTGGGTCGAACGGCCGTGGGCCACGTACGCGGTCCGTCGCCTCGCGGAGCACAGCGGCCCCGTGCTCGGTCAGCGAGAACAGCGTCTCCCGACCACTTCTGGTGCGCGCCAGGATGCCGCTGTGCACGAGACGGTCGAGGGTCGCACGGGTCGCCGGTGCCGCGACGTCGGCGCCCTCCAGCACGCTGATCAGGGCGCTCGCCCGGATCGGTCCCGTGGCGTTGTCGACGACATGCTCACCGAAGAAGGCGAGCAGCAGTTGTTTCGGCTGCCGACTACCCACGGCCCTCCCTCCGACGAAGCCGTTGCCCTGGCGCGATCACGACGTGGCCCCCGGTGCCACAGCCTGCCCGCGCTTGGCCCGCTGGATCTGGTCGTAGACGTGCGTCCGCAGTTGCGTGAAACGGGGTAGGGCGCGGGTGGTGATCTGATCGCGCTCCGGCGGCAGATCGACCGTGAGATCCTCTTGGATCCAGGTCGGCGACTTGGACAATACTAGAACGCGCTGACCGAGATACACCGACTCGTCGATGTCGTGCGTGACGAAGAGGACCGATATCTCGCGGCTGGTGTGCAGCTCACGCACCAGGTCCTCCAGGTCCGCCCGGGTCTGCGCGTCCACCGCGGCGAACGGCTCGTCCATGATCAGGATCTCCGGCTGGTAGGCGAGGGCCCGGGCGATTGCCACGCGCTGCTGCATCCCGCCGGAGAGCTGCCACGGGTGGCTGCGGGCGGCGTGCGCCAGACCCACCGCGTCGAGCGCGTCGACGACCAGTTGGTTGCGCTGCGTCCGGGAGAGCTTCTTGTGCCGCAGCGGGAGCTCGACGTTGCCGCGCACCGTCAGCCACGGATAGAGGCTGCGGCCGTACTCCTGGAACACGACGGCCATGGCGGGGCTCGGCCCCGTTACCGGTGAGCCGTCCATCTCGACCACGCCACTTGTCGGCCGCAGCAGGCCGGCGAGGCACTTCAACAGGGTGGTCTTGCCGCAGCCGGACGGCCCGACGATGCAGACGAGCTGACCGGCTTCCATCGTGAAGCTGATGTCCCCGATCGCCTCGACGTCGCCTGTCGTCGACTCGTAGACCTTTCGCAGGTGCTCCACCCGCAGCAGGGTGCTCCGGTCAGGCACGGTTGACCTCCCTGATTCCGTGGTACCAGCGCAGGACGCGCCGTTCTACGAGTCCGAAAACTACGGCGAGCAGGATGCCGACGAGACCGAGCAGGAGGATGCCGCTCCACATCTCGGCGATGAGGTAGTTGCGCTGGAAGTAGGCGATCCGGTAGCCGAGTCCGGAGGACGACGCGAACATCTCGGAGATCACCATCAGGATGAGCGCTACCGAGAGGGCCTGGCGGACCCCGGCCATGATGCGCGGGCTGGCGGCCGGGAGTACGAGGAACCAGAGCCGTTCCCACCAGGTGACCTGGAACGAGTCGGCGGTCTCCTTCATGACGCTGTCAGTGGCCCGGACGCCTTCGATCGTGTTCAACAGGATCGGCCAGACCGCGCCAGAGACGATGACGACAACCTTCATGGTGTCCGTGATGCCCAGCAGGAGCATGGCCACGGGGATCAGCACCGGCGGCGGGATGGCCCGGACGAACTCCAGCAGAGGTTCGAGGAGTTCGCGCAACCATTGGGCCAGGCCGATGACGGTGCCGGCGGCGATGCCGAGCACTACCGACGCGGCGACGCCGAGGCCGAGGCGGGCGAGGCTCGGCACCACGTCCTCCACGAACGCGGGGCCCACCCACGTGTCCAGGAACGCCCGGGCGATCGTCAACGGGTCGGGAAAGAACCCGCTCGTCGCCCTCGTCGACGCCAGCCCCCAGATCACCAGGAGCAGCATCGGTAGCCCGAACGCGTTGAGCAGGCTCACCACGAGGCGGGATCCGACGGTACGGCCGCGCGGCGTCGCGGCGATCCGACCGGTGTACGCGGTCACAGCACCTCCTCCCCTCGTACGGACTGGTGCCAGGACAGCACCCGACGCTCGACGAACCGGAAGACGAGGTTCACCAGCAGCCCGAGCAGGCCGGTGACCACGACGAGGGCGTAGAGGCCGGTGGCGTCTCCGGCGGACCGGGACAGCTCGATCATGCGCCCGAGACCGGGGTTGCCGATCACCATCTCCGCCGTGATGGCGAGGATGAGCGCGACCGCCGCCGCGAGCCGCAGGCCCGTCATGAGGTACGGCAGGGTGGTCGGCAGCACGAGGTGCGTCAACTGTTCGCGCCGGGTCAGGCCGAAACTGCGGGCGGTGTCCCGGGCGACCGCGTCGACGTCGGCGACGCCGTAGATCACCTGAACGAACACCTGCCAGAACGACGCGTAGATGATGATGACGAGGGCGGCCCGCATCTGGATGCCGAACATCAGGACGGCGAGTGGAATGAGGGCGACCGACGGGATCGGTCGTAGGAACTCGACAACCGTGTGGGTCGCGCGCCGCAGGAACGGCACCAGGCCGACGATCGTGCCGAGGACGACCGCGGCGACCGTCGCCACCGTCAGGCCGATCGCCCAGGACGTCATGGTGCTGCCCAGTCGCCGCCAGAAGGCGAGGTCGACGATCTGCTCGACAAGTCGCGCCAGCACGTCGGTCACGTACGGCAGATACTGCGGGTTGATCAGACCCAGCGTCGGGACCATCTGCCAGACGACGAGGAACCCGGCCAGGCCGGCGACGCCCAGTGACGCCTTGCGTAACGTGCGCAGACGTCGGGCGGAATGGACGCGCATGTCACCTCCGGTGTCGCGCGACCGGCGACGCCCTCCCGGGCCCGGGAGTCGGGGAGGGCGGGAGCGCGCCGGCTACTGCTGTTGGATGAGGCGGTCGAGGTTGGGTTGCTGGTCGAGCACCTTGTACTTCTGCGCGAGTTCGGCGAGCGTCTGGAGGCTGGAACGGTCGATCTCCCAACCGAACTCCGGGAGTTTCACCGAGTCGGCCACCGGCGGCGGCAGCTGAAGATTGTCCTTGATGGCCTGTCGGACGGCTGCCTCGTTGGCGGGGTCCTTCGCCCATTCCAGGGTCTTCTTCATCGCCGCCGTGAAGTCCTCGACCAGTTTGGCGTCCTTCTCGGTCCGTTCCTTCGTGGTGATCGTGGTGAGGGTGGTGAGACCGGGCACGACCGCCTGGTAGGGAGCGACGACGAAGGTGTCACCGCGGCTCTTGAGCTGCGTGACGAAGGGTTCCGGCACCCAGGCGGCGTCGATGTTGCCGGCTTCGAGCTGGGCCGGGGCGTCCGGGAAGGCGACCTCGACAAATTTGATCTTGGATGGGTCGCCGCCGTCCTTCTCGACCGCAGCCATGATCGTCACATCACCGGCCGCGCCGAGGCTGTTGACGGCGACCCGCTTGCCCGCGAGGTCGGCCGGCCGCTTGATGCCGGACTTCGCGGAGGCCACCACTGCGTTGATGTCGTCGCCGCTGGCGTAGGACGAGGCGTAGTTGCCGATGATGACGACGCCGAGGTTGCGCAGGTCGGCCCGGAACGGCCCGAAGGGTTGGCCGATCGCGAAGTCGATGTCGCCGTTGAGCAGGGCGGGAATGGCCTGCGCGCCACCCTGGGCGGGCAGCACCTCGACCTGGAGCCCGCGTTCGGCGAAGATGCCCGCCTTGATGCCGCCCCACAGCGCGGCGGTCTCGGTGATGGGCAGCGCGGCGACCCGTACCTTGCGCAGCTCGCCAGAGGTCTGTTCGGACGGGTTGGACGCGTCGGAGTCGGTACATCCGGTGAGGGCGATCGCGGTAGCGGCGATCAGCCCGAGAGCCAGAACCTTCTTCATTGACGAGGCCCTTCCTGGGCAGGGGTGGTGGGGTGCGTCAAGAGCCGGCGGATGCCTCGGATCTGCAGGTGGACTACCGCTGCGTGGGGGCACGCCGCTGTGCTGGCCATGGTCAGTCACCTCGGCATTGAATGTCAAGAATTTCTGACGCCCGTCAGAAATAAGTTGAATAATGCTGCGCCCCGAGGGCGTCGCCCGTAGCCGAACCGGCACCTCCAGCGTCCACATCGGCGGGTGGTGCTCCCGTCGGGTGATCAGACCTCCGGCAGGCCCACGTAGTTCTCCGCGAGGCTCGTGGCATAGGCGCGTGAGGTGGCGACGTACCTCAGGGTGGCGGTCTGGAGGTTCGCCTCGTACGGGTCGTCGCGCTCCAGCCGGTGCAGCATCGAGGTCATCCACCAGGAGAAGTGCTGGGCCCGCCAGACCCTGCGCAGTGCGGTGGCCGAGTAGGCCTCCAGCAGGTCGGTGCGCCCCTTGTCGTACCACGCGGCGAAGGCGTCCCCGAGCAGCGCGACGTCGGCGAGGGCCAGGTTCATGCCCTTCGCGCCGGTCGGCGGGACGATGTGCACGGCGTCACCGGCCAGGAACAACCGCTGCCACTGCATCGGCTCGACAACGAAGCTGCGCATCGGGGTGACGGACTTCTCCAGGATCGGCCCCTCGTTGAGCGACCAACCCGGCACCGTCTCCAGCCGCGCCCGCAGCTCCGCCCAGATCCGCTCGTCCGGCCACGCCGCGATGTCCTCGTCGGGCGCTACCTGGAGATACAGCCGCGAGATCTCCGGCGAGCGCATGCTGTAGAGGGCGAAACCCCGCTCGTGGTTGGCGTAGATGAGTTCCTCCACCGCCGGCGCGGCGGCGGCGAGGATGCCCAGCCAGGCGAAGGGGTACGTCCGCTCGTAGGTGGTCAGCACGCCGTCGGGCACCGCGCCACGACTCACACCGTGGAACCCGTCGCAGCCGGCCACGAAGTCGCACCGCAGCTCCTCGTCGCGCCCGTCCCGTCGAAAGTGGACGACGGGCGAGTCCGAGTCGAGGCCGTCAAGGCGTACGACGTCGGCGTCGAAGAGGATCGAGCCGCCGGCCGCGAGTCGGGCGGCGATCAGGTCCTTTACCACCTCCTGCTGGCCGTAGACGGTGATCGCCCGCCCGGTCAGCTCCGTCATCGGCACCCGGTGCGACTCGCCGGCGAACCGCAGCTCGATGCCCTCGTGTCGCAGCCCTTCCCGGTGCAGGCGTCCACCGAGGCCGGCGCGGGTCAGCAGGTCGACCGAGCCCTGTTCGAGGACGCCCGCCCGCACCCGGTGCTCGACGTAGTCACGGCTGCGACTCTCCAACACCACGGAGTCGATTCCGTGCAGGTGCAGCAGGTGCGACAGCAGAAGTCCTGCCGGCCCGGCTCCCACGATGCCGACCTGGGTACGCATCCGCGGCATCCTCCCCTCTTTCGAGATGTCAGAACGGGTGACGCGCGATGGCGCGGTCGCTGGGCAGCGTGTTCGCTTGCCGAACGACCGTTCTCTTGTAGAACGGTGGCACGCGGTCCCGCTCGCGTCAACGGCGTGCCGTTGACGGATGCCGGTCCCGGCCGTACGTTCGACATCAGTACGACAGTGCGTATAGCGAACAGTCGGCGGGTCGGGGAGGGTCATGGCAAAGCTCGTCTCGCTGGCCGACGGCGTTGCGGATCTGGTCCGCGACGGCGACGTGGTGGCCCTCGAAGGGTTCACGCATCTCATCCCGTTCGCCGCCGGTCACGAGATCATCCGTCAGGGGCGGCAGGATCTGACCCTGGTGCGGATGACACCCGACGTCATCTACGACCAGCTCATCGGCGCAGGATGCGCCCGCCGCCTGATCTTCTCCTGGGGCGGCAACCCCGGGGTCGGGTCGCTGCACCGCTTCCGCGACGCCGTGCAGCACGGCTGGCCGCGTCCGCTGGAGCTGGAGGAGCACAGCCACGCGGGCATGGCGAACCGCTACGTGGCGGGGGCGTCCGGGCTGCCGTTCGCCGTCCTGCGCGGCTATTCGGGCACCGACCTGCTCCGCCACACGACCAACATCCGGCCCATCACCTGCCCCTTCACCGGCGAAACCCTCACCGCCGTTCCCGCCCTGCGCCCCGACGTCACAGTGGTGCACGCGCAGCGCGCCGACCGGGCCGGCAACGTGCAGATGTGGGGCATCACCGGTGTGCAGAAGGAAGCGGTGCTCGCCGCCCACCGCTCGCTTGTCACAGTCGAGGAGATCGTGGACGAGTTGCCGCCCGTCCCGGGGCAGGTGGTCCTGCCGGGTTGGGCGATCACGGCAGTGGCCGAGGTGCCCGGCGGCGCACACCCCTCCTACGCCCACGGCTACTCCGTACGCGACAACGACTTCTACCGGGCGTGGGACGCCGTCAGCCGGCACCGCGACACCTTTCGCGACTGGTTGGACCAGCACGTGCACCGGGCCGGGGCGACAGCGTGAGTGACGGCTCGGCGGCCTGGACCGCTGACGAGATGATGACCGTCGCGGCGGCCCGCCAACTGCGCGACGGCGCCGCCTGCTTCGTCGGGATCGGGTTGCCCAGCACCGCGGCGAACCTGGCCCGGGCCACCCATGCCCCGAACCTGGTGCTCGTCTACGAGTCCGGCTGCCTCGGCGCCAAGCCGGACCGGCTGCCACTGTCCATCGGGGACGGCGTGCTGGCCGACACGGCCGACGCGGTGGTGTCGGTGCCGGAGGTGTTCAACTACTGGCTCCAACCCGGCCGGATCGACGTGGGCTTCCTCGGGGCCGCGCAGCTCGACAGGTACGGCAACATCAACACCACTGTCGTCGGGGGTGACTACGACGCCCCGGACGTCCGCCTGCCCGGCGCCGGGGGAGCCCCGGAGATCGCCGCCTCCTGCCGGGAGGTCGTGGTGATCGTCAGGCAGAACCGCCGGACGTTCACCGAACGCGTCGACTTCGTCACCTCGGTCGGCTACGGCTCGGGCCCGGGTGACCGGGAACGTCTCGGTCTACGCGGCGGCGGGCCACGCCTGGTGATCACCGATCTCGGCGTCCTCGAACCCGACCCGGTCACCTGCGAGCTGACGCTTACCCGCCTGCACCCCGGCGTGACCCGGGAGCAGGCGCGCGCGGCCACCGGCTGGGACCTCGCCGTCGCGGAGCCGCTCACCACCGGCGAGCCGCCGACGGCACACGAGTTGGCGGTGCTGCGGGCGCTGGAGGCGACCAAGCAGCCACTGCCGCAGCGGCAGGCCGTGGCACCGGAAGCCTGACGGGAGACGACAATGACCCAGAACTCCGTCCACCCTGCCGACGCCGGCCTGGTGCTGCCGCAGTACCGGCGCGACGACATCGACGCCCACCCGCCGCTGCTCAGTCCCGGCTACAAGTCGACAGTGGGGCGCGCGCCGAAGCAGCCGCTCACCTACCTGCCGCAGCGGCTGACCGAGATCACCGGGCCGCTCCTGGGGGAGGGTCGGCTCGGCGACCTCGACCACGACCTGACCCGGCAACACGACGGGGAGCCGCAGGGGCAGCGGATCATCGTGCACGGCCGGGTCCGGGACGGCGACGGGCAACCGGTGCCCCACACGCTCGTCGAGATCTGGCAGGCAAACGCCGCCGGCCGGTACCGCCACGCGAGCGACACCTGGCCTGCACCGCTCGACCCCCACTTCGAGGGGGTGGGCCGGGCGCTCACCGACGAGCGGGGGCGCTACCGGTTCATCACAGTGCAGCCCGGCGCCTACCCCTGGCGCAACCACGACAACGCCTGGCGGCCGGCGCACATCCACTTCTCTCTCTTCGGCCGCGCGTTCACCCAGCGCCTGGTGACGCAGATGTACTTCCCGGGTGACCCGCTCTTCTTCCAGGATCCGATCTTCAACTCGGTCCGCGACCCGGACGCCCGCAACCGGATGGTCGCCCGGTACGACCACGCCACGACGGTGCCGGAGTGGGCGCTGGCGTACGAGTTCGACATAGTGCTGCGGGGCCGGGCGAGCACTCCCTTCGAGGGCGAGGACGACGATGAGTGAGCGGTTGGGTGTGACGCCGGCGCAGACCGTCGGGCCGTACCTGCACATCGGTCTGCGCTGGCCCGACGGCCCGTACGCCGTCCCCGAGGGCACGCCCGGGGCGTTCTGGATCCGCGGCCGGATCCTCGACGGCGCCGGGGAGCCGGTTGTCGACGCGCTCGTGGAGAGCTGGCAGGCGGACCCGGACGGCCGTTTCGACCACCCGGACGACCCGCGCGGGGCACGACCGCCAGCGCTGGCGGGCTTCCGTGGCTTCGGGCGCAGCGAAACCGACGGGCAGGGGTGGTACGAGCTGCTGACCGTGAAGCCGGGGCCGCTGCCCGACCCGGACGGCGGCACCGAGGCACCCCACCTGGCCCTGTCGGTCCTCGGTCGAGGGCTGCTGCACCGTCTCGCGACCCGGCTCTACTTTCCCGACGAGCCGGCGGCGAACGGCGACGACCCCGTGCTGCGCAGCGTCGACGCCGACCGCCGGGGCACACTGATCGCCAGTCCCGCGCCGGACGGGCTCCGCTTCGACATCCGCCTCCAGGGTGACCGTGAGACAGTCTTCTTCGCCGTCTGACGGGCTGCTGAGCAGCCTCTCCGGCGCATCCGACGTCGACCTGGAACTCGGCGACGCGGCAGTGCTGCGGGCCCTGCTCGACGCGGAGGCCGCGCTCGTCCACGCCGCTGCGGACGCCGGTGTCCTACCCGCTACCGCGGCCGACGCGATAGTCGAGCAGTGCCGCGCCGAACGGTACGACGCGGCGTCCCTCGGCCGGGCGGCCGACGCCGCCGGCAACCCTGTCGTCCCGCTGGTGCGGGAGCTGACCGCAGCAGTGCCGGAGCACGCCCAGGGTTGGGTGCACATCGGCGCGACAAGCCAGGACATCCTCGACACCGCGCTGAGCCTGGTGGCCGTACGGGCGCTCGGACCGCTGCTGCGCCACCTCGACGCCGCAGTGGATGCCGCCGTCCGGCTCGCCGACACCCACCGGGACACCGTCCTGGTCGCCCGGACCCTCGGGCAGCAGGCGGCACCCACCACGTTCGGGCTCAAGGCCGCAGGCTGGATGACAGGCCTTGTCGACGTCCGGGACCGGCTCCGGCAGGCGGGTGCCGCCCAACCCGCGCAACTCGGCGGCGCGGTAGGCACCCTTGCCGCGCTCGGCCCGGCCGGCCCGGACATCGCCGAGCGGTTCGCCGCGCACCTGGGTCTACCAGCCAGCCCGCTGCCCTGGCACACCCGCAGGCAGCCCCGGCTCGACCTGGCCGCCGCCCTCGGTGGGCTCCTCGCGGCCACCGGCAAGGTCGCGCTCGACGTCGGGCTGCTGGCCCAGACCGAGATCGGCGAGGTCGCCGAGGGCGGGGCCGGGCGGGGCGGCTCCTCGGCGATGCCGCACAAGCACAACCCGGTGGACTCGGTGCTCATCGGCTCCGCCGCGCGGCGCGGTCCAGGCCTCGTCGCCACGCTGTTCGCCGCCGCCGTGCAGGAGCACGAACGGGCCGCCGGCGCGTGGCACGCCGAGTGGGAGCCCCTGCTCGACCTGCTGCACCTTGCCGGCGGCGCGGCCAGCCGGTGTGCGCGGATGCTGGCCGAGCTCCAGGTCCGCCCGGAGCGGATGCGCAGGAACCTCGATGCCACGGGTGGGCTCGTTCTCGCCGAGGCAGTCGCCGCGCGGCTGGCGCCCGCCCTCGGCCGCAGCGCCGCACACGACCTGGTCACCCGCGCCGCCGCCGCGCCCTCGTTCCGGGCGGCACTGCTCGCCGACCCGCAGGTTCGCGCCCACCTGTCCGAGGCGCAGGTCGACGAGGCGCTCGACCCGCACCACTGGCTCGGCTCGGCCGGCCGGTTCGTCGACAGCGCCCTGGCCGCCGTGCGAGGGCCGCAGACGTGACATCGCGACTACACAACTCTGAGGATGGTCCGGCCGCCGCGCCGGTGCTGCTGCTCGGCAGCTCCCTCGGCACCACGGGCGCGATGTGGGAGCCCCAGGTGGCGGCCCTCGCAAAGCGGTTCCGGGTCATCCGGTACGACCACCTGGGCCACGGCCGCTCGGCGGTGCCGTCCGGCCCGTACACGATGGATCTTCTGGGCCGTGAGGTGCTGCGGACGCTTGACGACCTCGACGTGCCGTGGGTCCACTACGCGGGCCTGTCCCTCGGCGGCATGGTCGGCATGTGGCTTGCCGTACACGCGCCCGACCGGGTGCGGCGGCTGGCGCTGCTCTGCACGTCGGCGTCGCTTGGCCCACCCGAGCAGTGGCGGGATCGGGCGGCGACGGTACGAGCCGCCGGGCTGGAGGCGGTCGCCGACGCTGTGGTGGCCCGCTGGTTCACTCCCGGCTTCGCCGCCGACCAACCGGGCGTGGTCGCCACCCACCGTGCCATGCTCACCGCGACGTCGCCCGCCGGTTACGCCGCGTCCTGTGAGGCGATAGCCACAATGGACCTGCGCCCCGATCTGGCCCGCATCGACGTGCCGACACTTGTCGTCGCGGGCGCCGACGACCCGGCCACCCCCGTGGAGCACGCGCGCGAGATCGTCGGGCGCATCCCCGGCGCCCGGCTGGCAGTGGTCGGCGCGGCGGCGCACCTGGCAAACGTCGAGCAACCCGAGCAGGTGAGCCGACTCCTGTTGGACCACTTCGACAAGAGACCGGGAGACCGATGAACGACAGGGAACGGCACGAGGCAGGCATGACGGTACGCCGGCAGGTGCTGGGCGACGCGCATGTCGACCGCGCGGTGGCCGGCACCGACGAGTTCACCGCCGACTTCCAGGACTTCATCACCCGCTACGCGTGGGGGGAGGTGTGGAGCCGGCCCGGCCTCGACCGACGTACCCGCAGTTGCATCACCCTCGCCGTGCTCGCCACCCTGCACCACGACGAGGAGTTGGCGATGCACGTCCGCGCCGCGCTGCGCAACGGACTGAGCCCGGCGGAGGTGGCGGAGGTCCTGCTCCAGGTCGGCGTCTACGCTGGCGTACCGGCGGCCAACCGGGCGTTCAAGGTGGCCCGGGAGGCCCTGCGGCAGGAGGCCGGGTGAGCGTACGCGCGGAGGCGACGAGATCGCCGGAGTTCGTCCAATCGCTGGAGCGCGGGCTCGCGGTGATCCGGGCGTTCGACGCCGACCACCCGCAGCTCACGCTCAGCGACGTGTCCCGCAGGACCGGGCTGACCCGGGCCGCCGCGCGCCGGTTCCTGCACACCCTGGTCGAGTTGGGCTACGTGCACACCGACGGCCGGCTCTTCTCGCTGCGGGCGCGGATCCTCGACCTCGGCTACGCGTACCTGTCGAGCCTGAGCCTGCCCGAGGTCGCGCAGCGGCACATGGAGGCGCTTGTCGCGCAGGTGCGCGAGTCCTGCTCGATGTCGGTGCTCGACGGCGACGAGGTTGTCTACGTGGCCCGCGTACCCACCAAGCGGATCATGACGGTGGGGATCAGCGTCGGCACACGTTTCCCCGCGTACGCCACGTCGATGGGCCGGGTGCTGCTCGCCGCGCAGCCGGCGGACTGGCTGGACGCCTACCTCGCCACGGCGGACCTGCGGCCGTTGACCCGGCGGACCATCACCGACCAGGCCAAGCTACGCGCCGTCCTGACGAAGATCGCCGCCCAGGGGTACGCGATAGTGGACCAGGAGTTGGAGGAGGGACTGCGGTCGCTCGCCGCGCCGATCCACGGCGAGAACGGGACGGTGATCGCCGCGGTGAACGTCTCCGCGCACGCCAGCCGCGGGTCGTTCGAGACGATCCGTCGGGACCTGCTCCCGCCGCTGCTGGCCGCCGCGAAGCGCATCGAGGAGGACGTCCGGGGCGGCCACACCCGGGCAGGTGCCGACCCGTCCGCCACCCACGTCGGCGGAGCGGGCCACCTGATTCGACAAGCCAGCCGATGAGCGAGGTCCGGCGGCGCGCGGGCCTGAACCGCGGCCGGCGGCAGCCGCTGCCCCTCGGTCAGACGGTGGCGTCCTGGACGGGCCGGACGCCGTTGACAGCCAGGTCGGCGGTGACCGGCGAGGGCTTGAAACCCTTGACGATCAGATAGACGCCGAGCGAGAACTCCCATACGGCGATGGGGAGGGCGGCGACCGCCGTCACCGGGGACAGCCGGTCCCAGAGGTCGAACAGGATGCCGAGGTCGGCGGCGACGAGCAGTGGCGCTCCGGCGAGCCCGAGCAGCGGCAGAACCCGTGGCACGAGGCGTGACTGGTACAGCAGGGAACCCAGCAGCAGGGCGTTCACGGCCGGCAGGAAGCTCTGGCTGAGCAGGAAGACCGAGTCGTAGAAGGCGACAAGCATCTGACCGGTGACGAGCGCGTCCGCTCCGGCGTCGGCCCGCCGCAGGGCCACGACCGTCAGGAGGCTCGCGACGCCGATGAAGATGCCTGCGGCTTCGAGAACCCGGGCGCCGACGAAACCCAGCGCACGGCCCTCACCCTGCCGCTTGAGCACCGGATACAGCGCGATGGCGGTGCCCATGCAGGCGAGGGCGACGATCACCTCGAGGGCGGCGCCCACGGCGACCGAGGTGTCCGACGTGGCGGTCACGATGAAGTCCGCCTCGCGCGCTGGCGCGTACAGGGAGAGAGTGGGGATCGAGACGAAGGTGAGCAGGTAGAACACGCCCGCGGTCAGCGAGGTCTTTCGCAGTGGATCCATCGGGGCACCTTCCCGTCGCTGCCGCTCAATCGATTGTGGTCATGCCGTCACCCTCCTGCGGATCGCGGCGGTCGCGAATCGCCCACTCGGACAATCCTCGCCGCGCCCGCCGAATCACCGCGGCGGCAGGAAAGCGCCAACGGCACGGGCAACCGGTATCCGTTCCCGGTGGCCCGTGCCGCGTTGTGGGGGCGCTAGCGGCTCATCACGTACGCCACCACGAGCGCCGCGACCAGCGCCAGCGCAGCCAGGACCGCCGCCGCGATCTTCGCCGCGCTGTACGGACGCTCACCGATGACCTCACCGGTCCGGGCGTTGACAAGAACCTGGTACGACTTGCCGGCGTGCAGGTACGCGGCGATCCACACCGGCAGCAGCATCAACTTGTACGCCACGTCCGAGTAGGCGGTGTCCACCGAGGAGACCCGCTGCTCGTCCCCGCCGATGTCCGACCGGCAGTCCCCCTCGATGACCGGTGCCATCCGCGACTTCGCCTCGACGAGCCCCGCCTCGGGCTCGGTGTCGTAGCGCAGCGCGTGATATCCGGCCAGGTAGTCGCTGTGGTAGGCGACCGCCTCGGTCAGCGGCCACGGGGCCAGCTCGTCGAGCTGCTTCGCCGGCAGGTGCGTGGTGGCGGGCACCAGCACGTCGTCGAAGTCCCGGCGGACGGTGCCGCTCGCCGGGTGCCACCGGGTGTGGCGCACCTGTCGGGTGCGCGTCTCCTGCCGGCCGTCCACAGTCACCGTGTACGTCTCGGTGACGTAGTAGTGCTCACCGCGCTGACCCTGGTAGTCCGACACGGTTCGCGCGTCGAACGTCCAGTGCGGCAGGTAGGTGCCCTTGAGGGTCTCCGCCTCGCTTACCTTCTTCAGGCTCCCCGGCGCGAACCAGCGGCTGCGGCACCAGGTGCCCAGGGCGGTGCGCACGCCCGCCCGGTCCACAGCGAACGGCAGCACCGCCTCCGGCGCGATCAACTCGCCGGTCACGTTCTCCGCCACAAGCGGGGTGGCGCAGAACTGGCAGCGCTTCGCGATAGCGTCGCTCTCGGTGTGAGCGCCGCAGGCCGGGCAGACGTACGCGTGCGCGGCGACGCTCGCCACCGGCTTGCGCGGCAGGCTCGCCAGTTCGTTGTACGCGTGCTCGCGCACCTCCCGGCCGGCACCGGCGACCTCCTGCCGGTACCCGCAGTACGGGCAGCTCAGCGCTGCCGCGCCCGGCGTGTACTCCACGCGTGCGCCACAGCCCCCGCACCCGTACGAGGGCGGGGAAACCGCAATCTCGCTCATGCCGGCACTCGCCTCCTCACTGCGGCGGCAGCGGTGGCGGGACGCTTGCCAGCACCGCCGCCAGCTCCGGCACCTGCCCGGCGGGCTGCCACTGGGCCATGCCGGCCTGCCAGACGAGCGTGTCCGGGCCCAACGTGCCCGCACCGACCTGCTCGGCCAGACCACCGAGGTCGTACGGGCCCTGCCGCTGCCCGGCGACGCCGACGTACCACTGCGCCTGGTTCGGTAGCGGCGGCGGCTCGGCGGCGGACGGCTGAGCGGGGGCCGGCTGCGCGGCGGCCGGTGCCGGCTGCGGCGCGCCCGAGCCGCCCGCCATCGCCCGGGACATCTGCTGGCCCATGGCCATGCCCATGCCCAGCCCGATGCCGGCGCCCGCCTCGCCGCCTGGGTTCTTGGCGGCGGCCTCCATGGCGTTGGCCGCCTGGAACTGGGTGTACCGGCCCAGGTCGCCGACCGCGCCCATGCTGGTTCGCTTGTCGAGCGCCTGCTCCACCTCTGGCGGCACGGAGACGTTCTCGATGACGAACTTGGGGATCGCGATACCGACCTCGGCCAGCTCCGCTGTCAACACGCCCGCGAGGCGGCGGCCGATCTCGTCCTGGTGCGCCGCCAGGTCCAGCAGCGGCACGCCCGCCGTGGCGAGCGCGTTGCCCAGTCGTCCCACGATGAGCTGCCGCAGGTATTCCTGCACCTCCTCGGTGCGGAACTGCGGGTCGGTGCCGACCAGTTCCCGCAGGAGCTGTGACGCGTCCACCACCCGGGCCGCGTACGCGCCGAACGCCCGCACGCGCACCACGCCGAACTCGGCGTCACGCAGGATGATCGGGTTCTGCGTGCCCCACTTCATGTCGGTGAACTGCCGGGTGTTGACGAAGTACACCTCGGCCTTGAACGGCGAGTTGAAGCCGTACTTCCAGCCCTTGAGCGTGGACAGGATGGGCATGTTCCGGGTTTCCAGCGTGTACGTTCCCGGAGGGAAGGCGTCGGCGATCTTCCCCTCGTTGACGAAGACCGCCGTCTGGGACTCCCGGACGACCAACTGGGCGCCCATCTTGATCTCGTTCTGGTACCGGGGGAACCGCCAGACGATCGTGTCCCGGCTGTCATCCAGCCACTCAACGATGTCGACGAGTTCGCCCCGGAGCTTGTCCATCAGCCCCATCGCACACCCTCCCGTCGGCGCCGAGGTCCGGCGTCGCGGCGACCATAGCAACCCCCCGCCACCTGCGAAAAGCGAGTCTTGGACACCGATTCGCCGCCGCCGATCGCCCTTTCGACCGGTGGCTGAGGGCCTCTTGCACCGAACGCACGGGTGGGTCGGCACTGGCGTACACCGGCCGGTGCAGACCTGGGCGGGTGGCGGTGGCCGATCGGTCAGGAGGCGTCGCCGGAGGGCTGTGCGCTGCCCGCGTTCGCTCAGGTGGCGTCGCCGGTCGTCGTCTCTGATCGGACGTACTCGCGGTACACGTTGTCCATGTCGGACAGACCTGCCGCGCCGTGTGCCCGGAGCCGGCTGGCCCCGGGCACACGTGTCGCTGTCGGTCAGGGGCTGGTGCAGGTGACGCCGCTGGGCGGCGTGGCGCCGTTGCCGGTGGCGGTGAATCCGAAGGTGGTGGAGGCGTTCGGGCCCAACGAGCCGTTGTAGGCGGCGTTCTGGACGCTGACGGTGCCGGTGGTGCCGGTGTTGACGCCGTTCCAGAGGCTGCTGATGGCCTGGCCGGAGGCCAGGCCCAGGCGGACGGTCCAGCCGTTGAGCGGGGCGGTGCTGGTGTTGGCCACGGTGACCTCAGCCTGGAAACCGCCGGGCCAGGTGTTCACGGTGCGGTAGGTGGCGGTGCAGACGCCCGGTTCGCCGGTGGGTGGCGGGGTGGTGGGTGGCGGGGTGGTGGGTGGCGGCGTGGTGGGCGGGGGCGTGGTGGGCGGCGTGGACGTGGGTGGCGGGCTCGTCGGCGGCGCGGTGGTGGGCGGCGGCGTGGTCTCGAACTGGGTGAAGAACCGCCAGATCTCCGCAGAGGTCCACGTCCGGGAGTCGTTCGGGCTGGACGACCCGTCGACAGGGCTCGGGGTGTGGTCGCCGTCGAAGGCCGCCCACTGCACCGGGTATCCGGCCCGGCAGCCGGAGTAGGTGGTGGTGATGTGAGTGAGGCTGCCTCGGCTCGGCTCGCGTGGGCTCTGCGCGGTGCAACCGTTGTTCCGGACGAACGTGTCCCGCAGCGATCGACCCATGGAGATGTTGAGGACGCTGTCGAAGGTGCCGTGGATGCCGAAGTAGGCGACGGGCTGGGTGCCGCCGTTGCATCCGCTGAGGTTCGCGCCGGAGATCACGGTGACCGCCCGGACGACGGTGGGTCGCGCGCAGGCCACCGCGTAGCTCATCGCCCCGCCGTAGCTCCAGCCGAGGGCGAAGCGCTGGGTCGTTTCGACGCAGAGGTCGTTCTCCACCTGCCGGGAGATGTCGTCGAAGAGGGTCAGGTCGCGGCCGTTGGTGTTGGCCCAGCCGTTGTCGATGCCCTGGGGCGCGACGAAGATCGTGCTGTTGTTCGACAGCGGCAGCAGACCGTAGTAGCCGGCCGAGGCGACGTTGTTCGCCGACCCGTTCAGCCAGTGGAAGCCGAAGATCAGCCGGTAGGGGCGGTTCCGGTCGTAGTTGTCCGGGATCCGCAGGATGTAGGTGCGGTTCTGCCCACTGCTGGAGATGGTGCGCGTCCCGCTGGTCAGCGTGGGCGCCTTGCCGCAGCCGGCGGTCGCCGCGAGCGTGCCGTTGGTCGCGGCCTCCGCCGTGGCGCCCAGTGCGCCGCTCAGCGCCGCGCCGGTGGTCGCCGCGAGGAGAACGGCCGCAGCGGCGATCGTTGACAACAGCTGTGTACGTTTGACCATTGCTTGCCTCCTTGCCCTTGTTCGTCTGGGCCGGTGGTGCGCACGACGTCGACCGAACGACCCGCCGGCTGTGTGCGGCTCGCCCGCCGTCGACGAGCCGGTTCGTGCCCGGGCTCTCCGTCGATGCGGGGGCGCCCGTACGGGCGGGGGGAGGCTGGGCATGTGGCCGGGTCGGAATCGCCCGACGGCCGCCTGCGGTCAGCCAACATCGGCGGAGCGGCCCGGACTTGTCGCCGACCGGCCAGGCGGCGCGGTGGTGGTGCCCACGAGCGCCCTGCCGATTGACTGGGGTGACGGGAGCGTGCCCTGCGCTCCCGCGCCGAAAGATAGCAGTTTATCGATAACATCTCCAGCCGTCGTCTTGCGGAAAGCAGGGTGACGGCTGCTGTCTCCCGGGGACGCGGCACCGCCTCGCCGAGCCGGTCCAGGGCATCCTGGCGGCACGTTCCTCCGCCGTAACTATCGCGCCGCCGACCGCAAATTCCAGAGGTGTGGTCGCCCGGACGCGTGTGAGCGCTCACAGGGCGTCGGGTCGCACACGGGGCGACCGGGGGAACCGCTGGAGCCCTTCATTCAGGCGGCTCGCCGTGAACAGGTTTGGTAACGATTCTGTGAACCGTGTGAACGCTTCCTACCTGCTAATCCCGCACTTCGAGAAGGGTTTCGGGCAAAGGTGCAGAGACGGCCCGTGAACACCGTTCACCCGCTTGTTCACTCTCGCTTAATCCTGTAGAACTCGGGGTGGGTCCGCTGGGCGGCCCGTCTCCCTCTGGTTCTAGGAGGACTACTCATGGCTCGTTCACACCGCTCGGGCGCCTCCTCGCCCGCGCTTTCCCGCCGCGGGGTTCTGCAGTTGGGCGGCAGCGTCGCGCTCCTTCTGGCCACCGGCGCCTGCGCTGCGGACAGTGGCAACAAGCCGAAGGACGGCGCGTCGGGCGGCCCCGCCGCCAAGACGTTGCGCATCGCTGTCTCGAGCTACCTGTCGAGCTGGGACCAGGACTTCGTCGGCTTCGACCTGACCGCGCTGATGCTCTACAAGAACGTCTTCCCGTACCTGATCGACTACGGGGTCACCACAGCCAGCGGCAGCCAGATCCTCGACACCCAGAACGTCACCCCGACGTTCGCCGAGTCGTTCGAGCCCGACGCCGAGCAGAAGGTGTGGACGCTCAAGCTGCGTCGCGGCGTGAAGTTCGCGAGCGGCAACGAGATGAAGGCCGCCGACGTGAAGTGGTCGAAGGACCGCGCGTTCGCCGCCCAGGCCAACGTGGCAGGCGTCTACCGCACCATCGGCCTCACGAGCGCCGACCAGGTCAAGGTCGTCGACGACTACACGGTCGAGTTCCACCAGGCGTTCCCCAGCGCCCTCACCCGGCAGATCCAGGCGATCTCGCTGTACGTCTTCGACTCCGTCGAGGCCAAGAAGCACGCCACCGCCGGCGACCCCTGGGCCAAGGAGTGGTTCGCGAAGAACCCGCCCACCGGCGGCTACTACAACGTCGCGAAGGCCACCCAGGGCCAGGAGATCGAGCTCAGCGCGAACACCGACTACCCGGGTCCCGACCCGGCCAAGACGCCGACCATCCGGATCTCGGTCGTGCCGGCCGCGTCCAACCAGCGGTTGCAACTGCAGGCCGGTGACGTCGACGTCGCCCTCGGCATCAGCCAGCGCGACATCCAGGACCTCAAGAAGACGCCTGGGATCAAGGTCATCTCGGCCCCCAGCAACCGCCAGGTCGCCATCCAGATGTCGGTCACCTCGGCGCCGTTCAACGACGTGAACGTCCGCAAGGCGCTCGCCTACGCCGTGCCCTACGAGCAGATCATCAGCAACGTGTACGGCGGTGACGCCCGCGCGGCCAAGAGCACGGTGCCGCTGGACATGCCAGGGCACGACGACAACGGCTACCCGTACGCCCACGACATCGACAAGGCCAAGGCCGCGATGGCCGCCGCCGGCCGCTCGTCGCTGGACTCCGAGCTGGTCTTCGAGTCCGACAACGAGGAGCAGCAGAAGATCGCCGTCCAGGTGCAGAGCGAGGCGGCGAAGGCGGGCATCAGGCTCAAGCTGACCCCGCTGGACCCCGCGACCCTCGGCGAGCGACGGACCAAGAAGAACATCCCGCTCCAGATCACCTCCGGGCAGCTCTGGGTCGACGACATCGAGTACATGCTCGCCACGAGCTTCGTGAAGGGCGCCAACCTCAACTACTCCAACTACAGCAACCCGGAGATCGAACAGATCTACGAGAAGTCGCACACCACAGTCGACACGGCTGCCCGTAACGCGCTCTGGAAGCGGGTCCAGGAGATCCTCGCCGCGGACGTGCCGTGGGTGGTCATCTGCCAGCCGAACTTCAACCTGCCCGTGCGGGAGTCCGTGGCCGGTTGGGTGCAGCCCATGGACGGTCTCGCCCGCCTGCGGTACCTGAGCGCGTCGGCCTAGGACGCCATCCGCTCATGCGTATCTTCCGGTTCGTCGTCAGGCGACTGCTCCAGCTGATCCCCGTTCTGCTCGGAGTGGTCGTCCTGGCGTTCCTCCTGGTCCGCGTGCTGCCGGGCGACCCGGTGCGCAGCATCCTCGGGCCGAACGCCAGCGCGGAGGACGCCGAAGCCGCCCGGGTCCGCTTCGGCCTGGACCAGTCGCTGTGGCAACAGTTCCTCGACTACCTCGGGGGGTTGGTCACCGGGGACTTCGGCACCTCCATCCAGAGCGGCAACTCCGTGGGTTCGGAGATGGCGCTACGGATCGGGCCCACCCTGGAACTCGTCGTCATCGCCGTGACCATCGCACTTGTGGTGGCGACTGTGCTCGGCGTCTGGTCGGCCCGACGGGCCAACCGGCTCGGCGACCACAGCGTCCGGATGTTCGCCCTGGCCGGCAACTCCGTACCCGAGTTCTGGCTCGGCCTGGTGCTGGTGCTCGTCGGCTACAGCATCCTCGGCTGGTTCCCGGCGCCCAACGGACGCGTCGACCCCGACACGAACCTCACGCCGATCACCGGCGCCGACCTCGTCGACGCCGTGCTCACCGCCAACGGACCGGCGTTCGCCTCCGCCGCGGCGTACCTGGCACTGCCAGTGCTGACCCTCGTCGTCGGCGTGGTCGCGCCGCTGCTGCGCAGCGTCCGGGCCTCCGCGCTGGAGGTGCTGCACTCCGAGTCGTACGCCGCGGCGCAGGCACACGGCCTGCGTGGCCGCACCCTGCACTACGGCTACCTGATGCGGGCGACGCTGGTCCGGCTGCCGTCGCTTGCCGCATTGGTCTTCGGCACCGCCATCGGCTCGACGGTGCTCGTTGAGTACGTGTACTCGTGGCAGGGCTTCGGCCAGTGGGCCCTGCGCGGTCTGCTCTACCGGGACTACCCGGTGGTGCAGGCGTCGGTGCTGGTCATCGCGTTGTGCTACGTGCTGGTGTTCCTCATCGCCGACGTGGTCCACGCGATCCTCGACCCGAGAGTGAGGCTCTGATGGCCGAGCTGCGCACCGCCGTCACCGGCGACTCCACGGCGCCCGTGGTCATCCCGGGTGGCGACCGGGACAGCCGTTTCGCACGGCGCCTGATCATTGCCGGCGCGACGATCCTGTCGGTGGTCGCGCTGGTGGCGGTGTTCGCGCCGCTGCTGAGCCCGTGGGGCGAGACCGAGATCGACCCGGCGAACACCCTTGTCGCCCCGGGTGGCAACCACCTGCTCGGCACCGACGGCAACGGCATGGACATCTGGAGCCGGATGCTCTACGCCGCCCGCCTGGACCTGGGCATCGCCCTGGCCGCGGTCGCGCTCGCCGTGGTCGTCGGCACCCTGCTCGGCCTGATCGCCGGCTACTTCGGCGGCTGGCTCGACGACGTGCTGATGCGGGTGGTCGACATCTTCCAGTCGTTCCCCACGTTCATCCTGGCGCTCGCCGTGGCAGCCCTGCTCGGCAACGGCACGATCAACCTCATCATCACGATCGCCGCGGTGAACGCCCCGGCGTACGCCCGGCTGGTCCGCGCCGAGGTGCGGTCGCTGCGCGAGTTGCCGTTCGTGGACGCCGCGATCACCTCCGGCGCCTCGCCGGTGGGCGTGCTGTGGCGGCACATACTGCCCAACAGCCTCACTCCCGTCCGGGTGATCGCGCCGCTGAACTGCGGCTGGGCGATGCTCACCCTGGCCGGGCTCTCCTTCCTCGGTCTGGGTGTGAGCATCCCCGAGGCGGAATGGGGTGCCATGATCAGCCTGGGCGCCGCAGACGTGGTCGGTGGACGGTGGTGGACCTCGGTCCCACCCGGCCTGGCCCTGTTCGTCTGCGTCCTCGGGTTCAGCCTGCTGGGCGAGGGCCTGCAGGACCGCGCGAACGCGAAGCGGCGGTGACCATGCTGTCCATCGAGAACCTTTCCGTGCTCATCCGCCGGCCCGGCCGGCAGGTGGCAGCGCTCAGCGACGTGAGCTTCAGTGTGCGACCGGGCGAGGTCGTCGGCCTGGTCGGTGAGAGCGGTGGTGGCAAGAGCATGGTGGCCCGCGCCATCGTCGGCCTGCTCCCCGGCGGCTCACACGCCACCGGGCAGGTGCTCTTCGACGGGTCGGACGTGCTGCGCATGGACGACACGGCGTTGGCCGCCCACCGAGGGCGGGGGGTGGCGATCTGCTTCCAGAACCCGCGCGGCGCACTCAGCCCCACCCGCACCATCGGCAAGCAGCTCGTCGACCGGCTCGCGACCCACCAGGAGATGTCCGGCGCCCAAGCTCGCGAGGCGGCGCGTGAGCTGTTCGAGGCGGTCGGCATCCGCAGCCCGCAGCGCCGGCTCGACGCGTACGCCCACGAGCTGTCCGGCGGCATGGCCCAACGGGTGATGATCTCGCTGGCCACCGGGTGTGCCCCCGATCTGCTGATCGCCGACGAGCCGACCACCGGCCTCGACGTGACGCTGACCCGGGAGATCCTGCGGCAGTTCCGGCACGCCGCCGACACCGACGGCCGGGGCGTGCTGCTGATCTCCCACGACCTTGCCTCCATCGCAGAGGTCTGCGACCGGGTGGTGGTGCTCTACGCCGGAACGGTCGTGGAGAGCGGCCCGGCCGAGCAGGTGTTGCGGGAGCCCGCGCACCCGTACACCAGGGCGTTGCTGCGCTCGGTGCCGGACGTCGGCGGACGGCCGGTCGTCGCCACCCCGGGCGCCATGCCCCTGCTCACCCAGGCACCGGAGAACTGCCCGTTCGTCGCCCGCTGCGCGCACGCCGACGGCACCTGTTCGTCACGGCGGCCGGCCACCAAGCCACTCGCCGGCGGCGGCGGGAACTGGTCCCTGGCCTGCTTCCACCCGCAGACCCGGCCGCTGGACGCCGGCGCGCCGTCGACGTCGCCCACAGCTGCCGAGGCCGGCGCGGAGCCGGCCGAGGCGGACCGCAAGGCGGCCGTGCTGGAGATCGACGACGCGCACGTGGTCTATCGCAGCCGGTTCGGCTCCGGCGGGCACCACGCGCTGCGGGGCATCACACTGCGGCTCGCACCGGGCGAGACGCTCGGCGTGGTGGGCGAGAGCGGCTGCGGCAAGAGCACGCTGGCCAAGCTCATCATGGGTCTGGTCGCGCCCACGTCCGGCACTGTCACCGTCGCCGGGCAGGCTTTGGTCAAGCAGCCGGGCCGGTCCCGACCCCGTGGGCGGGCGCTGCGGCGCGCGCGTACCCGTGCCCAGCTCGTCTTCCAGGACCCGATCGGCTCGCTGAGCCCGCGCCGCGCGGTCGGCGACTCCATCGCCGAGCCGCTGCGGGCCGCCGGCCTGTCCCCGGCGGAACGGAACGCGCGGGTCACCGCCGTGCTGGACCGCATGGAACTGGACCGTTCGATCCTCCAGCGGTACCCGCACGAGCTGTCCGGAGGCCAGGCGCAACGGATCGGCATCGCCCGTGCCCTGGTCGGTGAGCCGAATCTGATCGTCTTCGACGAGCCGACCTCGGCCCTGGACGTCACAGTGCAGGCGCAGATTCTCGCGGTGATCGCCGACGTGGCCGCCGACGCGGACCGCGCCTCGGTGTTCATCTCCCACGACCTGGCGACCGTCCGGGGCTTCGCCGACCGCGTCGTGGTGCTCTACCTCGGCCGGATCGTCGAGGAGGGACCGGTGGACGTCGTCTTCGACAACCCCCGGCACCCCTACACCCGGGCGCTGCTTGGCAGCGCACCCCGCCTCGGCGGGACGGCCGGATCCGACGGCCAGGCCGTTGAACTGGTCAAGGACCTCGAAGAAGCCGACGCTGCGACCGGGTGCCCGCTGGCCGCCCGGTGCCCGTTCGTCACCGACCGGTGCCGTGCGGAGCAGCAGGAGCTTCAGTCGTACGGCGAGAGCCGGGCCGCCTGCTGGCGCGTTCCCGAGCTCCCCGCCCTCATCGGAAGGCAGGCTGTCACACCATGACCCGTCGCCCCATCCGGCTCGCCGTCGACATTGGCGGCACCTTCGTGGACGCCATGGAACTCGACACGCGCACCAACCGGGTCCGCTTCCGCAAGGCGGCGACGACACCGGCCCGACCCGCGGACGGCGTGCTCGCCGCGATCACCGCGCTCGGCACCGACCTGTCCGAGGTGGAGTTGTTCATCCACGGCACCACCCTCGGGCTCAACGCGGTGCTGGAGCGCCGAGGTGGGCGCACCGGGATCATCACCAACGAGGGTTTCCGGGACATCTTCCTGATCGGTCGCGGCAACGTGCCCTCCGACCACATGTACGACTTCCAGTACCAGCGGCCCGAGAGCCTCGTGCAGCGCCGCTTCACCGCAGGCGTACGGGGCCGACTCGACTACCGGGGACGGGTCGTGGAGGAGCTGGACCCGGAGAGCGTCCGGGCCGCCGCCCGCACACTCGTTGTGGACCAGCAGGTCACCTCGATCGCCATCTGCTTCCTGCACTCGTTCCTCGACCCGAGCCACGAGCGGGAGGCCGCGCGCCTCATCCACGAGGAGTTCCCCGACGTCAGCCTGTCGCTGTCGACGGACATCGTGCGCGAGTACCGCGAGTACGAGCGGACGAGCACCACAGTGCTTGAGGCGTACATCCGGCCGATCTTCGAGCGCTACGTGGACGAGCTGGAGGCCGGGCTGGCCGAGCGCGGCTTCGACGGCCGCTTCCTGATCATGCGCTCCGGCGGCGGTTCGATGACCAGCGCGGTCGCCAAGACGGCACCCACCCACACAGTGCTCTCCGGCCCGGCCGGCGGCATCGTCGGCGCCGCCTACATCGCCTCCGAGTTGGGCCGCGACAACGTGCTCACATTCGACATTGGCGGCACCTCGCTTGACGCCTGCGTGATCGAGCGCGGCAATCCGGTCGCCGCGTACGAGGCGCAGCTGGAGCACTTCCCGCTGCTCATCCCGACGTACGACATCCGTACCATCGGCGCTGGAGGCGGCTCGATCGCCTGGCTGGACCACGGCCTGCTCAAGGTCGGTCCGCAGAGCGCCGGGGCCGACCCCGGCCCGGTCTGCTACGGCCGAGGTGGCACGAAGCCGACAGTCACCGACGCGGCAGTGGTGCTCGGCTACATGGACCCGGACCGCTTCCTCGCCGGCACCATGGGTCTGCGCGACGCCGAGGCGCGCGCGGCCATCAAGGAGCAGCTCGCCGAGCCGCTCGGCCTGACCGTGGAGAACGCGGCGGCCGGCGTGTTCGACGTGCTGCTGGCCCGCACCGTCGGCGCGGTCCGGCAGATCACCGTCGAGCGGGGTCACGACCCCCGGCAGTTCGCGCTGCTCGCGTTCGGCGGTGCCGGGCCGCTGCTCGCCCCGCTGCTGGCGCGGGAGATGGGCATCGGCGAGGTCATCGTGCCGTTCGCGCCGTCCGGTTTCTCCGCGTGGGGCATGCTGTCGGCCGATATCGTCAACGACTTCAGCCGCACCGTCATGGCCACCCTGGACGACGCGGACCTGACCGAGGTGGACCAGCTGTTCAAGGCGGTCGAGGCCGAGGCGGTGGCGTCGCTCGTGGCGCAGGGGGTGCCGGCCGGCGAGGCGGTGCTGGAGCGGCAGTTCGAGCTGCGCTACCTCGGCCAGGAGCACAGCCTCATGGTCACCGTCGGGCGCGAGTTGGACCGCGACGCGATCCGCGCCGCGTTCGACGAGACGCACCGCGGCCGGTACGGCCACACGATGGGCAACCCGTTGCAGATCCTCAACCTGCGGGTGCGTGGCATCGGCCGCACCGATCGGCCGGAGCTTCAGACCCGGCCGCGCGGCGACGGCGACCCGTCGCGGGCCCTGCTGAACCACCGGGACGCCTACGACTTCGGGCAGCAGGCTGTGGTGCCGTTCGCGGTCTACGACCGGGCCGGCCTGGAGCCGGGCGACACCTTCGACGGGCCGGCGCTTATCGACGAGGGCACCTCCACCACTGTGGTGCCCAGCGGCCAGCGCGTCACCGTCGACGACCACGGATACCTGCTCGTCACTCTGGAGGAAGCCGCATGACCACGCTGGACGGAGCCCAGGTCGAGGTCGTCCGCAGCTATCTGTTGTCGGCGGCCGAGGAGATGCGGGCCACGCTGATCCGTACCTCCTTCAACCCGGTCATCTACGAGGTGCACGACTTCGGCCTGTCGATGTACGACGCGGACCTGCGGTTGGTCGCCGAGGCCACCGGGCTGACGTTCTTCCTCGGCGCCAACGACTTCTCGCTGCGCAAGGGCGTGGAGTACGTGGGGCGGGAGAACCTGCACCGGGGTGACGTGGTGCTGCTCAACTACCCGTACTGGAACGCGGCGCACGCCTACGACGCCACGCTGTTCGCACCGGTCTTCCGGCCTGACCCGGCCGACCCGGACGCCGACGGCGATCTCGTCGGGTTCCTCTGCGTCCGCGCGCACTGGATGGACCTGGGGGCCAAGGACCCGGGTTACGTGCTCGACTCGACCGACATGCACCAGGAAGGGGTCATCTTCCCGGGCACGAAGGTGGTCTCCCGTGGCGAGCCGGTGCACGAGATCCACGAGCTGATCCGCTTCAACTCGCGGATGCCCGACGCGGTGCTCGGCGACCTGCACGCGCAGATCGCCGCGCTGCGCACCGGCGAGCGCCGGATGCTGGAGATCATCGAAAAGTTCGGCCGGACCACTGTGGACCAGGCCATCGACCGGATCATCGCCGACGGCGAGACCCGGGCCCGTGCCGCGCTGGCGACCCTGCCGCAGGGCACCTGGACCGCCGAGGACTGGGTGGACGACGACGGCATCACCGACGATCCGGTGAAGATGCGCGTCACCGTCACCGTCGCCGACGGACGCTTCATCGTGGACTTCGCCGGGTCGGCCGCCGCCACCCGCGGCCCGATCAACATGCCGTTCGGCGCGACCGAGGCGATCTGCAAGGTCGTCCTGAAATCGCTCACCTCGCCGGACGAGCCGTCGAACGCGGGCACCGTGGCGCCGTTGGAGGTGCGGGCCGAGCCGGGCAGCCTCTTCCACGCCGTCTACCCGCAGCCCACGTTCACGCTCTGGACCGGCATCGTCGCCGTGGAGTTGATCCTCAAGGCGTTGGCGCAGGGCATGCCGGACCGGTTGCCGGCCTCCAGCGGCGGCGACGTGCCCGGGTTCATGATGGTCGGCCTGCACCCGGACACCGGAAAGATGTTCGCGGTCAGCAACAACGACCTGGTGGGCTGGGGCGGCACGCCGCAGCACGACGGCATGGACGCCGCCACCCACGTCTCCGGCAGCACCGGCCGGGGCACCCCCATCGAGGTCATGGAAGCCAAGACGGGGATGTTCTTCGAGCGGTGGGAGATCCGGACGGACTCCGGTGGCGCCGGCCGGTTCCGGGGTGGTTGTGGCCTGCGGCGGGACATCCGCTTCCTGACCCCTGGCGAGTTCCTGACGGTGATCAAGAAGACGAAGAGCGCTCCGTGGGCCCTGGAGGGCGGCGAGCAGCCCGAGCCGAACCAGGTGGTGGTCTTCCCCGGCACCGATCGGGAACACCGGGTGAGCACCAAGCGTACGACCGTGGCGGTGGGGGACCGGGTGACGTTGTTGACCGCCGGTGGTGGCGGGCATGGTGACCCGGGGAGTCGGGATCCGGAGGCGGTCCGGCGGGACGTGGCCGAGGGCTACGTCTCACCGGAGGTGGCCCGGGAGGTCTACGGAGTGGACGTCGATGGGTGAACCCACCGGGGCGACCGTCGAGGTCGTCCGCAGCCATCTCGTCTCGGCCGCCGAGGAGATGCGCGCCGCGCTGGTGCGCACCGCCTTCAACCCGGTCATCTACGAGGTGTACGACTTCGGCATCTCCATCTACGACCGGGAGCTGAGGCTGGTCGCGGAGTCGACAGGGCTGTCCCGCTTCCTCGGCGCCAACGACTACTCGCTGCGCAAGGGCGTGGAGTACGTGGGCAGGGAGAACCTGCACCGCGGCGACGTGGTGCTGCTCAACTACCCGTACTGGAACGCGGCGCACACCTACGACGCGACCCTGTTCGCGCCAGTCGTCCTGCCCGACAGCGACGAGCTGGTCGGCTTCCTGTGCATCCGCGCGCACTGGATGGACCTGGGCGCCAAGGACCCCGGCTACGTGCTCGACTCCACCGACATGCACCAGGAGGGGATCGTCTTCCCCGGCACGAAGGTGTATTCCCGTGGCGAGCCGGTGCACGAGATCCACGAGCTGATCCGTTTCAACTCGCGCATGCCGGAACTCGTCATCGGTGACCTCAACGCGCAGATCGCGGCGCTGCGTACCGGCGAGCGGCGGGTGACCGAGCTGTACCAGCACTACGGCACGCCCGTTGTGGACGCGGTGGTCGACCAGGTGATCCGCCACGCTGCCCACCGCGCCACGGAGGCGGTCGCCGCGCTGCCGCAGGGCAGTTGGACCGCCGAGGACTGGCTCGACGACGACGGTGTCACCGACACCCCGATCCGGATGCGGGTCACCGTCACCGTCGCCGACGGCGAGTTCACTGTGGACTTCACCGGTTCGTCACCCGCGGTGCCCGGGCCGGTGAACCTGCCGCTGGGCGCCACCATCGCCACCTGCCGGGTCGCGTTCAAGGGCGTCACCACCCCTGGGGAGCAGACAAACGCCGGGCACTTCGCGCCCCTTCGGGTACGCGCCGAGCCCGGGTCGCTGTTCCACGCGCAGTACCCCGCCGCCACGTTCACCCAGTGGACCGGAACTGTCGCCCTGGAGCTGATCCTCAAGGCGTTGGCGCAGGGCATGCCGGACCGGCTGGCGGCCTCCAGTGGCGGCGACGTACCCGGGTTCATGATGGTCGGCCAGCACCCGGACACCGGCCAGCTCTTCGCGGTCAGCAACAACGACCCAGTGGGTTGGGGCGGCACGCCGCAGCACGACGGCATCGGCCCGGCGAACCACCTCTGCCAGACCCAGGCGCGCAACACACCCGTCGAGGTGCTCGAGGCGAAGACGGGGATGTTCTTCGAACGGGTGGAGATCCGGACGGACTCCGGTGGCGCGGGTCGTTTCCGGGGTGGTTGTGGGTTGCGGCGGGACATCCGGTTCGCGACGCCCGGTGAGTTCCTGACGGTGATCAAGAAGACGAAGAGCGCGCCGTGGGCGTTGGCCGGTGGGGTACAGCCGGAGCCGAACCAGGTGGTGGTGTTCCCGGGCACGGATCGGGAGCACCGGGTGAGCACCAAGCGTACGAGCGTGGCGGTGGGGGACCGGGTGACGTTGTTGACCGCCGGTGGCGGTGGGCACGGTGACCCGGGGAGTCGGGATCCGGAGGCGGTCCGGCGGGACGTGGCCGAGGGCTACGTCTCAGCGCGGTCCGCCCGAGACATATATGGAGTGATCGCGTGAGTGCCGCCTATTCGCCCGAGCCGTCGAGCCTGCTGCTCGGCAACTGCACAGTTCTGGACGCCCGCGTCGTGGACGGGATGGAGCCCGTCACCGATGCCGGGGTGTGGATCCGCGGCGACCGGATCGCCGCCGTCGGCCGGTACGCGGAGGTGGCCGCCGAGGCGCGGGCCGCCGGCGCACTGACCAACGTGGACCTCGACGGGGCGTACGTGACCCCCGGCCTGGTAAACATGCACACCCATTTCTCGCTGTCGCTGCCCGGCTCCGGGGGCGACAACGTCAAGGGCATGGGCCCGTACGACCTCGCCCACTACATGGCCAACGGAGCGCGGCGCACGCTGCGCTCCGGTGTGACCACGGTGCGCTGTGTGGCGGAGAAGGACCACGCCGACTTCGCCCTGCGGCGGGCCATCAACGCCGGACGTACCGCCGGTCCCCGCATCTACACCGCCGGTCGGGCGCTGGTCTGCACGGGCGGGCACGGCCACGAGAGCAACGACACCCTCGAATGTGACGGCCCTGTCGGCTTCCGTCAGGGCGTACGCAGCCAGATCAAGGCCGGCGCGGACCTGATCAAGGTGATGATCTCCGGTGGCATCGCCGGTGAGCACGAGCGCATCAGCACGCCCCAGCTCTTCACCGACGAGATGACCGCGGTGATCGAGACCGCCCACGCGTGGGGCCGCAAGGTGACGGCGCACGCCGGTCCGGCCGACGTGATCGGCGCGGCCGTGGAGCTGGGACTGGACTGTGTGGAGCACGGCTACCAGCTCACCCCGGAGGTGGCGGCGCGGATGGCCGAGCGCGGCACCGCGCTCGTGCCGACGCTGCTGGTGACCCGGTGCAAGGAGTTCTTCGACGAACTCGGCGTGCCGGAGTGGATGCAGTGCCGCTCGCTCGGCGCCGGCCCCCGGCACCTGGAGAGCTTCGACATGGCAATCGCCGCCGGGGTCGAGGTGCTCCTCGGCAGCGACATGCCCCCGTTCTGGGAGTTCGAGGGCACCACCGCCTCGGTGCGGGAGTTGGAGTACATGTCCGAGCGGATCGGGACCGCGCGGGCGATTCACGCCGGCACGCGCGGCCCCATCCGCTGGCTCGGCGCGGAGTCCGACCTCGGCACCGTCGAGGTCGGCAAGCTTGCCGACCTGATCGCGATGGACGCCGACCCGCTGGCCGACACCTCGGCCTTCCGGGACGTGCGGTGGGTGATGAAGGGCGGACAGATCGTCCGCGACGACCAGAACCAGGAGGACGTGCGATGACGTTCGTGGAAGCAGGCGCGGCGGCGATCGCCGCTGGCATCGATGACATGTACGACGCGTTCCTCGCCGGGGACACCGAGCGCTTCGACACGCACCTGCACGCCGAGGTGACCACCTGGGAGACGCACCTTCCCGGGCCGCTGCGTACCCGTGCCGAGTTGAACGAGTACCGCGAGCAGCGCGACGCCGCAGGCCACCGGCCCCGGTTGGCGGTGCTCGCCGCGCGGGACAAGCGCATCGACGTGTGGGACGACTTCGGCGTCGCCCGGTACGTGCTGGTCTCCCAGCTGGGCGCTGCCGACGAACCGGAGTTCACCCGGGTCACCGACGTGCTGCGCCGGATCGACGGCCGCTGGGTGATCGTGCACCACCACGCCGAGTTGGTACGGGATCCGGTGGTCGCGGCATGATCCGGCGGCTGGTCGCCGAGCGGACCGGCGAGCCGGCGGACGTGCTGTCGGTGGCCGAACTGCCCGACGACCCGCCGCCGGGCCCCGGTGAGGTACGGCTCGCCGTGCGCACGGTCGGCCTGAACTTCCTCGACGTCCTGCTGTGCCGGGGCGAGTACCCGGTGCGGCCGGACCCGCCCATGACGCCCGGCGTGGAGGCGGCCGGGCGGGTCGTCGCCACCGGCGCCGGTGCCGAGCAACTGCTGGGTCAGGAGGTCGTGGCCTGCCCGACGTTGCCGCGCGGCGCGCTCGGGACGACAGTGACTGTGGACGCCGCGGTGGTCGTGCCGCGGCCGTACACGGTCGACCCGGTGACGGCGGCGGCGCTGCCCGTCACCTACCAGACGGCGTGGTTCGCGCTGGAGCGGGCCGGCCTCACGGCCGGGCAGACGGTGCTCGTGCACGCCGGCGCGGGCGGTGTCGGCATCGCCGCCATCCAGCTCGCCGTGGCCCGTGGCGCGCGGGTGTTCGCCACCGCCGGTGGCCCGGCCAAGACGGCGATCTGCCGCGACCACGGCGCGGCGCTCGCCGTCGACTACGCCTCGGAGGACTTCGTGGCGGCCGTGCTCAAGGCCACCGACGGCCGGGGCGTGGACGTCGTCGTGGACCCGGTGGGCGGTGACGTGTTCGCCAGGTCCTGGGAGTGCCTCGCGTTCGAGGGTCGTCTTGTCGCGGTGGGAACGGCAGGTGGAGCACCTCCACCTGCCGACCCGGTCCGGTTGATGGCGGCGAACGCGACACTGATCGGCCTGTCCTGGGGCTCCCGGTACCCGTGGCAGCGCGCCTCGGCGGTCGAGGCCGCCTACCAGGAGTTGTTCGACATGTGCGCGTCCGGCGCGGTCCGGCCGCCGGTCAGCCGGGTCGTCCCGCTGGACGAGGTGCCGGCGGCACTTACCGAACTGGCCGCCCGACGGACCACCGGCAAGATCATCGTACGGATCGACGAGGGGGAGGAACCGTGAGCCACAGCGCCGACGGCGACATGGAGATCTACGACCTGAAGGTGACAGTCGACCGGATCGAGGGTCGGTCGGTGTGCGGCATGGACGTGGGCGACTACTTCGAACTGACGAACAGCGCGCATCTGCGGCTGCCCGAGGGAAAGCACTTCTGCGTGTACGCGCTCGCGTCGGTGCTTCCCTTCCTCGCCGCGAAGCAGCGCGACCTGGCGGAGGGGGACTGGCTGGCCCAGGACTCCCACTTCATCTGCCCCGACCCGGAGGAGCGACTCGTCATGAAGGTGGAACGGACCTGCCGGCGCACGATGAACTCGGCGGACCTGACATGACCGTCGAGATCGGACTCGGCCTCCAGAGCGACAAGCCCGCCGGCGCGTACGCCCGGCTGGCCCGCGCCGCCGAGTCGCACGGCTTCGACGTGCTTACCGTCTTCGGTGATCTCATGTACCAGCCGCCGATCTTCCCGCTGCTGGAGATGGCGCAGGCGACGAGCCGGGTACGCCTCGGCGCGGCCTGCCTGAACCCGTACTCGATGGCACCGTACGAGATCGCCGGTCAGCTCGCGGCGCTTGATCTGGCCTCGCACGGCCGGGCGTACCTGGGGCTGGCCCGCGGGACCTGGTTGGGTGCGGTCGGGCTGCCGCAGCAGCGGCCGCTGACAACGATCGAGGAGGCCGTCGAGGTCGTCTACCGCCTGTTGCGGGGCGATCGGACAGGTTTCACCGGCAAGGTCTTCTCGCTGGCGCCCGACACCGCTCTGCGCTACGCCGTGCAGCGGTCCAACCCGCCGCTGCTGCTCGGGGCGTGGGGTCCGCAGGGCGCGGCCGTCGCCGGACGGATCGCCGACGAGATCAAGGTGGGCGGCAGCGCCAATCCCGACATGGTCGCGGTGATCCGTGAACGGGTCCGGGTGGGGGCGGAGAAGGCCGGGCGCGACGTCGACGACATCGGTATCGTGCTGGGCGCCGTGACGGTGGTCGACACCGACGGCGAGGCGGCGCGCGCCAAGGCCCGTACCGAGGTGGCGATGTACCTGGCGGTCGTGGCGGAACTCGACCCGACGGTGGCGCTTCCCGACGGCCTTGTGGAGCGGGTCGGCGCTCTCGTCGACGCGGGCGAGGACGAGGCGGCGGGCCGGCTCATCCCGGACGACGTGCTCGACCGGTTCGCCTTCTCCGGCACGCCGGAGCAGGTCGCCGCGCAGGCCCAGGCGCTCATCGACGCGGGCGTGCGCCGGGTCGAGTTCGGCACGCCGCACGGCCTGACCGACGAGCGCGGCGTGGACCTGCTCGGTTCCGCCGTCCTGCCCCTGCTGCGCAGGTGAGTCCCGTGCGGCTCACCGTCGTGCTCGGTCCCGGCCTGGTGGCCGACCACGCGCTGCTGGCGTCGCTCACCGCCGCCACCTGCGCCGAACTCGATGTCACAGGCCGGGTCGTCACCGCCGCCTCGGCCGACGAGATCCGGTCGCTGCTCGCCGCCGCGGATCCGCCGGCGGTGGTGCTGCCCGGCCCGACACCCGAGGCGCGCGCCCTCATCGGCGCCGAACCGCAACACACCGTCTGGTACGACCCGACGGTCGAGCCGGCGGTCCCCGGCGCGGTCCACCTGGCCGGCCGGGGACTGTGGGGCGTGGCGTGGGCCATCCGGCACGCCGTGCACCGCCTGCGCTCACCCGCAACCCGGATCGCCTACGGGCAGCATCCGGACCAGTGGGGCGATCTGCGGCTGCCGTCCTCCCCGTCCGCCGAGGCGGCGCCGGTCGCGGTGCTGCTGCACGGCGGCTTCTGGCGATCGGTCTGGGGAGCGGACCTGATGGACGCCGTCGCCGTCGACCTGGCCGGGCGGGGGTACGCGTCCTGGAACATGGAGTACCGGCGTCCGGACCGGCACGGCTGGGAGGCGACCACCGAGGACGTGGCGGCCGGCGTCGCTGCGCTGCGTGACCTCGCGGGCGACGGTTCGCTGGACGCGGACCGGGTCGTGATCCTGGGCCACTCGGCCGGCGGGCAGCTCGCCCTGCGGGTCGCGGCGGACCTGGCGGCGGGTGAGCGCGCTGCCGTCTCCGTCGCGCTTGTGGTGTCGCTGGCAGGGGTGCTCGACCTCACCGAGGGCGAGCGGCGCAACCTCGGCGACGGCGCCATCACCGAGGCCCTGGGTGGCTCGCCGGCCACGGCCCCGCGCCGGTACGCCGAGAGCGACCCGATGCTGCGGCTGCCGATCCGGGTGCCGGCCCTGCTCGTGCAGGGCACTGAGGACAGCCTGGACCTCGTCGACGCCAACCGGCGGTACGCAGAGGCGGCCCGCGACGCGGGCGACGACGTGCGCTACCTCGAACAGTCGGGGGACCACTTCGCCGTCATCGACCCGGATTCGGCCATCTGGCAGGCCACCATGACCGCCGTGGGACGTCACGTCGACCCGTGAGGCGTGACCTCTCCGGGTGCCCCGCAAAACCCCCGTCACTCTGTTCACATATGTGAACAAGGGTGAGGGTCGGGGCGCCCGGAGGCGTCAGAACAGCCTGGGCGTGACCACCGAGACCACAGTCGTCACCGAGTCGGTGTCGTTGTACAACTGGTGCGGCACCGACGACCGCAGGTGCACGCTGTCACCCGGGCACAGCCGGTGCTCGACACCCTCGACCTCGTAGAGCAGCTCGCCGGAGATGACGTAGGCGAACTCCTCGCCGCTGTGGCCGTACGCGTTCTCCCGCCGGCCACCGGGGGCGATGTGCACAAGCATCGGTTCGAGCACAAGCTCCGGCCCCCGGTCGGACAGCATGCGGTAGGTCTGCTGCCCGGAGACGTACTGCGTGGTCACCGTCTCCGCCCTGGTGAGCGTGAAATGCCGGGGAAGCGGCGCCACGGCGCTGTCAGGGGAACTGGTGCCGGAGTCGAAGAAATCCGCCACCGAATGGTCGAGCGCCTTCGCGACGCTGCCGAGCGCGGTCAGGCCGATGGACGAGATGCCGCGCTCCACCTGGGACAGGAAGCCGATCGACAACCCGGCGCGGGAGGCGAGGCCGCGCAGGGTGAGCCCGCGCTCCTTGCGGTACCGCCGGATGCGGGCGCCGACCACGCCGGCCGGGGTGCTCTCCTCCGTCGGGCCACCCGGGCCGGCCTGCTCCGACGGCGGCTGACTGTTCATGGACCGCACGAGGACCTCCTGTCGAGGTGGCGGGGGAGTCCGCCCGACTTTGTTCGATGGTATCGAACAAGCCGGTAGACGTGCGAGGGGGAGCGCGAGGAAGCGCCCCTCCCGATCGGGACCAATCGGGAAGGGCGCCTCGTCATCGGCTCAGCGCGAGCGCCGGGCCTTCAGGGCCGGCTCAACCGACCTCCACGCCGTCCACCTGCGGGCCGGTCGGCGGCAGCTGATAGCCGTGCCGCGTCATGCTCCAGTCCGGCCGCACCTCGCAGGGAGCGCAGTCGTACCAGAACGTGGCAGGTGTCCGACCGCTGACCGGGTTGCGGTAGTGGAACCACATCGGCACGATGTCGGGCCACTGGATGTACCCGGGGCTGCCGCCACGGAAGCCCCTGGACCGCTCGCCGAGCGCGCTGTGCAGGACGTCCGGTGGGTAGATGTTCACGAGGTTGCTCGGCGGCGGATCGGGCAGGCTCGGGTCCCGCGGCACCGCGTCGCCCCAGCCCCGGGCCCAGTTGGCCGACTGCCAGTAGAACTCGTCGATGTCCAGGCTCCAGATCCGCCAGATCCCGTCCTCGAGGACGAACTGGTCGTTGTACATCGCGCCGTTGATGTACCCGGCGTTGTTCGCCGACGCGTTGACGTGCATCAGTCGGGCCCGGACCGCCGTCGAGCGACCGTCGTGCGAGACGTCGATGACCGGCTGCGGTCGCCAGTGCAGCACGAGGAAGGACTTCGTCGTCGGCGGCGGGGTGTTGCCGTACGTCGCGACCACCGAGCCGAGGATCCGTTCGCGAGTGCCGTTCCAGCCGGCGAACGGCGACAACTTGTGGCCCTCCACCGCGTGCACTGCCGCCATCTCCGGCCAACGGCTGTCGTCGATGTAATAGCTGTACGCAGCCGAGACGTTCTCGGACCCGTCGTAGGCGAGCGAACGGCTCAACCTCCGCTGGAGGTCAGCGAGGTCGTGCTTCGGGCCCTTCGGCGCGCCGGTAGCCTTGCCGGGCTTCGACGCGGGCGTACGGCCGGCGACGTCGAGGAACTTCGGCACCTTCACGGACGCGACCGGGTCGGTCCCGCCATCGCCCCAACCCGTGCCGTACGGCGCCGTGATCAAAGGCGTCAGGTGCATCTCCTTGAGCTTCCACAGGCCGCCCTGTTTGACGAAGCTGTTCCTGAAGACGGAGAACTGCCAGGACGCACCGTTCGCGTCGTTGAGCATGCCGACCTCGATGCCGCGCGTGGTCGCCTTGGTGCCGTTCTTCTCGACGTCGACGATCGTGTCGAACAGCGGCCGGTCGTTGAGGATGCCCTGCGTCAGGCCCTCCGGACCCATGCGCTCCATCGCCTGGCGTACGCCGCTGGCGTTGCGGAAAACGCCCACGCCGTCGATGGTGACCTTCGCGCCGTTGGCGAAGAGGTCGACCACATCCGTCCACATCCGACGGTCCACGTAGTAGCCGTACGAGTGCTGGAGATTGCGCACCGAGTCCTCGTCGTTGAGCGCCTCGATGCGGTCGGCAAGCTCCTTCGCGTTGAACCTGGTCCTGGGTGCCTCCCCGGTCGCCGTTGGGATCGGCACTCCGGCGACGTCGGGCGTGAAGTGGTAGGGAACGACAGGTACCGGTTGCCGGTTGATCGTCCGGAAACCGGTCGCGTAATCGCCTTCGTAGAGCGGGTAGTAGCGCAGCAGCGAGATCTTCCACTCGCCGTTCTCCAGCACGTACTCGTTCTGGTAGATGCCGCCGTCGATGCGGGCCGCGCCGGCGCCGTCGCCCAGGAAGCGGATCCCGGACCAGCGGCCCTTCGCGGTGCGACCGTCGGCCGAGAGGTTGACAAGCGGTTGGTCGATCACCGTGGTGTGCAGCGCGCCCGGGTTCGCGCCGTTCATCGCCCCGGCCTCGGCGGCGAGCCATCCCTTGATGGACTGATGGCCCGTCACGACCTGGTTGCCCCACTGGAGCGTGCCGTTGCCGCTGAACAGTTTCGCCATGTCCGTCCAGCGACCGAACTGGGCCAGGTGGGCGTAGGAGCGCTGCACGTCCTTGACCTCGCGCAGCGCTTCGACCCGCTCGACGTCGCGGGCGAGCGAGTCGAGGCTCACCGGGGCGTTGGTGTTCGCTGAGGCCTGCGGTGCCCGCACGGCGACGTTCGCGCTGACCGCCAGCAACAGTCCTGTCGCCGCTGCCGTCAGCCGTCTTGTCGAAGGTTTCATGGTCACATCCCTATCCGTGCTGCCGCGCGGATCCCCGCGCGGTCGGGTGGGGGGACATTGGCATCGCCAGTCCGGGATGGAGGGCGATGCCGTGAAACGTACGCGACATGTTCAGGCACCGCAACGGCCGAACCATCTAGCGAACTTCATCGGGATGGCTAGTCGCTTTTGGACACCTTCCGAACATTGGGTTCGTCTGGTGCTCATTCTGTGTGTCGACGGGAGTGGGAAACGGCGGCCGGAGAGTCGGCCCGCCAGCCGGTAGGGTCGTCCGCGTGGATCTGGACGAGACGGCCGCCCGGCTCGAGGTGCCCGTGGCGGACGTCGAACGCGTACACCGCCTCGCCGGGGACCACCCCTCGGCTCCGCTGCCACCCAAGGGCGACGCGCCCGCGCTCCTCGACCGACTGGCCGTACCGCCGGACGACGCAGCCGAGATCATGGCCGGCTGGCCCGATCCGGGCTCCCCACTGTGGACTCCTGAGCTGCGCTGGCTCCTCGACCGCTCGACCGCCCTGGTCCGCGCCGACCTCGGCGGCCACACCTGGCTGTCGCCCGGTCCGGAGCTGCCCCGCGACCGAGGCCCCGCCTGGCGGCACCTCTACGTGTACGCGTACCTGGCCCTGGTCGACGTCGCCCGGGGATACCACCGAGACCACGGCGTCGCCGACGCCGTCTCCTGGACGTCCCTCGCCGACCTCGGCCGCAACCTCGCCGTCGACCGACGGATGCGCGGCGAGGGCTGGCCGGTGATGCAGAGCTGGCTGACGCTGCACGCGCGCGGTGCCGTCTACGAGCTGGGCCGGCTGCAACACCATCGCGGCGGCACCGGCATCGACCTGCACATCCCCGAGGCGGGGCCGCTGACCCCGCAGGCGATCGACGCGTCGCTCGACGAGGCCCGGACGTTCTTTCCGCGCCACTTCCCCGACGAGCGCTACACGGAGTTCACCTGCGGCTCGTGGCTCCTCGATCCGCAACTGCGGGAATACCTGCCGGAGGACTCCAACATCGTCCGGTTCCAGCGTCGGTTCGAGTTGGAGCCCTACGAGGAGCCGGAAGGACTGGACGCCGACGTCGAGGTGCTGCGGTTCGTGTTCCGGACCCTGACCACGCCGCTCGACCAACTGCCACGCCGTACCGTGCTCCAGCGAGCCGCCGTCGACCATCTCCTGGCCGGACGGCACTGGCGCTGGCGCCGCGGCCGCTTCCCGATCTAGGCGCACCTGTTCGGCCCGGCTTCGTTGACTTCGACGGCGTCCCGAGTCGTGGGCATCGCTGGCGCGGAGGCATCGCGACCGCCGGCCAGCAGCGACGTCCAACGCCACACGGACGTCGTTTGGCCGGCTGCACCGCCCGGCGGATGGCAGGGTGATGTCCATGAACAGGAAGGACGTCGCCGATTGGATCGCCGGCTACGAGCGGGCATGGCGGACGCCGGGCACGGACGCGCTTGCCGCTCTCTTCACCGAGGACGCGAGCTACCAGCAGGGCCCGTACTGGACGCCCGTCGTCGGTCTGCCGGCCATCGCCCGGATGTGGGAAAAGCAGCGCGAGGGCCCCGACGAGATATTCCAGATGACCACGGAGATCGTCGCGGTCGACGGCGACACGGCGGTGTCGCGCCAGGAGGTCCGCTACGGCGACCCGGTCCACCAGGAGTACCGCGACCTGTGGGTCATGCGGTTCGCCGACGACGGACGTTGCCGGTCGTTCGAGGAGTGGCCCTTCTGGCCGGGACAGCAGCCGGCCAACTCGCCGGACGTGCCGTGAACCGAGCCTCCGCCACGGTCACCTGACCGGCAGGGGCCCACGACCGCGTCCGATCAACGACCTCGCACCCGGTGGTGTGGCTGCCGTGCTGTAGGGCGGCACGGCAGCCACCTCGGGTGTCACCTGTTGTGCTTCTCCTGGCACGGCACGCAGAAGCGGGCGTGCGGGAGAACCTCGAGCCGTTCCGCCGGAATGGACTTGCCACACTTCTGGCAGGCGCCGTAGGTGCCGTCGGAGATGCGGCCCAGCGCGCCGGTGATCTGCTCGATGTTGCGGCGGGTGGCCGACAGCAGCGCGGCCTGGTGGTGGGCCTCGCTGGGGTCGCCGGTGTCCGCGCTGAGTTCGGTCAGTTCCCGCAGCCGCGCCGTCTGTGTGGCGAAGTCGTCGGCCAGGGACGCGCGCAGATCAGCCAGCCAACTGCGGTCGACAGGACGATGGTCGATGCTCATGGTCTGCCTTTCAACAAGATCCGGGTAAAGAAAAAGGGCCGAAGCTGGATAGCTTCGCCCTGGCGGTCGTTTTGGGATGCAACGATTCCGCAGGAGGGCTTCGACCGCTTCGCGCCGGGCTCGACAGCCCCTGTGTAGGCGCGAAGTGCGGTGCGCGGACCACAGGCACGCGCATCCCCGCCATGCGGTGCGTCGCCGCCGTCACGAGGGCAGCGCCGAGCACCGTCACGTGAGTGACGGTAGGCGAGCAGAACGTGACCGGTGGCATGCATCCACCATAGGTTGATGTCTGGCCTAAAGCCAACGCCCTTCGCCGGATGGTCGGCTCGGCGGCGTGACCCGCGCGGCGAGCCGCCCAGGCTGCGGTGGTTCGTTCCCTTGACTGCCGGCCTGGGGCTCCGGGTCCGATTCGTCTGCCCCCCGGGCCGACCCGCGGCGCGGGTCGGTTGATCAAGTCATGCGTTGGCGTCGATGTTAGCGCCAGTCAGCCGCCGTCCCCAAAGTGCCCAGCTCTGAGCCGTTGCGGCTGTCGGCGGTAAGGCTCACGGTGGTCGACCAGGAGTGGTCACGCCCGTGGCAACAGGCTGTCACCGCCTGATGATTCCGGAACATTACGTCTTGACGAACGGCATGTTATCGCTCACAGTCGATGCTCAAGGACGACGATGCCTGTTGCTTTCCGGGCGAGCCTGCTTCGTCGATCTGGATTCAGGCGTGCGCCAGGCATGCAGACGTCTTGTAACCGCACATGTTCTCGACGCATGCCTCCGGCCACGCGTCGCGGTGGGCCCATCTTCGGGCAGACCGTTCGGCTCTTGGTCATGTCAAGGAGGATCATGTCTGCCTTTGGTAGGTCTCCATCGATCGCGCCGCCGTCGAAGCGACGGCGCGGATGGTTGCCGCGGTTGCTCACCGCCGGCGTGGCGGCAATGCTGGTAGGCGGTGCCGCCGTGGCGGTGGTGTCATCACCCGCCGCAGCGGCGACGGTCGATACCAACGCGTGGTACGTGCTGGTCAACCGCAACAGCGGCAAGGCCCTGGACGTGTACAACCTGGCCACGAATGACGGCGCGCGGATCACGCAGTGGGCGCGCAACAACGGCAACCAGCAGCAGTGGCAGTTCGTGGACTCCGGCGGTGGCTACTACCGGGTGAAGTCACGGCTGTCCGGCAAGGTGCTGGACGTCTACAACTTCTCCACCGCTAACGGCGCCAACATCGTGCAGTGGAGCGACGGCAACGGCACCAACCAGCAGTTCCGGTTGGCCGACTCGGACAGCGGCTACATCCGGCTGATCAACCGGAACAGCAACAAGGTCGTGGAGGTGCAGGGCGCCTCGACCGCCGACGGCGGAAACATCGTCCAGTACGACGACTGGAACGGCGCCAACCAGCAGTGGCAGCTCGTCCGCGTCGACGGTGGAGGCAACCCCACCACGCCGCCGCCGACGACTCCGCCGCCGGGAGGAACGTGCAACCTGCCGTCGACGTACCGGTGGTCGTCCACCGGCGCGCTGGCACAGCCGAGGTCCGGCTGGGTGTCGCTCAAGGACTTCACCGTCGCGCCGTACAACGGCAAGCAGCTGGTCTACGCCACCACGCACGATTTCGGATCGAGCTGGGGTTCGATGAACTTCAGCCTGTTCACGAACTACTCGGAGATGGCGTCGGCGTCGCAGAACGCGATGAATTCGGGAACGGTGGCGCCGTCGTTGTTCTACTTCGCGCCGCGCAACATCTGGGTGTTGGCGTATCAGTGGGGGCCGACGGCGTTCTCGTATCGGACGTCGACGGATCCGACGAATGCTAATGGGTGGTCGTCGGCGCAGACGTTGTTCACCGGGAGTATCTCGGGTTCGGGGACGGGTCCGATCGATCAGGCGGTGATCGGTGATGACCAGAACATGTATCTGTTCTTCGCCGGTGACAACGGCAAGATCTATCGGGCGAGTATGCCGATCGGGAACTTCCCGGGTAGCTTCGGCAGCAACTACACGACGATCATGAGTGATTCGACGAACAACCTGTTCGAGGCGGTGCAGGTCTACAAGCTTCAGGGTCAGAGTCGGTATCTGATGATCGTGGAGGCGATCGGGTCGCAGGGTCGTTACTTCCGGTCGTTCACGGCCACCAGTCTGGGTGGGTCGTGGACTCCGCAGGCGGCCACGGAGAGCAACCCGTTCGCGGGTAAGGCCAACAGTGGTGCGACGTGGACCAACGACATCAGTCATGGTGAGTTGTTGCGGACCAACGCCGATCAGACGATGACTGTGGATCCGTGCAACCTGCAACTGCTGTACCAGGGCCGCTCGCCCAACTCCGGTGGTGACTATGGTCTGCTGCCGTACCGTCCGGGCCTGCTGACCCTGCAACGCTGACCGGACAGAGCCGAACAACGGGCGGGCTCGGTGCCACACCGGGCCCGCCCCTTCGTGTCGGACGCGATCACCTGCCGCTTGTCAGACCAGGAGGCGTTCGCGCAGCATCGCGCCCAGGTTGATGCCACCCACCGGGCGGGGGCCGTTGGGGTCGTGGACGGCGACGGTGTTGTTGCGCCGCATCAGTTCCCGGACCGGAGGAGGCAGCCGGGGCGGATCGTCCACTGCGGTGAGGAGTTGCCCGGTGCTGGAGATCAGTCGGTCGGCAAGGGTGGCGGCGTGGGTGTCGACCCGCACCCGCCCGTACTCCCAGCCGGCGGTGGTGAGGTCGAGCACCTCGAACATGCGGGTCAGCAGGGGGTTGGGGTCGGTCACCCGGTCGAGCCGGGGCGCCTGACTGCCGATCACCGCGACGGCGGCGGTCACCTGCGCGTACGGGTGGAAGCCGGACGGCAACGCGAACAGTGGCCAGCGCAGGGCCGGACCGGCCTCCTTCCACAGTGGCCGGTAGTTGCGGCGGTTCACCACCAGCCGGCGGCCCGTCCGCAGGTGGATGTCGTGTGCCTGGGCCTGGAGGTCGCCGTGGGCCTCGTCGGCGACCTGGTTCACGATCTGGGCTGCCACCACCAGGCCGTCGTCACCGTCGAGCATCCCGGTGATCGCCTCGACCTGCTCGGGAAACCGGATCCGGGCGTGGGCGCCGTACCGGTGCCGGGTGTCGTGTAGCAGTGTCTGCTGCCGCTCGGCGTCGAGTTGGATCCGCCCGCCGCCGCCCAGCAACTGCCGGAGCCACCGCATGTCGCCTCATTTCAGCAGAGTCCGTCCGGACGGCCATGCTAGTGCGTCGGATGTCCCTTCTGTCGTGTTGGGGTGCCGGTTGGGCCGGTGTCTCGGAGCGTGCTGGTCAGCGGCCGTCGAGGACGTCGCGCAGCCTCGCCGCGAACTCCTCCGGCTTGCCCGCGTAGCCGTACTCACCGCCGAGGAAACCACCGTGGTGGCTCGGAAACACAACGGCTTCCTGGCCCAGCAGCGCCGCGGTGCCCAGTGCCGTACGCGCGGTGTACGTCCCTGCCGATTCCTCGCCGACCGCGATCACGATCCGGGTCGGCGCGGCGGTGAGTACGTTCGCGTCGGGAACGTAGTCGGTGATCGCCCACGAATTCTGGGACAGCAGTGGATCGTCCCGGTTGCCGTCGTCGTCGGTCGACAGGCCGAACATCGCCGGGTCGGGCGTGGGCTGGGCGAAGTAGGCGTCGGTGAACTCGCCCTGCCAGGACGTCATGGCGATGAACGCGGCCATGCCTGCCCCGGTGCCGTTGCTCTGGTACGCGTCGTAGAAGGCGGCGCGGGCGCGCTCGGCGGCGGTGGCGTCCGGGAGTACGGCGTTGATGGGCGGCTCGTGCGCGACAAGCGTGACGACGTCGCCGGGGTGGGTGGCTACCAGTTCGAGTGCGGTCACCGCGCCGCCGCTGCTGGCGAACACGTCGACCGGACCGGCGTCGAGCGCCTCGATCAACAGGTGCAGGTCGGCTGCCTGGCGCTGCGGTGTGTGGTCGGACCGGCCGTCCGAGCGGATGCTGCGGCCCAGCCCGCGCGGGTCGTAGGTGACGACAGTGCGGTCGGGGAAGAGTGGGGCGAGGGCGTCGAAGCCCTCAGCCGTCATCGGCTGGCCGATCATGAGCAGTGGTGGGCGTCCGTCGGTCGGCGGCAGCGGGCCGCGAACGTCGTAGACCAGGTCGACACCGGCTATGGCGAGGGTGTGCGCCTGCGGTTCCGTCATCCGGTGAGACTACGGCCGACGGGACGGGATTGAGGTGCGCGAATCGCGCGGCCCGAGCGCCGCTTCCGGCGGGAGGTCGCCCCATTGTTAAAACCTCGTGGCGTCGACCACTTCACTATGCATGACCATGCGGCATGGTGCATACTCTTCCTCGTGTCCAAGGTTCTCACCTCCCTGCCCATCGGCGAACGTGTCGGCATCGCCTTCTCCGGCGGCCTCGACACCTCGGTCGCGGTCGCGTGGATGCGCGACAAGGGCGCCGTCCCCTGCGCCTACACCGCAGACATCGGCCAGTACGACGAGCCCGACATCGGTTCGGTGCCCGGTCGCGCACTCAGCTACGGCGCCGAGGTCGCCCGGCTGGTCGACTGCCGTGCCGCCCTGGTCGAGGAAGGGCTGGCCGCGCTGACCTGCGGGGCCTTCCACATCCGCTCCGGCGGGCGGGCGTACTTCAACACCACCCCGCTGGGTCGGGCCGTGACCGGGACCCTGCTGGTCCGGGCGATGATCTCCGACGACGTCCAGATCTGGGGCGACGGCTCGACGTTCAAGGGCAACGACATCGAGCGGTTCTACAGGTACGGCCTGCTGGCCAACCCGCAGCTGCGCATCTACAAGCCGTGGCTCGACACCGACTTCGTCACCGAGCTGGGTGGGCGCAAGGAGATGTCGGAATGGCTGCTCGAGCGCGGCCTGCCGTACCGGGACAGCACCGAGAAGGCGTACTCCACCGACGCCAACATCTGGGGCGCCACGCACGAGGCGAAGACCCTCGAGCACCTCGACACCGGCATCGAGACCGTCGAGCCGATCATGGGTGTCCGGTTCTGGGACCCGTCTGTGGAGATCCCGACCGAGGACGTCACGATCGGCTTCGACCAGGGTCGCCCGGTGACGATCAACGGCAAGGAGTTCGGCAGCGCTGTCGACCTCGTGCTGGAGGCCAACGCCATCGGCGGCCGGCACGGCCTGGGCATGTCGGACCAGATCGAGAACCGGATCATCGAGGCCAAGAGCCGAGGCATCTACGAGGCGCCGGGCATGGCGCTCCTGCACGCCGCGTACGAGCGACTGGTCAACGCCATCCACAACGAGGACACCCTTGCGAACTACCACAGCGAGGGCCGTCGCCTCGGCCGGCTGATGTACGAGGGCCGCTGGCTGGACCCGCAGGCGCTGATGCTGCGCGAGTCGTTGCAGCGCTGGGTCGGCGCGGCGGTCACCGGCGAGGTGACGCTGCGGCTGCGCCGGGGCGAGGACTACTCGATCCTGGACACCACCGGGCCGGCGTTCAGCTACCACCCCGACAAGCTGTCGATGGAGCGTACCGAGGATTCGGCGTTCGGTCCGTCGGACCGGATCGGTCAGCTCACCATGCGCAACCTGGACATCGCCGACTCGCGGGCGAAGCTTGAGCAGTACGCGACGCTTGGCATCGTCGGCGGCGGAAGCTCGCAGCGGATGGTCGGGGCCGCGCAGGCCGCCTCGACCGGGCTGATCGGCGCGATGCCGGAGGGCGGCGCGGAGGCGATCGCGTCCCGGGGCGTCTCGTCCGCCGACGACGCGGCCCTCGACCGCGCCGCGATGGAGTTCGGCGTCGACTGAGCGCAGTGAGGGAGTTCGGCGTCGACTGACGCCTCGTTCGATCTCCACCCGGCGGCCCGCCACGCAGCACGCGTGGCGGGCCGCCGCTGTCGGCGGCGACCCGTCGTACGGGCGGCCTGCGTCACGCGTGTGAGCCGCGCCGCCGGGACCGCGGGTGTGCCGACTCCGGCACCGACACTGCAACAAACCTGCAAGCGTCAGCTCTTGCCTCCAGGGAAACCGCTTTCCTACGATTGCCTTACATCGATGTTTCGTTCGTGGGTCGGGCAGCCACACATCGACAATTGCCGCCAGCCGCAGGGCCGTTCGCGCGACGGTTCCCCATTTCCTGGGCTGTGGCATTCCGGCGAGCTGTTTTGCGACTGACCGTCGCCGATTCCGGGCGGTCGGTGGTGCCCCGTGCCGAAGAAGCGCGGCCGCGACGGCTGCCGCACGCACTGGCAGAACCAAATCGATACGAAGTGAGGCGAGATGAGACGACCAGTCGCACTGCGACTTCAGGCGGTGGTGGCCACAGCGGCCGTGGGGATCGTGACAGGGCTGATCCTGTCGACCCCGCAGGCGTCGGCGGCTGTCGGCAGCGCCACCGGCTACGCCACCCAGAACGGCGGAACCACCGGCGGCGCGGGCGGGCAGACGGTACGCGCGACCACCGGTACCGCGATCCACGCGGCGCTGTGCGGGCGGGCCAGCAGCAGCACCCCGATCACCATCGAGGTCAGCGGAACCATCAACCACGGCAACACCAGCAAGGTGTCCGGTTCGAGCTGCAACACCGCGGACGGCGTCATCGAGCTCAAGCAGATCAGCAACGTCACGATCATCGGGGTCGGCAGTGCCGTCTTCGACCAGATCGGCATCCACATCCGCGACTCCAGCAACATCATCATCCAGAACGTGACGGTCCGGAACGTCAAGAAGTCGGGCTCGCCCACCTCCAACGGAGGTGACGCCATCGGCATGGAGAGCACGGTCCGCAACGTCTGGGTCGACCACGTCACGCTTGAGGCGTCCGGTGGCGAGTCGGAGGGCTACGACGGCCTGTTCGACATGAAGGACAACACCCAGTACGTCACGCTCTCCTACAGCATCCTGCGCAACTCCGGTCGCGGTGGCCTGGTCGGGTCGAGCGAGAGCGACCTCTCCAACGGCTTCATCACGTACCACCACAACCTGTACGAGAACATCGACTCCCGTACTCCGCTGCTGCGCGGGGGCACCGCCCACATCTACAACAACCACTACGTGAGCCTGCGCGAGTCCGGCATCAACTCCCGGGCCGGGGCCAAGGCCAAGGTGGAGAATAACTACTTCCAGAACTCCAAGGACGTGCTGGGCACGTTCTACACGAACGAGCGGGGCTACTGGCAGGTCAGCGGCAACGTCTTCGACAACGTGACCTGGTCCAGCGCCGGCAGCGAGAACTACCCCGCCGGCCCCAACCCGACGTCCAACACCACTGTCAACATCCCGTACTCGTACAGCCTCGACGGCGCGAGCTGCGTGCCGGGCATCGTCCGTCAGACGGTGGGTGCCAACACGGGCCTGAGGGTGTCGAACGGCAGTTGCTCGCCGCAGACCCCGTCGCCCACGACGCCCGCGCCGACCACCCCGCCGCCGACGACGCCGGCCCCCACCACGCCGCCGCCGACCACCCCGCCGCCGTCGGGCGGGACCAACCTCAGCCTCGGTGCCGGCGCGGACGGCTCCAGCAAGGCAAGCGGGACCAGCTACGGCAACGTGCGTGACGGCAACCTCGGCACCTACTGGTCGCCGGCCGGGGCGACCGGCACTATCTCGATCAAGTGGGGCTCCGCAACCAGGGTGTCCCGTGTGGTCATCCGCGAACCGTCAGGCACCCAGGGCTCCATCGGGTCCTGGCAGCTCATCAACAACGACACCGGAGCCGTCCTGGCCTCCGGCAGTGGGGCGGGCTCCATCAGCTTCGCGGCAACCTCACTGACAAAGATCAACTTCAAGATCAACAGCTCCGGTGGTACGCCCCGGGTCGGCGAGTTCGAGACGTACGCAAGCTAGGCGACTGGTTTCCGAACCCGTCACCGGCTCCCCTCAGAGCGTGATTCCGCTCCGGCATCGTGATGTCGGAGCGGAATCACGCTCCTGCACGTGCCCTGCCCGGCGGGGCCGCGCAACTTTCTTCGGACGCTGATGTCGAGAACGCGGGTCTGGTTCCGTCCTCGGGATGAGCGCGACCACAATGGGTCGGATCAGCATCGAGGAGAGACGCGATGGCCAAGTACCTGCTGCTCAAGCACTACCGCGGTGCACCGCCGGCGGTAAACGACGTCCCCATGGACAAGTGGACCCCGGAGGAGATCTCCGCGCACATCCAGTACATGAACGACTTCGCGGCCCGGCTCGAAGGCACCGGCGAGTACGTCGACGGGCAGGCGCTCGCCCCTGAGGGCACGTTCGTCAGGTACGACGGTGAGGGCCGCCCGCCGGTCACCGACGGCCCGTTCGCCGAGACCAAGGACCTCATCGCCGGCTGGATGGTGATCGACGTCGACAGCTACGAGCGCGCCGTAGAGCTGGCCGGGGAGCTGTCCGCCGCTCCGGGGGCCGGCGGGAAGCCCATCCACGAGTGGCTTGAGCTGCGCCCGTTCCTCACCGCACCGCCCACGATCACTGAGTGAACGAGGTCCTGCTCCGGCGCCTCCTGCCGAGCGTGCTCGGTGTCCTCGTCCGCCGCGGAGCTGACTTCGCGGCGGCCGAGGACGCCGTGCAGGACGCCCTGGTCGAGGCCGTCCGGGTGTGGCCGACCGACCCGCCGCAGGATGCAAAGGGCTGGCTGGTCACAGTGGCCTGGCGCCGGTTCCTCGACGCGACACGCTCCGACGCCGCACGTCGGCGGCGCGAGGACCTCGTCGACGAGGAGGCGGCACCCGGCCCGGCGAGCGCGGTGGACGACACGCTTCAGCTCTACTTCCTGTGCGCGCACCCGTCGCTGACGCCGTCGTCGGCTGTCGCGCTCACCCTGCGCGCCGTCGGCGGGCTGACCACCCGCCAGATCGCGCGGGCCTACCTGGTGCCCGAGGCCACCATGGCGCAGCGGATCAGCCGGGCCAAGCGCACCGTCTCGGGCGTGCGGTTCGACCAGCCCGGCGACGTCGCCACCGTGTTGCGCGTGCTCTATCTGGTCTTCAACGAGGGCTACTCGGGAGACGTCGACCTGGCCGCCGAGGCCATCCGGCTCACCCGGCAGCTCGCGGCAGCCATCGACCATCCGGAGGTGGCGGGACTGCTCGCCCTGATGCTGCTGCACCACGCCCGGCGGTCCGCCCGGACCGCGCCCGACGGCAGCCTGGTGCCGCTCGCCGAGCAGGACCGTAGCCGGTGGGACACCGCGTCGATCGCCGAGGGCATCGGGATCCTCCAGGCGGCCCTCGCCCGCGACCGGCTGGGCGAGTTCCAGGCCCAGGCGGCCATCGCGGCCCTGCACGCCGACGCGCCCACCGCCGAGGAGACCGACTGGGTGCAGATCGTCGAGTGGTACGACGAGTTGGTGCGGCTTACCGACAGCCCTGTCGTGCGGCTCAACCGGGCGGTGGCCGTCGGTCAGGCCGACGGGCCGCGCGCCGGCCTGGCGGCGCTCGCGGCGCTGGACGACGCGCTGCCCCGCCACACGGCGGTCGCCGCCTACCTGCGCGAACGCGACGGCGACCTGGCGACGGCGGCGCGGCTGTACGCCGAGGCGGCTCTGAAAGCGCCGAACCTCGCCGAACGGGACCACCTGACGCGCCAGGCCGCCAGGCTCAACGCCCGCCGCTGACGCCGTGGCCGGATCGAGGGGACTGCTCGCCGGGTCGTCGCAGGCGAGCCGTGTTTGCCAGACGCGCCCTCGTCACGGCTGGTGGTGTGCCGTGTGGCGGCTATCCTCCCACCGTGACCCACGAACGTGAGCTGACCTCACCTGTCGATCTGTGTCAACCGGACGGGCGGCTCAATCCGGCTGCGGTCGGCTGGTCCCGGCGTCCCCTGCACACCGCGAACCTGCGCGGCTGGGGCCGGACCAAGCGGTGGGAGTACTGGGGCATCGTCACGCCACGACACATCGTCGGGCTTGTCGTCTCGTCGCTCGACTACGCCGGTGTGCACAGCAGCTACGTGCTCGACCGGGAGAGCGGCGTCGAGACGAAGACCGATGTGGTGGTGCCACTGGCGCGCGGCGCGGTGCTACCGCCGCGCAGCGGTGCGGGCGAGGTTCGGGCGCGCAGCCGTGACCTGGACATACAGATCGACCAGCGTCCGGACGGCACCGCCATCTCGGCGAACGCCCCCGGTGTACGACTGGAGGTGCTGGTGCCGCTGCCCGCCGGGCACGAGTCGCTCGCAGTTGTCGTGCCGTGGAGCCCGACGCGGTTCCAGTACACGGTCAAGGACGTCGGCCGCCCCGTTTCCGGCACGCTTGAGCTGCACGGCCAGACGTACGAGATCGGAGGGCCGGACGCGTTCGCCGTGCTGGACCACGGTCGCGGCAGGTGGCCGTACTCGATCACGTGGAACTGGGCGGCCGGCGCGGCGCCGGGGCGGGCGATCCAGCTCGGCGGTCGGTGGACCGACGGCACCGGGGTCACCGAGAACGGCCTGTTCGTCGACGGTCGGCTGCACAAGATCGGCGACGAGGTGCGATGGACCTACGACCGGTCGGACTGGCTTCGCCCGTGGCGGATCAGCGGCGACCGGGTCGAGGCGGAGTTCCAGCCGTTCCACGAGAAGGTGGCCCGCACCAACCTGGGAGTCGTCGCGAACGAGACGCACCAGTGTTTCGGGCACTTCTCCGGATGGGCCAGGACCGACGACGGGACGAAGGTGAGCCTCGACGGGCTCGTGGGCTGGGCCGAGGAGGCGCGCAACCGCTGGTAGGCCGGGTACCGCCCCGCTGGCCGGAACCCGTCGAGGTGTGGCAGCTTCGCCTCTCGCTGCCGCGGTTTTCCCTGCCTAGGCTGCCTTTTCGATACAGAGTTCCGAAAAGGTGATCATGCTTCGCTATGTCCTGCCGGTCGTCATCGGGCTGGTCTACGTCGGCCTCAACTCCCTTGTTCCCGAGCCGCACCGCCGCCGTCTGAACGCGCTCATCGTCACGGGCGCCGGTGCCGCCTACATCAGTGGCGGTGGATTCGGCCTGTGGGAACTGGCCTTCTGCGCCGTGCTGGTCGTTGTGGGCTACGCAGGCCTCAGCTCCTACACCTTCATCGGCGTCGGATGGCTGCTGCACACCGCCTGGGACGTCCTGCACCACCGCCGCGGCACCCCGCTCATCCCGTCGCTGCACGACTCGTCGTTCGGCTGCGCCCTCTGCGATCCCGTCATCGCCCTGTGGTGCTTCGCCGGGGGCCTGTCGATCAGAGACATGTACGGCCGTGTCCGCCGCCGGGCGACCGGTGCGGGCAGACCCGCGTCAACCGTCGGCGTCGAGGCCTGACTGGCTAGATTTCAGCGATGCGCACCGTGGCAGTGCTCGCCCTCGACAGCGTCGTCCCGTTCGATCTCGCCACACCGATGGAGGTGTTCCAGCGCACCCGGCTGGCCGAGGGCCGGGCCGGCTACCAGGTGCGGATCTGCGCGGCGACGCCCACGGTGACCACCGGCGCGTTCAGCATCGCGGTGCCGTGGGGGCTGGACATCCTCGGCGACGTCGACACGATCATCGTGCCCGGTGTCACCGACCCGGACGCCGCCGTCCAGGCCGCCGCTCTCGACGCGCTGCGGGCCGCCGCCGCGATGGGCACCCGTATCGCCTCGATCTGCGGTGGCGCCTTCACCCTGGCCGCCACCGGCCTCCTCGACGGGCTCCGTGCCACCACCCACTGGGTCGCCACCGATCAGCTCGCCGCCCAGTTTCCGCGGGTCCAGGTCGACCCGAACGTCCTCTACGTCGACAACGGCCAGTTCCTGACCTCGGCGGGCGCCGCCGCCGGGCTCGACCTGTGCCTGCACATGATCCGGAGCGACTACGGCGCCACGGTGGCAGCCGACGCCGCCCGCCTGTCGGTAATGCCGCTGGAACGCGCCGGCGGGCAGGCGCAGTTCATCGTCCACGAACCGCCGATCCCCGACGGGATCACCCTGGAGCCGCTGCTGGCGTGGCTGCGCGACAACGCCCGTCGCGAACTGACCCTCGCCGACATCGCCCAGCACGCCGGCATGAGCATCCGTACCCTTAACCGCCGCTTCCGTGACCAGACCGGCACCACCCCGCTGCAGTGGCTGCTCCGCGTGCGCGTCCACCAGGCCCAGCGCCTCCTGGAAACCACAGCCCATCCGGTCGACCGCGTCGCCGCCCGGGTCGGATTCGGCTCCACCACCGCCTTCCGGGACCGCTTCAAACTCGTCACCGGCACCAGCCCGCAGGCGTACCGCCGAGCCTTCCGCGGCACCTGACCCCGGGGTCAGGAGATCGCGGCACGCATCAACTCGATGACCTTCTTCTCCACGGCGGGGCTCCAGGCCGTCAGCGCGTACGCCACGGGCCACAGGTCGCCGTCGTCGAGGTTTGCCGAGTCCTGGAAGCCGACCGTGCAGTACCGGTAGTTGAACTTGCCGGCGTCCTGGAAGAAGACGACGATCTTGCCGTCGGCGTTCGTGTACGCGGGCATCCCGTACCAGGTCTTCGGTGCCAGCTCGGGGGCGGCGGTGGTGATCGCCACGTGTACGCGTTCGGCGAGCACCCGATCCTCCGGTGCCATCTGCGCGATCCGGTCGAGGACGGCCTGTAGCCCGTCGGCCTTCTTGGCGCCCTTCCTGCCCTCGGCACGCATCTCGGCGGCGCGCTCCTTCATCGCGGCACGCTCGGCGGCGCTGAAACCATCGGATTCGGTGGTCGTGGACATTCTCGGCTCCCTCGTTCACGGCTCGGCGTGCGCCGGCCACCTGGGAAAAGGTTAGGGCCGGCGACCGCCGAGGTGCTTCTTGATTCCTGATCGAATGCGCGGGCTGCCGAGCTGTCGCCGAGCCGGGGACGGGAATCCGGGCGGATATGCTCGCGTCGGCGAGCATGCTGCGTCCCCACTTCGGGGCAGGTGTCGATTCGAGGCGTACATGAACATCGGGGAGATCGCCCGCCGGGCCGGGGTGTCCCGTAGCACCGTCTCCTACGTGCTGAGCGGCAAGCGGGCGGTGTCGCAGGCGACTCGGCAGCGGATCCAGGCGGTCATCGATGAGCTGGACTACCGGCCGAACGCCAGCGCCCGCGCCTTGAAGGAGGGGCGCACCCGCACCCTCGGGCTGGTGATCCCGCCGGCGAGTCAGCGGTTGACCGACATGCAGTTGGGCTTCGTCGCCAGCGTCGTCGAGGCGGCCGCCCGCCATGACCTGGACGTGCTGCTGTCCCCGTCCGGTGGTGATCACGACCGGTCGTTCGAGCGGATCGTCACCGGCCGCCGGGTCGACGGCGTGGTCCTCATGGAGATCCGGCTGGAGGACGACCGGGTGACCCGGCTGGCGAAGGCGGGTCTACCGTTCGTCACGATCGGTCGGACCGCCGAGCCGCGCGGCATGAGCTGGATCGACGTCGACTACGCCGGGTTGATTGCCCGTTGCGTACACCATCTGGCCGATCTGGGACACCGGCAGGTAGCGCTGGTGAACCGCTCCGCCGAGCTGGTGGCGGCGGGGTACGGCCCCAGCCACCGGGCGCTGGCCGGCTTCCGGGAGGCGGTCGCGGAGCGGGGGCTCAGCGGCTTGGACGTCTGCTGCGGCGACGACACCGCCGCCGGTGAGGCGTGCGTCGAGCAGTTGCTCGCCACGCACCCGGAGGTGACGGCGGTGGCCACCATCAACGAGGCGGCGTTGCCCGGAATGCAGCGGGCACTGACGAACGCCGGGCTGTCAGTGCCGGCCGACTTCTCCGTCACCGGAGTCGCCGCCCAACATTGGGCGGAGGACTTCCGCCCACCGCTTACCGCCGCGGACGTGCCGACCCGGGAGATGGGCGCCGAGGCGGTGGCGCTGCTGTTGGAGAGCATCGCCGAGCCGGGGGCGGTGCCCCGGCACCGCCTGTACAGCCCGCCCATCTCGTTGCGTTCAAGCACCGGGCCGAGGACTCGTGAGCCGATCCGGTGACGCTTTCCGCCGCGTCCGGCCCGATGCCTACCCGCCTGTCGTCCGCCGCTGTTCCTGGGCGGCGGCGAGGATGAGATAGCTGCTTGCCGTCCAGGTGTACGCGCGGTCCCGCAGCCCGGCACCCGTCTCGGCGTCGAAGTTCTCCGCGAAGCCGGACTTCTCGCACAGAGCGAGGAACCGTCGGCTGACATCGTCGGCGATCCTGGTGTGCCCGGCCCGCCGCAGGCCGTCCTCGACGAGCACAGTGGAGGGTGCCCAGATCGGCCCACGCCAGTAGCCGTCGGCGACGTAGTGGGCCGAGTCCGTCGGCTCGGTGGCCAGGCCGTGCGTCGTCAGGTGGGCCTCGACGCCCCGGGCAAGCGCGGCGCTGACCGGGGCGGGTAGGTCCGCGCCGAGCGCGATGGGCATCAGGTCGAGCAGGCTGCGGCTCACCCGCCGCTGCCCGGTGAGTGGGCTGCGGGCGGTGAAGCGCTCGCCGTCCCACAGGTCACGCAGCAGCGCCGTGCGAACCCGGTCGGCCTCCCGGGACCACTGCTCGGCGGGTTCGCCAAGCTCGACGGCGAGGTCGGCGAGACAGCGCAGTTGCGAGACCAGGAACGCCGCGAGGTCGGCGGTTTGCAGGACCCGATCGTGGTCGAAGGTGCTGGCGTTGTCCCAGCCGCTGTCGTTGCCGTGCTGGTAGTGGGGGAGGTCGTGGCTGGGGGCGCGGCGCGCGTCGAGCCAGAAACGGCTCCAACGGGCCAGCCGGTCGTACGTCTCGGCGAGCGCCACCCGGTCCGGGGGTTGGGGGAGACGTCGGCGCAGTTGTTGTAGGGCCCAGCCGTGGATGGGAGGTTTGACGTAGTTGTGCAGGACCTCGGAGTGGGCGACCGAGTCCGGCAGGGCACCGGCCGCGTCCTGGTGGTCGAAGGGCAGGTGGAACTGGTGCCAGGCCAGCTCCGGCTCGCCGGCGGCCAGGGCGATCGCGTTGAAGCAGTGGTCCCAGCTCCACACCTTGTCCATCCAGTGCTTGGACATCAGGACGGCCGGTCGGGCGAGGAAGCCCGCGGGGGAGACGGTGGCCGACCAGAGGACGTACGCGGCAAGCTCGGCTGCGGGCGTGTCCGCGCCGCGCCACGGAGCGACCGCGTCGACGAACGCGGCGAACTCGCTGCTGCGGCGACGGCACAACTCGTCGAAGGTGGCCGACGGGGTGTACGGCCGGCGTGCGGTGGCGTACTCCTCGATGGCGATCTCCCACTGTTGCTCGCCACCGAGGTCCAGGAACCGGTCGGCGGTGCCGAGCGCCTCCACGCCGGCGGTCAGCCGGAGCGCGCCGGAGAGCACTGTGATCCGGTAGCGGCGGCCGGTCTCGTACGAGGTGAACACGTGTGACCCGTCGGTCGGGTCGAGGTACAGGTAGGTGCCGCTGAACGGGGTGAGGGTGTCCGCCGCCGCGGCTATCCGCAGGCCGAGCCGTCGGCCCCGGATCCGTAGGGCGGCCGGCCCGTCGTAGACGGCCTCGATCCGGTCGGCGCCGCTGCGCCAGGTCAGCAACGCGGGCGTGGCGACGACCGTGGTGCCGGCGACCGCCGGGGTGAGGCGCAGCACCGGATGCAGCCCGGTCTGGTGCGAGACCAGGTGCACATCGTCGGCGTACGTCTTCTCGGCTACCACAGGCGAGAGGTTGAACCAGGATCCGCGGTAGCTGAAGGGGATGTCCTGGATGGGAAACTCCGGACCGGGGGAGGCGACGGTCATGGGTAGCGGTTGCCTTTCTGCGCTGTGGATGGTCAGTCCTTGACCGCGCCGGCAGTCACGCCCGTGGAGACGTACCGCTGGGCGAGGACCAGCAGCACGGCGGCCGGGAGGGAGGCGACGACGGCGGTGGCCATGATGGCGTTCCACTGCTGGTTGTTGTTGCCGATGTAGTGGTAGATGCCGAGGGTGATCGGCTGGTGGTCGCCGCCACCGGCGAGGGTCGAGGCGAAGATGAAGTCCGACCAGGACCACAGGAACGCGAAGAGCGACACAGTGACGATCGAGTTGCGGCTGACCGGCAGTACTACCGACCAGAAGGTTCTCAGCCGGCCGGCGCCGTCGACCACGGCGGCCTGGAGCAACTCGTCGGGGATCCCGGACATGAAGGCCGTGAAGATCAACACCCCGAACGGTACGGCCAGTGTGGAGTCGGCAAGGATCAGACCGGGCAGCGTGTTGAGCACGCCGAGGTGGAGATAGACGGCGTAGAAGCCCATGGCCATGATGATTCCCGGGATCATCTGCGCGATCAGCAACACGAAGCTCAGCGCCGGCCCGCCGGGCGGGCGGAGCTTGGCCAGCGCGTATCCGGCCGGGGCGGCCAGCGCCAGGGTCAGCGCCACAGTGCCGAGACCGACAAGGAAGCTGGTGCCGAGGTACGGGAGTTGCTGGTCGAGCACCGCGCGGTAGCCGTCAAGGGTGCCGTCGGTCGGAATCAGGTGCGGGGGCGTGGCCCGCATGTTCTGGTCCCGGGTGAACGACACGTTGATCATCCAGTAGACCGGAAAGAGCATCAGCCCGGTCAACAACAGTCCGACGCCGGTCTTCCACCAGGCGCGGGACGGGGAGGTGGTCATCGTAGGGCCTGCCTGCGCTGGAAACGGATGTAGCCGAGCCCGGCCACCAGGGCCATCACGATGAGCAGGTTGCCGACGGCCGCGCCGGGCCCGAAATCCGGCAGCAGATTGCCGAAACCGAGCCGGTACGACCAGGTGGAGAGCGTGGCGGAGGAGTCGGTGGGGCCACCTCTGGTCATGATCCAGATGATGTCGAAGACCTTCAGCGTGTAGACGAGCCCCAGCAGCAGGGTGATCGCCGAGACGGGACGCAGCAGCGGAAGGGTGATCGACCAGAACCGTTGCCAGCCCGTCGCGCCATCCAGCGCCGACGCCTCGTACACCTCGGTCGGGATCGCCTGGAGGCCGCTGTGCAACACCACGAGATTGAACGGGATGCCGATCCAGACGTTCGCGATGATCACCGAGGTGAGTGACCAGCCCGGCGTGGTGAGCCAGTTGACCCTGTCGATCCCGAGGACGCCGAGCGCCGCGTCCACCAACCCGGAGTCGCTGTTGAGCAGCCACGACCAGGTCGACGCCGAGACGATCAGCGGCACCAGCCACGGAATGAGGATCACCGCCCGCAGTGTGCGTGACAGGGGGAAGTGGTTGTGGAAGAAGAGCGCCAGAGCCATGCCGATTGTGAACTGGAAGAACAGCGACGCGCCGGTGAAGACCACTGTGTGCGCCAGCGTCGACCCGAAGGCGCTGTCGGTCAGGACCGTGCGGTAGTTGTCGAGCCCGGCGAAGGGCGCGCCGCCCTGCACGAACGAGCGGACGGTGTACTCGCGCAGGCTCAACTCGACATTGCGGTAGAGGGGATAGGCGTAGAAGGCGGTCAGGTAGACGGTCACGGGCGCCAGGAAGCCCCAGGCCGGCCATCGGCTGGGCGGGCGTCGGACACGGGACGGGGCAGGCCCGGGTGAGGTGTCCGTGGCCGGTGCGCCCGGTTCCCGTGCGCTGGTGGAGGTCTGTGTCGTCGGGGGCATGGTGTCGGTTCGGCGCGCTTACCTGGTCGCCGCCGCGGCCTGCGCGGCGCTCAGCGCTTCACGAGGCGATCTCTGACCGCTCAGGGCAGCCTGCACCGCCGTCCACAGGGCCTCGGAGATCTTCGGATACTTCGTGCCGAGGTTGTCCCCGGTGCGACCCTTCGCCGCCCGGACCGCCTGCACCCAGACCGTGAGCTTCGGGTCCGCCGCCGCCTGCCGATCCTGCACGGCCGTGACGGGCGCTACGTAGGAGAGCGTGGTGTCGGTGGTGAGCAGGTTGTCGGCACTTGTCAGGCAGGTGACAAGCTTCTGCGACGTCGCGTACCGCTTGGTGTTCTTCTGCACGGGGATGGAGACGAACTCACCGCCGGTGGGCGCCGGCGCCGGACCACCGGCGCTTGCCGGAATGGCGATGGTGCCGTACGGGAACCCGAGCTTCTCGGCGTTCGCCAACTGCCAGGTCCCGTTCTCGGCGAACGCGTAGTCGCCGGTGGCGAACTCCTGCCAGCTCGTGGTCTGGGTGTTGTTGATGACGGAGTTGGGGGCGTACCCCTGCTTGAGCCAGTCCGTCCAGAGCGTCAGCGCGGAGGCCGCCTGCGGCGAGTCCAGGCTTGTCAACTGGGCTCCGGCGCCCCAGAACCACGGCAGGAACTGGAAGCTGCCCTCCTCGGTGCCGATGGCGGAGAAGGTGATGCCCTTCTTTCCCGCGGCCTTGATTTTGGTAAGCGTCGTGGTCAGTGACGTCCAGTCGGTGATGGTGGCCGGATCCACGCCGGCGGCAGTCAGCAGATCCTTGTTGTAGTAGAGCGCGAGGGTGTTCGCCCCGATCGGCACCCCATACGTCTTGCCCTCGCTCTGGCCCGCGCCGAGCAGGTTCGGTGCCATGGCCGAGACGTCGAGCTTGTTGTCGTCGGTGGTGGTGAGCGCGCCCGCCTCGGCGAGTGTGGAGATGACGGGGTTGTCCACGATCAGCACGTCCGGCGAGTTTCCCTGCTGCGCGGCGAGCAGCGCCTTGTTCGTCAGGTCGGTGGTGTCGTAGCCGGTCCGTTCGACAGTCACCCCAGCGGAGGTGCCGCATTTGTCGAGCAGTGCTACCCACTCCGAGTCGTCGGCGAACTGCGGGTACGGATCCCAGACGACGTACGCGGCGTCGTCCGGATCGTCGGCGGAGGACGAACAGGCGCTGCCGGCGGCGACGGCGAGTGCCGTCACGGCGGCAGCGGCCAGGCGCCAATGGTGGCTGGGTCGAGTCATCTGGTGCCTCACTTCACGTCGATCGTCAGGTGGGGTGGGATCGGCCGTCGGGGGGGCGTCTCGGTTCGGCGGGGAAGCGAACCGATTCGACAAGTGGTTCGGCCGAAGATAAGTCGGCCCCTGCCCGGAGGTCAACAGCTGATCGCCGTGGATGCACGGCTGCCTGGAAACGCCCGCTTCATCGAATCGTCATCGCATTGACATGGTTGAGTATGCGGCCCTACGATCCGTGCGAATCGATTCGCAAGCGCTGCCCTCCGGAGAGCGTCCCCACGCCCCACCAAGGAGCCGCCCCGTGCAAACCCCGTCCCGTGGCAGGTCAGGACGAACCCGCGCGACAGTCGCCCGACTCGTCGCCGGCCTGCTCACCGTCGCCGCCACCACAGTCGCCGTCGCGTCTCCGGCCCAGGCCGCCGACGAGTCGATAAGCGTCAACTTCTCCACGACAAGCGGTACGCCGACCTACCGCGCGTCCGGCTGGATCTACGGCATGACCGAGAACGCCAGCGGCCCGCCCGACCACTTCTACCGGGACGTCAAGTTCCAGTACATGCGCGCGGGCGGAGCGCAGCTGCCGGGAAGTGGCTGGGTCGGTGGGAACTACGACCGCCGGTGGAACTCCACAGTCGCCCAGGCGCGTCGCACCGTCGCCCTCGGCGGTCAGTTCATCCTGCTGCCGCACGATCTGTGGGGCGCCGACGGCGCAGGGATCTCCCGCTTCCCCGGCGACAACGGCAACTGGGCCGACTACGACGCCTTCCTGACCCGCCTCGTCAACGACGTCCGGGCGTCCGGGCTCTCCGTGCAGTGGGACATCTGGAACGAACCCAACATCACCATCTTCTGGAACCGGCCGATCTCCCAGTACCTCGAACTGTGGCGGCGCACCTACCAGCGCATCCGGGCGGAGTTCCCCAACCAGCTCATCGTCGGGCCGAGCTGCGCCTGCGTCCCGTCCACCACGCACACCTTCTGGAACCAGTACCTGGACTTCGTCCGCTCGACGAACACAGTGCCGGACATCATCAGCTGGCACTCGCTGCCGGGCGACCCGGTCGCCAACGTCGCCGCCGCCAACGCCACCCTCGACCCGCGCGGCATCGCCCATCCCCGCCCGTACCAGATCAACGAGTACGGTGCGCCCGAGGAGCAGAACCCTGCCGACGGAGCGTGGTACATCGCCCGTCTGGAGCGAGCGCGCGCCGATGGCCTTCGCGCCAACTGGGCCGGCGGCGGCAACCTGCACAACGACCTCGGCAACCTGTTGGTCCGCAACTCGGCAGGGCAGCACCAGCCCAAGGGCGAGTGGTGGGCGTACCGCTTCTACGCCGGGCAGACGGGGCAGGTGGTCGCGGTGACCGCAAGCCAGTCGTACGACGCGTTCGCCACGAAGGCGACCGGCACGGCGAAGGTCCTCGTCGGCGGCGGTCGGACCACCGGCAACCTGACGGTCAATCTGCAACGCCTGGACACGACGAGCGGCATCGTGCAGAACAACCAGCTCCGGGTCCTCGTCCAACGCATCCCGCACAACGGTGGCGGTGCCGTGCAGGGGCCGATCACCGTCTCGAACAGCGTCGTCGGCGTGGCAAACAACAACGCCACTGTGACAGTGCCGTACACCAACCAGACCGACACGTACACGATCACCCTGCTGCCGCCGTCGGATGGCGGGTTCCAGTCGGTGGCGGTGGCCCAGCACTCCCAGCAGTGCCTGGAAAATCCCGGCTCGGGCACCTCGGACGGCAACGTCCAGCAGCAGTTCTACTGCGAGGGCGGCGACCAGCAGCTCTGGAACTTCCGTCCGGTCGCTGGGGTGGCAAACACGTACACGGTGGTCAACCAGCAGAGCGGCAAGTGCCTCGACGTCAGCGGCGTCTCCACCGCCGACGGCGCGGCGGTGCACCAGTGGACCTGCCTGAACGGCCTCAACCAGCAGTTCACCCTCCGCAAGGTGACCTACGCGGGCAACGACTCGCACGACTACCAACTCGTGGCCCGCCACAGTGGCAAGTGCGTCGATGTCAGCACGATCTCCACGGCGCCCCGGGCACCCGTGCACCAGTGGACCTGCAACCTGACCGGTCAGGGTAGCCCGTTGAACCAGACGTGGCGGGTCCTGGGCCGGTAGGTGCCCTCGGGGAAGGCGCTGCGCTGACCGTCCGTGCGGTGGCCAGCGCAGCACTCGGCGGAGGGCATTCATTGACACAAATTGATTAAAGATCCTACGATTCCTTGCGAATCGATTCGTTGGCCCACCTGCGCCCGTGGCGCGTCGACCACCGCCGTCCGTGGCGCGTCGACCACCTCCCACCTCCGCGACTTCGAGGAGCCCTTCGTGCGAACCCCGTCCCCCGCTGGGCGGCCTCCAACGGCCCCCGAGCCCATCCCGAGACGCCGCCGCGGCGGACGTCTGATCTTTCTGGCCGCTGCCCTGGTCGGCGTTCTCGTCGGCTACGGAACCACGTCGGCCACCGCACCTTTCGCCGCCGAAGCCGCCGCGGCCGTGGCCGCCGCGATCGAGCCGGGGCAGAGCACCACGATCGTCGGCACCCAGTCCGGTCGGTGCCTGGAGGTGCCGAACTCCAGCACCACCAACGGCACCCAGACCCAACTGTGGGACTGCAACGGCAGCGCCGGCCAGACCTGGACCTGGACGTCGAGCAAACAGCTCACGGTGTACGGCAACAAGTGCCTGGACGCCAACGGCCGAGGCACCACCAACGGCACCCAAGTGATCATCTGGGACTGCAACGGCCAGAACAACCAGCAGTGGAACGTCAACACCAACGGCACCATCACCGGCGTGCAGTCCGGGCTCTGCCTCGATGCCAACGCCGCCTCGACCGCCAACGGCACCAAACTCATCCTCTGGGCCTGCAACGGCGGCGCGAACCAGCGATGGACCTCGCCGAGCACCTCGCCGACGACGCCGCCGCCGACCACCCCGCCGCCGAGCGGTGCGCGTCCGTGCGACATCTACGCCTCCGGCGGCACCCCGTGCATCGCGGCGCACAGCACGACGCGGGCGCTCTACCTGGCGTACGCCGGCAACCTGTACCAGGTCCGGCGCTCGTCGGACAACACGTCCCGCGACATCGGGCTGCTGAACGCCGGTGGCACCGCCAACGCGGCCACGCAGGACGCGTTCTGTGCCGGCACGACATGCGTGGTGACAGTCGTGTACGACCAGTCCGGGCGCGGAAACGACCTCTGGTACCAGGGGTCGAGCGTGGTCCCCGGTTCGCCGCAGAGCAGGCCTGCGGTGGCGACCTCGGAGTCCCTGACCGTGGGCGGGTCCAAGGCGTACTCGCTCTACATCAACCCGGGGAACAGCTACTGGCGCGACGGGCACCTGACGGGGGTGCCGACCGGGGCCGCTCCCGAGGGCATGTACATGGTGACCAGCGGCACCCACGTCAACAACGGCTGCTGCTTCGACTACGGCAACAGTGAGACGACGAGGAAGGCCGACGCCGCCGGTGCGATGGACGCCATCAACTTCGGCACCCAGTGCTGGTTCGGCGGCTGCTCCGGCACCGGCCCCTGGGTGCAGGCGGATCTCGAATGGGGTCTCTTCCCGGGTGGCAGCCAGACCTGGAACCCCAACCAGCGTTCCTTCACCAGCAAGTTCGTCACCGCGACGCTGAAGAACAATGGCATTTCGCGGTTCGCCATCAAGGGCAGCAACGCCCAGTCGGGAAGCCTCTACACCCTCTGGGACGGCTCGCTCCCGCCCGGATACAGCCCGATGAAGAAGCAGGGCGCGATCATCCTGGGCAGTGGCGGGGACTGCTGCAAGCCCGACGGTGGCGCGAACCTGAGCGCCGGCACCTTCTACGAGGGAGCCATGGTCGCCGGCTATCCGTCCGACGCGACCGAGAACGCGGTGCAGGCCAATGTGGTGACCGCCGGCTACCGCTGAATCGGGCGCGCTCGCGGACCAATCCGGGTGGCTGCCGGCCACCGCTGAGCCGGCGCGCTCGCGGACCAACCCGCCCGCCGGTCATCACCGCACAGTGGTGGTGGCCGGCGGCGGTGCGTTCACGTCAGTCGTCGGCGGTGCTCGTACGATCCGGGCCGGCCGTCGGGGGAGCGACCTCGGCGAGCGCGGCCCGCACGGTGTCCAGCAACTGGTCGTCCGGGTGGTCGATCCAGTGCTGGATGGCGACGCGCAGGATCGCCAGGAACGTCGCGGCCAGGAGGCGGGCGCGTAGCGCCACGTCCGCGCCGGTGAGCCGAGGTGCGAGTTCCGTCGCCAGTTCGCGCTCGATCGCCGTGTACGCCGCGACCTGATGTGCGGCCAGGCCGGGGTGCCCACGCAACTGTCGGCGTCGGGGCAGCCAGGACCGGTCCCGCCCGCCGAACGCCTCGGGCGTGAAGCGCTCCGCCGCCCGGCTCAGCGCCGTCCACGGCGGCTCGTCCACCGGCCGCTCGTGGACCAGTTGCAGCAGCCGCCGCAGGCGTACGGTGTCGCCGTGAAAGAGCGCTTCTTCCTTGTTGGAGAAGTAGTTGGAGAACGTCCGCCGGGACACGTTCGCGGCGTCGGCGATCGCCTCGACTGTCACGCCGTCGGGCCCGTGTTCGGCGGCCAGGCGTAGCGCCGCCTCGTGCAGGGCGAGTCGGGTGGCCGCCTTCTTGCGCTCCCGTAGCCCGGTGATCTCGTCCATCGGCCCCAGCGTAGTGGGGTGATGTGCTTCTCAATGAGCAAACTTGCCTAGTGGGCAAGATCGGTAGATGCTTGCGTGAGGCAACCAACTAGGTGAGGGGCAGGGCGTGGACAGCACCGCGGGGGAGCTCGGCCTTCGGCTGTACGACCTGGTGCGGACTGTCCGGTTACTGAAGCAGCGCCGGGCTGACGAGGGGCAGGCCGTCGCGCCGGGCCTGCTCGGCATGCTCATGCAGATCGACAAGCTCTCCGGCAACTGCCAGGCCCGTGAGCTGGCCCAGCGCACCCGGCTCGACCCGTCCACCGTCAGCCGCTCGATCGCGGCACTCGTCGCGGACGGTCTGGTCGAGCGCCGGCCGGACCCGTCCGACAAGCGGGCGAGCTTCCTCGCGGTCACACCCGCAGGCCGGGCCGCCCTGGCCGAGAGCTTCGGCTGGTACGGCGACGTGCTGGGCCGTGCGCTGGCCGACTGGACTCCCGACGAGGTCGACGCGCTGAGCGGCGCCCTGGGCCGGTTCGCCCGCGACATCGAGGTTGCCCTCGGAAACCACGACAACCTGGAGGCCGCGCGATGAGCGCACCCACCATGACCGGCGCTGAGCCGATGACCCATCGGCGGACGCTGGAAGCGCTAAGTGGTCTGCTGCTCGTGCTGTTCGTCGCGATGCTCAGCAGCACCGTCGTCTCCACAGCCCTTCCAAAGATCATCGGAGCGCTGAACGGCTCCCAGACCCAGTACACCTGGGTCGTCACCGCCACCCTGCTCACCGCTACCGCGACCACCCCGATCTGGGGCAAACTGGCCGACCTGTTCAACAAGAAGGTCCTGATCCAGGTCGCCATCGTGGTCTTCCTGCTCGGCTCGGTCATCGCCGGGTTCTCGCAGACCGCAGGCCAACTGATCGCCGCCCGCGCGTTCCAGGGCATCGGGGTCGGTGGCCTTCAGGCCCTCGTCCAGGTGGCGATCGCCGCCATGATCCCGCCGCGTGAGCGGGGCCGCTACAACGGCTACCTCGGTGGCGTCATGGCGGTCGCGACCGTGGGTGGCCCGCTGCTCGGCGGCCTCATCGTCGACACGTCATGGCTCGGCTGGCGCTGGTGCTTCTTCGTCGGCGTGCCGGTCGCCGCCATCGCGCTGATCCTGCTCCAGGCCACCCTGCACCTGCCGACCGCGCGACGCGAGAACGTCAAGATCGATTACCTGGGCGCCAGCCTTATCGCTGCCGGGGTGAGCGTACTGCTGATCTGGATCTCGTTCGTCGACAGCTCGTTCGCCTGGGTCTCCTGGCAGACCGCGGCCATGGTGGGCGGGGCGGTCATCCTGCTCGCGATGGCCGTCTGGGTCGAGTCGCGGGCCAGCGAGCCCGTCGTCCCCCTCGACATCGTGCGGCAGCACACCACAGCACTGGCCATCCTCGGCAGCCTCGCGGTCGGCATGGCCATGTTCGGCGGCGCCGTCTTCCTCGGCCAGTACTTCCAGATCGGCCGCGGCTACAGCCCCACCGAGGCGGGCCTGCTCACCATCCCGATGATGGCCGGGGTACTGCTGTCCTCCATCATCGCCGGACGACTCATCACCAAGAGCGGAAAGATCAAGCCGTACATCGTCGCCGGCTCGATCATCCTCGTCGCCGGGTTCGCGCTGCTGGGCACCGTCGACCACGAGACGTCGCTCGTCCTGGTCGGCGTCGCGATGTTCATCGTCGGCACCGGCGTCGGTATGACAATGCAGAACCTCGTCCTCGCCGTGCAGAACACGGTCTCGCTCAAGGACATCGGCGCGGCCAGTTCCAGCGTCGCGTTCTTCCGGTCCCTCGGCGGCACGATCGGTGTGTCGGTACTCGGCGCCATCCTCGCCCGCCGGGTCAGCGACCAGATCACCCGCGACCTCGCAGCCGCCGGAATCCCCACCGCCGGCAGCGATGGCAGCAGCAACCTCAACATCACCGCCCTGCCCGAGGGGGTGCAGGAGATCGTCCGTGCCGCGTACGGCGACGCGACCGGACACATCTTCCTCATCTCCGCCGCCATCGCGGTCGTCGGTGTCATCGCCGCGCTCCTGCTCCGGCCCGTCACCCTGCGGACCAGCCTGGACCTCCCGGACGCCGCCACCTCAACGGCAGTGGCAGCCGACGCGGTCGACGGTGCTCCCGCGTTCGACCAGACATCGGTAGTGGACACGTCGAAGGAGCCGACGCGCCGGCGCTGACGTCGGACCTGCGCGAATGAGTGAACCCGGGGCCGCCACCGTTTTTCGATGGTGGCGGCCCCGGTGCCACGGTAGCGAGCCAGATCGGCTGCCAGGCCTGACGTACGCCGCCTCACGACCGTTGTGACCCACCCCTGTCGTCGTGCCCGAGCGGGGTGCACCTCAGAGGGTCGTCATCCCATATCCCGGTCGTTCACTCTTGCTGGCCGGGACGGCCGTGATTGATCGACTCGGTTTCCTTGAAATCGGGGTGTCCCTGGCAGTGGGACACCCCGATTTCATTGACCCCGTGTTGATCTCGCCGCTGGTGCCCGGAGCGCCGCTTCGGTGGGCCGACTGCCTCGAAGATGTGGTGGCTCCGATGGTCGCTCGCCGGCAGGGAACCGCCGATGCCCGCCGCGTTCCTCGAGCGCACGCGACGCCTCCTGCCGCTATTGGTGCTTCTGCCGCTCGGTGCTGTGCACCTCGACATTTGCCGCACTGGCGGGCGCTGAATTGTCGGCGGCGTCGTCGCTCGCCGCCGCCGCCGGCGTGGACGTCGCCACCGTCGCGCACCACGCGGGTACGAAGGCCGCGCTGTACGACGCCTGCTTGTCTGGCGTTGCCTGGCGCTTGGCGTTGCCTGGCGCCTGGCGTTCCTGGCGCGTTGCCTGGCGTTGCTGGCATGTTGTTGGCGCGTGGGCCTGGCGTTGCTGGTGCGTGGGGCCTGGCGTTGCTGGCGTGTTGCTGGCGGTTGGCCTGGCGTTCCTGGCGTGTTGCTGGCGTGTGGGCCTGGCTGCCTGTTCTGAGGCGGCAGTTGTGCGGGTCCGCCGACGCGTGAGCCGGGCGATCGATGCCGGCGAAATGACGCGTTCGGAAGGTCGCGCCGAATGGGTTCATGCGCGGATCGCATGCCTGACGCAGCGTCTTCCCATCTGCTGGTCAGTTTCTCTCACCTGCCGAGATTTCGGCGAAGATCCACTCGGCTTCCTTGAAATCGCGGTGTCCTTGATGGCGGGATACCCCGATTTCAAGGAGCCCGTGTTGATCTCGCCTTTTGGCGGCTCGGACGCATTGATCGCTCTGTCGCCGCGTGGGCCATGCCCCGATGGCGCTGCGCCGCCTCGATCGCCGCGCCACGTTGGGGCGGGGATGCCGTCGCGGTGGGACACGACGAGCGGAAAGGGCGTCGCGGGCTGAGAGATGCGCCGACCGAAAAGGTGGGCGTTGCGCCGATCGGAAAAGGTGGGCGTTGCGCCGATCGAGGGGGCGATGCGCCGACCGAAAAGGGTGGGCGTTGCGCCGATCGAGGGGGCGATGCGCCGACCGAAAAGGGTGGGCGTTGCGCCGATCGAGGGGGCGTTGCGCCGACCGGAGGAGGTGGGCATTGCGCCGACCGAAAGGGGTGGGCTGAGCAAATCCGGCCGCAGGAGGTAAGGACAGCACTCCCTGCCACTTTCAACATATACCGCACCCGGGGTCTTGCGGCAAGACCCGGGTCGTACCGCAGAATCTCCCAGCCGAGGCCCGCAGCCTGCGGAAACGAGGGCGACGTGTGCCGGGCGGATCGCGCTGAAACGGCTGGCGCGGACGCAACAGTGGCGAATGGGGGAATGCCTTTCATGATTGACGTGATCATTGCTGGCGGGGGCCCGACCGGCTTGATGCTCGCGAGTGAGTTGCGGCTGCACGACGTACGCGTGCTCGTGCTGGAGAAGGACGAGGAGCCGACCAGGTACGTTCGCGCGCTCGGCCTGCACGCGCGCAGCCTTGAGGTGTTGGACCAGCGCGGGCTGCTGGAGCGGTTCCTCGCGCTCGGCCGGCAGTTTCCGGTGGGTGGTTTCTTCGCCGCCATCACCAAGCCGTCGCCGGGTCGACTGGACACCTCCCACCCGTACGTGCTGGGGATTCCGCAGCCCGTCACCGACCGGTTGCTGGCTGAGCACGCTGTCGAAGTCGGCGTCGAGGTGCGGCGCGGCTGTGAGGTGGTCGGACTGCGTCAGGACGAGCACGGGGTGACCGTCGAGCTGGCCGACGGCGCACAGGTGCGCTCGCGGTACCTGGTCGGCTGCGACGGGGGTCGCAGCACGGTACGCAGGCTGCTCGGCGTGGGCTTTCCCGGTGAGCCGAGCAGGGTCGAGACGTTGCTCGGTGAGATGGAGGTGGGGGTGCCGCCGGAGACGGTGGCCAGTGTGGTGGCCGAGGTCCGCAAAACGCAGCTCCGGTTCGGCCTCGGGCCCGTCGGGGAGGGGGCGTACCGCGTTGTCGTACCGGCTGAGGGGTTGGCGGAGAACCGGTCCGCGCCGCCGACCCTCGATGAGGTGAAGCGGCAGCTGAGGGCGGTCGCCGGCACTGATTTCGGCGTGCACTCGCCGCGTTGGCTGTCCCGGTTCGGTGACGGCACCCGGCTGGTCGAGCGGTACCGGACGGGTCGGGTGCTGCTGGCCGGCGACGCGGCGCACATTCACCCTCCGACCGGTGGGCAGGGGCTGAACCTGGGCATCCAGGATGCTTTCAACCTGGGATGGAAGTTGGCCGCCGAGATCAACGGTTGGGCGCCGGACGGGCTGCTGGACAGCTACCACGCCGAACGGCACCCGGTCGCCGCCGACGTACTGGACAACACCCGGGCCCAGATGGAGTTGCTGTCCACCGAGCCGGGTGCCCAGGCGGTACGTCGGCTGCTGGCGGAGTTGATGGACTTCGAGGACGTGAACCGTCACCTCATCGAGAAGGTCACAGCGATCGGGGTCCACTACGACTTCGGGGCGGGGCACGAGCTGCTCGGCCGGCACCTGCGGGACGTACGTCTGAAGGGGGGTCGGCTCTACGCGCTGATGCACGGCGGGCGCGGCCTGTTGCTCGACCAGACCGGCCGGCTCTCGGCCGCGGGGTGGGCGGACCGGGTCGACCACGTCGTCGATGTCAGCGATGAGGTGGACGCGCCGGCGGTGCTGCTGCGGCCGGACGGTCACGTGGCCTGGGCCGGTGACGACCAGCAGGACCTGACTGAGCAGCTACCCCGATGGTTCGGCGCAGCCGCCGGCTGACACGGACCGCCGGCTGACACGGACCATCGGCGCAGCCGCCTGCTGACACGGGCAGCCGTCGTCAGCCGGCGCCGCCGAGGCGCAGCATCTCCGGTACGTGCTGTCAGCCCGCCGCGAGGCCGTACTCCCGATCGGTGAACAGGTCCACGTCGCGGGGGCCCAGCTTCGCGACCCGGCGGGCGTGCAGAGCCAGTTGCCGACGTGCCTCGCCGAGGCGACGGCTGGCGATCGTCATCTCGTCGGACGGTTCGAACGGTTCGGTGCCGCTGCACTGCATGGCGGCGACCATCACCCCGTTGAACGCGGTCATGAGCCCGTTGGCGAGGGCGATGCCGTCCTGGTCGCCGTGGGTCCAGATCTGCGACCAGGCGCTCTCCACAGTGGCCATGTCCCGGGCCAGCCAGTCGTGCAGCGCCATGGGCCCCAGCGGCTTGTGCCCCGCGAGCAGTTCGTTGCCCGCCTCCGGCAGGCTCGAACGCCAGTACCTGGTCTGCCGCAACGCCTCGGCCTTGTGCGCGAGTCGCAGGGCGCCGGACAGGATCAGGACGTACGCCCGTTGCAGGTCGGCCCGTTCCTGGTGCCGTCGCCTCATTCGAGAGTGCACCAGGACCACGAGCAGTGATGCGAAGGCGGTGATCGCGGAGCCGAGGAGGGCTGCCAGGGTTGAGTTCACGCCGACATGATGCCTGCCGATCAATTGCGCCGATCCTTCGGATCACCCGGTCCGGTCTGCCCGAGGGCACGGCGGACCGCCGGTGAGGGCAGCGCTGGGATGCCTTGTTACCGGTAACAGGGCGGTCAGCAGCCCGTTTGCGGTGGCTTGATAGATGTCCTTCGTTACGACTTGACGAACGGCATGTTATCGCTCACAGTCGATGTCGAGGACGACAGCAGCTGTGACTCACCGGGCGAGCCCGCTGGTCGTACCTCACGATCAGACGTCCCCCCAGGGCATGCGGACGTCGCATCAGCACCGTGTCAGCAGCAGCAGCCGGCCACACGGCGGCGCATCGCGCCTGCCAACCGTCGCAGGACGACCGGCCCGGAATTCACTGTGATCGAACGCCGGCGCGAGCCGGCCGTGAGCGCGATCCACCCCGGGGCATCCCGGAACCGACGCCGGCAGCGACGTCGGGTACCACCACCGCTGCAACCTCCACGAAGGACTCGACATGAAACCCAAGAAAGCCGTGCGGGCGACGGTGATCCTCGCCGTCGCCGGCGCACTGACCGCCGCCACGATGGTGGCCCTGGCTCCGACCGCAAGCGCCGGGACGACCCTGCGCACGGCGGCAGCCGAGAAGGGCCGCTACTTCGGTGCCGCGGTCGCCACGGGCAAGCTCTCCACCAGCACGTACGTCAACATTCTGAACCGTGAGTTCAACAGTGTGGTGGCTGAGAATGAGATGAAGTGGGATGCCACCGAGCCGCAGCAGGGTCGGTTCAGCTATAGCGGTGGTGATCGTCTGGTCAGTCATGCGCAGGCCAACGGTATGAGTGTGCGGGGTCATGCGTTGTTGTGGCACCAGCAGCAGCCGGGTTGGGCGCAGGGTTTGTCGGGTAGTGCGTTGCGCAGTGCGGCGATCAACCATGTGACGCAGGTGGCCTCGTACTACCGGGGCAAGATTTATGCCTGGGATGTGGTGAACGAGGCGTTCGCCGATGGTGGCAGTGGTGGGCGGCGGGATTCGAATCTGCAGCGCACCGGCAACGATTGGATCGAGGCGGCGTTCCGGGCTGCGCGGGCCGCGGATCCGGGTGCGAAGTTGTGTTACAACGACTACAACACCGATGGGATCAACGCGAAGTCGACGGGCATCTACAACATGGTGCGGGACTTCAAGTCCCGTGGGGTGCCGATCGACTGCGTGGGTTTCCAGTCGCATCTGGGTACGACGTTGGCCGGTGACTATCAGGCCAACCTGCAACGCTTCGCCGATCTGGGCGTCGATGTGCAGATCACCGAGTTGGACGTCATGACCGGCTCCAACCAGGCCAACATCTTCGGCGCTGTCACCCGCGCCTGCCTGGCCGTCACCCGCTGCACCGGCATCACCGTATGGGGCGTACGGGACTGCGACTCGTGGCGCGGGTCCGACAACGCCCTGCTGTTCGACTGCAACGGCAACAAGAAGGCGGCGTACGACTCCGTCCTCAACGCCCTCAACAGCGGTACGCCCATCCCGACCACCCCGCCGCCGAACCCGACCACCCCGCCGCCGAACCCGACGACCCCGCCGCCGAACCCGACCACGCCTCCGCCGAACCCGACGACCCCTCCGCCCGGGCCGAGTGGGTGCTCGGCGTCGGTGACGGTGAACTCGTGGACCGGTGGGTTCGTGGCGAACGTGAAGGTGACAGCTGGTTCGTCCGGCACGAGGGGTTGGAACGTCGCGCTGACGCTGCCCGCTGGGGCGAGCGTGACGAACACCTGGTCGGCCACGGCCAGTGGCAGCAGCGGCTCGGTGCGGTTCACGAACGTGGACTACAACGGTCAGCTTGCTGCCGGTCAGGTGACCGAGTTCGGGTTCCAGGGCACGGGCACCGCCACGGGCCTGGCCCCCACCTGCACCGCCAGCTGATCATCAAAGTGCGCTGCGCCAACGGACACGGCCAGCGGTAGGACCACAGTCGAGCCGGTGCCCGCCCTGGGCGCCGGCTCGACGTACCTCCAGGTCCCAAAGCACCGATGCGGCCTTGAACGGCGACTCCGGCCAGAACACCGGCGCGAGCCCGGAGCAAGTCGCGAGCCCGGGTGGTGAGCCCCGGTCAGCGCCCTTCAGGAACGGCCATCTCGCCGAGCAGCGACCAGTCCTGCTGGGGCACTGTGGTGTTGACGATGCGCGGCGTCTCTGCGAGGTGCGGCGGCAGGTCCTCCTGCGCCGCGCGGAAGTGCGCCGACTGCACGTGTGCCGCGCCGGCCTCGTCGTCGCGGAACGCCTCGACCAGGACGTACTCGGTCGGGTCGTCGAGGCTGCGGGACCAGTCGAACCACAGACAGCCTGGCTCGGCGCGGGTCGCCTCGGTGAACGCGGCGGCGATCTGGGGCCACTGGTCGGCGTGCTCGGGCCGTACCCGGAACTTGGCGGTAATGAAGATCATGGCACCAGGCTACTCAGCGCGCGGCGCGTCGGCAGTGGCTCGCCGCACCCTGAGGACCTGATCACGACCGGGGCATTTTTCGATGACGGATAGTGCCGCAGGGTTGATAGGCGGGCCTGCCCACGTTTAGTTGTGCTGGGCGCACAAGCGCCCGGGACGGGGGGTCGCGCGGTGCAATCTCCACCAGAGCAATCTCCACCAGAGCAGACAGATCCGGTGCCGGAGCGGGGGTGGCGGCGGGCCGCCGCGGTGAGCGCGGTGCTCGTCGTGCTGGCGGCGATCGGGGTGGTGGTGTGGGGGGTCGCCACGCAGCGGGAGGCCCCGACGCCCGCGGCAGGCGCGGAGTTCGAGCCGGTCCTCTCCACGCTGCCGGCGCAGGTGCGACCGCCGGCCCAGGCGGTGGACCTGCCCACCGACCGTGGCGTCGGCCGGGGTGCGCTGATCTACCACCAGCAGACCGACCCGGAGGACCTCGACCCGACCGGCGCGACGTTCGAGCGCCACGACGTCTACGTGGTCACCGTATCGGGTGAGCAGTTCCGCGTCGGGCGTACGCCTGAGGGGGTCGGGCCTCTGAACCTGTCCCTGTCGCCGGACGGACGCTGGCTGGCCGACCGACGGGACGGTCGGTGGCGGGTGCGGGACCTGACGGGGACAGCCGAGCACGAGGTCACGAACGAGTACGAGCTGGACGTGTGGTCGACTGACGCCCGGTCGGCGCTTTTCATGAAGCCGGACATGGACGGCCGGGGTTACGCGGTCATGGCCCTGCCCGACGGCGAGGTGCGACAGCTCGACATGCGCACCTCAGCCATCAGCGCCGAGGCGGGCTTCATCAACGGCAGGGAGATCGCGACGTACGAATTGGTGCCAACCGACCACGCGTCGGAGATGACAGTCAAGCTCACGGACATCGCCACCCTCGTGACCCGGAGGCTGACGGTGGGCAGGCAGGAGATGACCGAGACGGCGCCTCCGATGTTGGCGTTGTGGTACGCGGGCGGGAGCCCGCCGACCATCTGGGTGCACGCCCCCTCGAAGAGCGGGCAGGGGACGCTGCTGGGAGTCGACGTGAAGACCGGAGCGGCCACCGCCGGGATCGAGGTGCGGACCGTGCCCGGGCAGAGCGCGGAGCTGTGTCGAGGCGTGGTGCCCGAGGGCGTTGTCCTGCAACGCATGACGACAACCACCACCGAGTTGGTGGTTGTCGACCCACACAACGGCGCCCGGCGTGTCGTGACGACGTTCCCAAGGCTGGTGAACCTGCTGGTCCCCGGCGCGCGGATCTGACCGTGGCCAGGACGGACGGGTGAGCGGAGCGGACCGTCAGCGTAGGCCGGCGAAGAGGTCGTCCTCGGGCAGCGGCGCGTTCGTGGTGTCCCGCACGCGGACGAACGTCTCGACGCCCATCAGCTCGGTGAAGCGCTCCCGGCCCAGTTGCAGGAAGAAGATGTTCTCGGTCTGGCTGGCGTGCGCCGCCAAGGCGTCGAACTTCTGGTCGCCGTACGCCTTCGTGTCGACCCAGGTGCTGATCTCGTCGTCGGGGAGGCCGAGCGCTGGCTCGGGCGACGACGGGTCCGGGTCGGCCCACTCGATGCCCAGCTCCTTCATGATCCGGCCGAAGTCCTCGAACGCGGTGCGGGGCACAGTGGTCCAGTAGACCTTCGCGGGAACGTCGGTCTGCGCGACGGCCGCCATGGTGATGCGGTGGGCCTGGATGTGATCCGGGTGACCGTAGAAGCCGTTCTCGTCGTAGGTGACGATGACGTCCGGTCGGTACCGGCGGATCAACTCGGCCAGCCGGTCCGCCGCCTCCGCGACAGGCGTCGACCAGAACGAGCCGGGCTGGTCGTTGTTCGGCCAGCCCATCATCCCCGAGTCGCCGTAGCCGAGGGTCTCCAGGTGGGTGACCTTCAGCGCCGCGCAACTGGCCTCCAACTCGGCCTGGCGCATCGCCACCACGGCGCCCGGGTCGTGACCGGGGTCGCCGGGCTTCACCCCGCCGGGCCCGTCACCGCACCGGCCGTCCGTGCAGGTCACGAGAACCGTCGTCACTCCCTCGGCCGCGTATCGGGCCAGGACGCCGCCGGTGCTGGTGGCCTCGTCGTCGGGGTGGGCGTGCACCGCCATCAGGGTCAGGGATCGCTCAGCCATGCCACAAGCGTACGGGGATCGACGCCGGGGAACGGGACATCAGCGTTCGGTGCGGACCGGGTCGCCCCGCACCACCTCGTCGTGGATGCGCCAGCGGGCGGTGGTCACCGCCCGCCGGGCCGCCTCGTCGCCGGCCTCGATGCGCTGCCGCAGCAGGCGCATGGCGATGGCGCGGTTGAGGCTGAACTGCCGCTCCCTGTCCACCACCACGACGAGCCCCGACGGGCGGTGGGTAGCGCGTACGGCGGTGCTCGCCTTGTTCCGGTGCTGCCCACCGGGGCCGCCGGTGCGGCAGGGCACGATGTCGACGTCCGCCTCCGTGAACGTCGTCGCCCCGGCGTCACCCGGCGGCGGTTGCGCTGTGACATACCAGTTCTTCCGGCCGTGGCCTGGGCGGTAGGGACTTGGCGCCTGCCAGCACAGATTGCCCGTCCAGGAGGCGGCGAACGCCTCGGCGTCGGCACCGGATATCTGGATCAACGCCGATCGGTAGGTGCCGGCCCGGTTGCCCGGCACCACCTCGACCCGTCGGACCGTCAGGCCACGCCCGGCGGCGTCGCCCTCCAGCCGGCGCAGCAACCGGGCCAGCGCCCAGGCGCACTCCTGCGGGCCGTGCCCGCTGGACAGCAGCAGCCGCGTACTCATGATCGGCCCCGCCCGCGGCGCTGGCTGTCCGGTCGTGGCGTGGCCCCTGCGGCCCGCGTCTTGTAGGTGATCACCGGAGTCGTGGTGGCCACAGGTGTGGCCAGCCGGTGCTCGACCAGATCACCGATCACCTGCTCGATCCGCTTGTACGCGGTGGGAGCCTCCTCGAAGAGCAACTGGCGGTCGCCGCACACCACAAGCGACCCCACCGGCGTGCGACGCAACTCCTCGACCGTGTGTTTGGCCCGGCCCCGGCGCAGGGCGTCGGCGCGGGACATCTTGCGGCCCGCGCCGTGCGCCACGGAGTGGTTGGCGTCGGGCCCGGCGTGCGCGGCCACGAGGTAGGACGCCGTGCCCCGCGTACCGGCGATGAGCACGTCGCGGCCGTCACCGGGTGCGGCCCCCTTGCGGTGCAGGTACACCCCGTCGCGGACCTCGACCAGGTTGTGGCACTGGTCGACGATCGGCTCGGTCGGCGCGGCCCCCAGGGCGTGCGCCACCCGGGCGGCCAGCAGACGCCGGTTGAGGGAGCCCCACCGCACGGCGTCGTCGTGCGCGGCGAGGTAGGCGGCCGGGTCCGGCGCAGGGCCGGCACCGTGAACGCTCGTGTGCGCCCGCAGGATCCGCTCGCCCAGACCGCGCGAACCACTGTGCACGATGAGGACGAGGTCACCGGCGTCGAGCCCGAGGCGGCTCGCGTGGCCCGGGTGCAGGACGGTGTCGACGCGGGCGAGTTCGACGAAGTGGTTGCCGCGACCGACCGTTGCGAGCCCGTCCAGGTGACCTGCGGGAACCTCACCGCGCAGGACGTCCCAGGCCCTGTCGTCGGCGTCCTGCTCCGGGTCGAGCGGACGGTCGAGGTCGGGGAACCGGGCGGCCAGCCGTTCCGGTACGACGCGCTTGAGCCGGAACGGGAACACGGCGATGCCGCACCCGATGTCGGATCCCACCAGGTGCGGGTACAGCACGCTCGACGCCATGGCGGCGCCGATCGGGGCACCCTTGCCCGGGTGCAGGTCCGGCATGCCGGCAACGTGGATCATTCCGTCGAGGGCGGCCACCTGACGGCACTGCTCCAGCGCGTCGGACTCGATCCAACTCGCGGGGGAGGCGAACACGGTGACGGTGGCCGATGTGGACAGGGGCAGAGACTCCCCAGGGGAGTGGTGCTCAGACAACGACGCTCACTTCTCGCTGAGAACGCAAGGGACAGACGGCGGTACGGCACCGGTCGGCCTCGGGGGCCCGGTGCGGTGCGGTGGTGTCCGTCAGTACGTCATGGGGAGCACTCTGGCCGAACCCGTCCTCGGCGGCAACCGACTTTCGCGCGTACGCTTCCGCGATGAGCGCACCACGGCGCATCCTGGTCTACGGGGTGTACGGCGCCGGCAAGACCACGCTGGCGCAGCAGTTGGCCGAGCGCCTCGGGTTGCCGTGGTATCCGGTGGACGACCAGTTGTGGTTGCCGGGCTGGGTCGAGGTGCCGGTCGAGCAACAGCGCAGCCGGATCGAGGCCATCTGTCGCCGGGACACGTGGATCCTCGATGGTGCCTACCACGGGTGGCGGGACGTACCCCTTGCGCGCGCCGACCTGGTGGTGGGCCTGGACTATCCGCGGTGGCTGTCGTTCTGGCGGTCGTTGCGCCGGACTCTGCGCCGGCTCGTGACACGCGAGGTGATCTGCAACGGCAATCGGGAGTCGCTGGGCAGCGTGTTGTCCCGGGACTCGATCCTGCTCTGGCATGTCGGCGCGTTCGGCAGGGCGCGACGGCGGATGCGGGCCTGGCAGAGCGATCCGATCGCGCCGCCGGTGCTGCTGTTCCAGAGCCCTGCGGCCCTGGACGCCTGGCTGACCGGTCTGCCCTCAGCGCCGGCCCGGCCCCGGCTTGACCGCCCGGCCGAGAACGCAGGGTGAGGACGGGCTGGAACTGGTGGCCGGGAACCGGAAGCGCCGCAGCTCCCCGATGGTGAACCCGGCCGCGCCGATGGCGGCGGTGGTGTCGCGAGCGGTGTGGCAGCCGCCGAACAGCTTCGGCCACACCGTCGCGTCGCACAGCCGTTGGATCCGGCGCAGCCGTCCGGGTTCTTCCACGGCAACGTGCTCGAAGAAGCGCAACTGACCGCCGGGGCGCAGCACGCGGTCGATCTCGGCGAGCGCGTCCGCCTGGTCGGGCACTGTGCACAGCACCATCGCGACGACTGCCGCGTCGAACTCGCCGTCCCCGGCGGGTAACGCCTCGGCCAGGCCGTCGACGACGGTGACCGGCACCGGCGCTGTCGTTGCCGCCCGGGTGGCGGCGGCCCGCAGCCGTGGCTCCGGCTCGACCGCCACGACCTCGGTGACGCCCTGCGGGTAGTGGGGAAACATCCGACCGTTGCCCGCGCCGACCTCGATCACCCGGCCGGACAGGCCGGCGACCACGTCCCGGCGGAACTCGTCGAGGCCGGCGCGGTCCATCGCCACACTGAGCCGCTCGTAGACCCGGGCGAACACCGGATGGGACACTGCGGCCACGTCGACCTCCCGCTGCGTGTGGGTGTCGGCCCCCGTGTCGCCGACCACCCGCCATCAGCAGGCTAGCGGGCCCCCGCCATCGGCAGGCCAGCCAGGCGCTTCGGCGACGGCAATCATGACGCCTGATCTCTGCGCCTCGGTGACGCGCAGCTACGTAGGCTGGAATCGGCCCCTTGGGCGCCGTTCCGGTACAGCGGCTCGATCCGACGCCTGAAGGACAGGGAGTGGTTCGATCATGAGGATCGTCGTCATCGGTGGCAGTGGCCTCATCGGCTCCAAGCTCGTCCGCGATCTCCGTGAGCAAGGCCACGAGGCGGTGGCGGCGTCACCGAAGACCGGCGTGAACACGCTTACCGGCGAGGGAGTGGCCGACGTGCTCGCCGGTGCGGACGTGGTGGTCGACACCTCCAACTCTCCGTCGCTCGAGGGCGGGGCCGCGCTGGAGTTCTTCGAGACGTCCACCCGGACCCTGCTCGCCGCCGCGACAGCCGCCGGAGTGCGGCACTACGTGGCACTCTCGATCGTGGGGTCCGACCGTCTTGCGGAGAGCGGGTACATGCGGGCGAAGGTCGCGCAGGAGCGGCTCATCGCCGGGTCCGGAGTGCCGTACTCGCTTGTGCACGCCACGCAGTTCTTCGAGTTCGTTCAGGGCATCGTCGACGCCGCGACGGACGGAGACACCGTACGACTGGCGCCGGTGCTGATCCAGCCGATGGCGGCCGACGACGTCGCGGCCGGGGTGGCGGCGGTCGTGGTGGGCGCGCCGACGAACGGCGTCGTCGAGATCGCCGGCCCGGAGCAGTTCCGCCTCGATGAACTGGGCCGGTCCGTGCTCACTGCCAGCGACGACCGCCGCTCGGTGGTGACCGACCCCGCCGCCCGCTACTTCGGCAGCAAGCTGGAGGAGCGCTCACTCGTCCCCGTCGACGGCGCCCGCATCGCCGGCACGCGCCTCGACGAGTGGCGCGCCCGGACCTCGAACGCGGCTTGACCGTCACGCTGAGGGCCCGCCGAGGCGGTGCGCCAACTCCCGTACCGCGTCGGTGAAGTGCTCGTCGGACTCGCACGGCCAGTGCCCCTGGATCGGTGGGGGGACGCTGTCGCCCGGCGGGGTCACCACGTCGATGGGGTCCCGCTGTCGACGATCCACTGTGGCCGCCGGGTCGCTGTCGTCTTCAGGTGACGCGTCTGCGGGGAGGATCCGGCCGCCGATCGGGTCGGTGTCGCGCCACAGGTTCACCCACCGCCAGCCGATTCGCTCGCCGATATCGCGCAGCACCGCGTCGTCGATGTACGCGGGAAAGAGCCGCGCGTAGAGCCGGCGCAGCGGTGACCCGTGGGTGAGCAGCGCGACGCGGGCGCCGATCCGTGGCGGCAGTTGGAGCACTGTCGCGGCGAGCAGGACCGAGCCGTGGCTGTGCCCCGTGAGCAGCACCTTGTCGCCGCGTTCGACCAGGTAGGTGATTCGTCGGGTCAGCTCCGGCACGGCGCGTTCGGCGTAGCAGGGTGGCGCGAACGGGTGGGCGGCCCGGGGCCAGAAGGTGCCGAGGTCCCAGATGACACCGACGTGCCGCCGGAACGGGACGGTTCGGTACGCGAAGATTCCGCCGATGATCAGGGCGAGGATGACCGCCGCGATCTTCCAACTGCCGAGCGCGATGCCGAAGGTGATCACGTCGGCGGGCACTCCCACGTACCTTTCGGCGACGTGGCTGGGAAACACCCCCAGCAGGCCGATGGTGGTGGTGGCCATGCCGACGCCGGTGAGGCAGGCGAAGACGACTGCCAACAGCACCAGTTTCTCGGTGAACCGTGCCTTGGCTATCGCGTCGCGTACCTGCCGCAGCCGTGGCAGGGCCTCCGCCGGCCGATCTGGGTAGTCACGTGCGACGACCGCCGCCGCGGCGCGGTTCCGGCCAGGGCGGGAGAGCACCACGACAAAACCGGCGACGACCGTCGTGACCAGCACGGTCCGGAAAAACCCGAAGATCGCCCAGGTGTACGCCCCGGGCGGGCCGGCAGCGAGGCCCTCCCCGGTCGGCAGGTTGCGGTCCAGGAAGTCCGCGACCCGGTAGACCAGCTCCGAGGAGTACGCCACCGCAATGCTTATGGAGATGGATGAGATGGCCAGCGCTCCCAGACCGAACAGCGGACTGCCGTCGCTCTGGCGGTCCCGGTGCCGGAGCAGGACCCCGCCGAACACGGCCAGCAATGTCGTCTGGGCGATGCACAGCCCTGCCAGTATCGCCTCGTAGCCGGGCAGCGCGCGCCCCTCCTGCCATGGCTCGGGGCTGGTCAGCACGTGGATCACCGCTAGGACGGCAAGGATGACGGCGATGGTCCGCAGCGTGCGCGTGATCGTGTCGAGTCGGGTGTTTGTCGGGGCCCTGTCGATCAGCGCGGGGGTGCACAGCAGGCCCACACAGGCGGTCAGGACCACGCCGGTGGCGACCACCAGCGCGAGCGTGACGGCTGAGGCGCTGCTCGCGGCGCGGGCGGCGAGCAGGACGGTGCTCATCGTCGCGAACGCCGCCGCCACGTGTACCGAACGGAGCCGCCCCACAAGCGGTTCGGCGTCCCATTTGCCGACTGCGCTGAGCCGATGCCCGCCCAGCTCCTCGTCGGGTGCCCGGAACGCCTCGAACGTTCTTCCGGGCCGGTTGCTGAGCCGCCAGACCAGGGCGATCGCGGCGGCCGGGACCAGCGCGAGCACCGCCAGCCGCACCCCGACCCGCTGCCCGCTCAGCCAGGACAGCCAGCTTCGCCCGGCCAGGCAGCGGGGTGACGTCAGGCACTTCCAGGCGACAAGGTCCAGGGCGACGCCCGCGACGGCCAACACGTACAGCACGGTGAGCATCAGTGCCAGCACCCTGCAGAGGGATTTGACCACCGCCTCCGAGCCCGGCTTCGCGGGGCGCATCCAGATCGCCACGTTGGCCAGCATGAACGGCAGCAGGAACACCAATCCGAGGGTCCGGGCCACGGTCCCGGAGGGCAGGTCACCCCAGCGGTACGCCTCCAGCGTCACGCCCGGTACGCCCTCCGGTGCCGGTCCGGACGGGCGTATCCGGAAGAAGCCCCCGCTGCGGTCGCCGGCGACCTGCGCCGACTGCCGCAGACCCAGCATCTGGTCGGCTCCGGCGCCGGAGACTCCGTGCACTCGCAGTTCGATGATGTCGCCGGAGGTGTCGCGCCCGTTCAACAGTGCTGATCCATCCGCCATCGCCCCCCGAGGCGTTCCGGCAGCCCGGCCGACGATCCGGGCCGGGGACGCCCCGCCACCGGTGTGGCGGACCCGGGTCTACCCCGGTTCGGCGAACCCATTCGTGTGGTGTTGCCCTGCCGCGCGGGTGCGGGACGTCCGGTCGGCCGGGCGGCGACGGTCCGTAGTGCCGCGGGCAGGGTTGAGTCGGGCCGCCCCGGGTAGCCGCCGCCATGGTGGCTGACGGTCGGCCTGGAACGGACGGGGGCGCTCCGACCCGTACCGACGACTCCGCGTGGGCGGGCCGGGCGGCGACGGTCGCCCGGCTCCGCGAGCGTGCGGTGGCGACCCTGCGGGACCGTCTGCGTCGGGTACACGCCATCGGCGGTCTGGCCCTGCAGGCCGGGCTGGCCGCCGCGCTGTCCTGGCTGCTGGCGCACGACGTCCTGCACGTCTCCCAGCCGGTGTTCGCGCCGATCTCCGCAGTGTCGACCCTCGCCGCGTCGGTCGGCCAACGCCTCCGACGCACCGTCGAGCTGATCATCGGGGTGTCCGTGGGGGTGCTCGTCGGTAATCTGCTGCTGGTCGTTGTGGGCACCGGGTGGTGGCAGCTCGTGCTGATCGTCGTGCTGGCGGTCCTCGTCGCGCTTTTTCTCGTCGGCAGCGCCGCGGTGGTGATCCAGGCCGGCGCGACGGCGGTGCTCATCGCGACCCTCAGCCCTTCCGTGCGGGACCTGGAGATCCCCCGCTTCGTGGACGCGCTCATCGGGGGTGGCGTGGCGCTGTTGGTCACCGCCGTGCTGTTGCCCCTGAATCCGCTGCGTGTGCTCAACCGGGCCGCCCGGCCGGCGTTTGCCCTGCTCAGCACGCAGCTCGACGCCACCGCTGGAGCGTTGGCCAACGGCGACGCCGGCCCTGCCCGGACCGCTCTGGCGGCCTTGCGGCAGAACAAGGACGAGGTGAGCGCGCTCGTCGAGGCGACCCATGGCGCTCGGGAGGCCAGCACCCTGTCGCCGGTGCACTGGCACGAGCGGCGCGGGCCGGTGGGTCGGTACGCGTGGGCGGCGGAACCGATCGACAGGGCGATGCGCAACACCGGCACGCTGATCCGCCGGGCGGTGAGCCTGATCGAGGACGGTGAGCCGGTTCCGGCGCCGATGTCGCAGGCGGTCACCGACCTGGCCGAGGCGGTCCGGCTGCTCAAGCAGCAGTTCGCCGCCGGTCACGAACCCGAGCGGGCGCGGGTGCAGGCGTTGCGGGCGGTGTGCAGGGCCGGTGACGCCTATCGGGAGGGGGTCGGCTTCTCCGGTGCTGTCGTGGTGGCACAGGTCCGAACGACTGTCAGCGATCTGCTGGTGGCGACCGGGCTGACTCAGGAGGCGGCGAATCGGCTGGTCAGGCGTGCCTTCGGAGAGCTGGTCCGGCCCGGTGCTGCCGATGCGGGCGAGTGAAGTGGCATCGCGCTGAGCCGAAGGTGTTGCATGCTGAGCCAAAGTGGTGCCATGATGGCGTCATGGATCTGAGGCCGTACGTCGAGAACCTGCGTAACGAGTTCGCCGTCGCCGCCGAGGGCGTCGACCCGGACAGCCGGGTGCTGGCCGAGCGGCTCTTCGCGCAACTGGAGGCGGCGACCCACCTCACGCTGCTGGAGGCGCTGTCCGACGCCGCCGACGAGATCACCCGCGACCTCGCTCCGGGGTCGGTGCACGTCCGGCTGCGCGGGCGCGACCCCGACTTCGTGGTGACACCGGCCAACCCGCCGACAAGCGATCCGGCCGAGCAGACCGAGCAGTCCGGGCCGGCGACGCTGCCGGCGCCCGTGCTGCCGCCGGACGGCGACGACGGCGGCACGTCGAGGATCAACCTGCGCCTTCCCGACCATCTGAAGGCAAGCGTCGACGAGGCCGCCGGCCGGGCCGGGCTGTCGGTGAACGCCTGGCTGGTGCGGGCTGTCGCCGCTGCCGTCGGGGCCGGTGACGCGAACCGTCGTACCGCCCGTCGGCCGGAGCCCCGCGCCGGCCAGCACTTCACCGGCTGGGCGCGCTGACCCACCCGTCCTCCTTTTCTTTCCACCCCGCTCACCAGCGGCGACGCCGCTGGCATCCTCCCGGGAGACCACCATGCCTGTTTTCGACACACCCGAGCCCATCAACGTGCATGTCGAACTGCCCGTCGGCGACGCGTGGATCTCCGCGTCCGACCGCACCGACACCGTCGTCGAGGTGCGGCCCCGCGATCCGTCGAGCAAGGCCGACGTGAGCGCCGCCCAACAGACCACGATCGAGTACGCCTCCGGCCGACTGACGATCCGGGTGCCGAAGAGTTGGCGCCGCTACGGCCCCGGCCCCGGGCCCTCGGTCGACGTCCTCATCGAGGTGCCGGCCGGCTCACGGATGCACGCCGAGGCGTCGTGGGCGGCGTTCCGCGGTGAGGGCCGGCTCGGCGAGTGCCACGTCAAGACCGGCGGCGCGATCCGACTCGACGAGACCGGGCCGCTTGACATCGACACCAACCACGGCGAGGTCACAGTGACACGTGTCGACGGCCCCGCCCGGGTGAAGGCGTCCTCCGGCAAGGTGCGCCTCGGCGAGGTCGGCGGCACCGCCGAGATCAAGAACTCCTCCGGCGACTGCTGGATCGGCCGGGGCGGCGGAGACATCCGGATCAACACCGCACACGGCGACATCGCCGTCGACAAGTCGGCGGCCTCGGTGACGGCACGCACCGCGTACGGCAACGTGCGACTCGGCGAGGTCGCCCGCGGGTCCGTGGAGTTGCAGACCTCGTATGGGGCCATCGAGGTCGGTGTCCGGCGGGGGACCGCCGCGTGGCTCGACGTCGGTTCCCGGCACGGCCGGGTCCACAACGCGCTCTCTACTACCGACAGCCCGGCAGAGACCGACGAGACCGTCGAGATCCGGGCCAACACCTCCTACGGCGACATCATGATCCGCCGTGCCTGACCGCCGGGCGACACCGGACACGAATCGAGGAGCCATGACCGTGCCAACCCAGCCCGCGATCGTCGCGAGCGGCCTGCGAAAGTCCTACGGCGACAAGGTGGTCCTCGACGGCATCGACCTGGAGATCCGCGCGGGAACGATCTTCGCGCTGCTCGGTCCCAACGGGGCCGGCAAGACCACCACGGTGCAGATCCTGTCCACCCTGATCGGCGCCGACGCCGGCCAGGCCCGCATCGCCGGCCACGACCTGACCCGGGAGCCGGACGCGGTCCGCGCGCTAATCGGCGTCACCGGCCAGTTCTCCGCCGTCGACAGCCTGCTCACCGGGCGGGAGAACCTCCGCCTCATGGCTGACCTGTGTCACCTGGGCCGGGCGGCAGGTCGACGGCGTACCGCCGATCTGCTCGAGCAGTTCGACCTTGTCGAAGCGGCGGACAAGCCGGCGGCGACGTACTCCGGGGGCATGCGACGGCGGCTCGACCTCGCCATGACACTTGTCGGCGACCCCCGCGTCATCTTCCTCGACGAGCCCACGACGGGCCTCGACCCCCGTAGCCGCCGTTCCATGTGGCAGATCATCCGCGACCTCTCCGCCGAAGGTGTCACCATCCTGCTCACCACGCAGTATCTGGAGGAGGCCGACCACCTCGCCGACCGCGTCGCGTTCCTCGACCACGGCCGCCTGATCGCCGAGGGCACCCCGCATGCGCTCAAGCGGCTCATCCCCGGTGGGCACGTCGTACTGCGGTTCGCCGACCACGACGGGCTCGACGCGGCGGCCCGTACGTTCGCCGGTGCGACCCGGGACGACGCGGCGCTCACCCTTCAGGTGCCGAGCGACGGTGGCGTCGGATCGCTGCGCTCAGTCCTCGACCAGCTCGACCGCGCGTCGATAAGCGTGGCCGGCCTCGCCGTGCACACCCCCGACCTCGACGACGTCTTCCTCACCCTCACCGGCCAGACCGACAAGGAAGGGGCGATGGCGCGATGAGCACCCTCACCCTCGCCGCCCGCGATTCGGGCACGATGCTGCGGCGCAACCTGCTCCACATGCGGCGCTACCCGTCGCTGACACTCATGCTCGTCGGCATCCCGGTCATCCTGCTGCTGCTCTTCGTGTACGTCTTCGGCGGCACCCTGGGCGCCGGCCTCGGGCCCTCCGGCGACCGCGCCGACTACGCCAACTACGTCACCCCGGGCATCCTGCTCATCACCGTGGCGAGCGCGGCGCAGGGCACCGCCATCTCGGTCGCCATGGACATGACCGAAGGCATCATCGCCCGTTTCCGTACCATGGCGATCTTCCGGCCGTCGGTGCTCACCGCCCACGTGCTCGGCAGCCTGGTCCAGGCGTTGCTCAGCCTCGCGGCGGTCACCGGGGTGGCACTGCTCGTCGGGTTCCGGCCCAACTCCACGGCGATCGAGTGGATCGCCGCGGTCGGCGTCCTCGCCATGATCACCTTTGCGGTCACCTGGTTGTCTGTCGCGCTCGGCCTGGTCACCAAGAGCGTCGAGACGGCAAGCAATCTGCCCATGCCGCTGGTGCTGCTGCCCTTCCTCGGCAGCGGGTTCGTCCCCACCGACTCGATGCCGACCCCGGTGCGGTGGTTCGCCGACCACCAGCCCTTCACCCCGGTCATGGAGACCCTGCGCGGCCTGTTCTTCGGCACCGGTATCGGCAGTAACGCGATCGAGGCGGTCGCGTGGTGCGCGGCCATCAGCGTGGTCTGCTTCTTCTGGGCCAGGGCGTTGTACAACCGCGACCCGAGCGCCTGACCCGACACGCACCCGTCGTGACTCGCGGCGCGGTCCCCGGTCGAGGCGGGGCGCGAACGGAGGCGGCCCGCACGATCACCCGGCAGCCCGGCCCCGATGGGCCGGGCTGCCGGCGCGGACGTGGTTCGCGTCGGCCCTCGGAACGGGTTCGACCAAACATCAAATGTTATCGATAACAACGTCTTGCCGAGTCGGCCGGGCGGGGCCGCCGCTGGCCGCCGGAGCGCTTGATCCTGGGCAGTGTGGTGACCTGTCGGTCGATCCAGAGATCCGACCACAGGACCTCGAAGCCCGATGATGTTATCGCTGACACTGGGCCTGGCGGCAGTCGCTCCTGTTCGGACGTCCGCCTCGCGATCGTGGTCGACGGCGGGCGACTCGTCCCGGGACCGTCGGGGAGGGTGCCGTCGTCGAGGCAGGCCCCTACGGGGCCGCCGACCCGTCAGCATGTCCCCAGAATGCCGGAATTCCGCGCTTTGCCCCAGTCTGTTGGCGGTCTGCGTGCCTGGAGGGGCCTCCGCGTTCCGTTACGGAGCTGTTGCGGGTAGATGTCTTGACGAGGCTGGATGTGAGCGTTAACACTATCCCCGTTAACGGCGGAGGTGAACATGAACCGTGTGGACGGAGCTGCCGAAAGCTACGTCGTCGGTGTCGACTACGGCACCCTCTCCGGGCGGGCACTCGTGGTCCGGGTCGGTGACGGTGCCGAGGTGGGGACCGCTGTGCACGAGTACGGCGACGGGGTGATCAGCGCTGCGCTTCCCAGCGGCCGGCCGCTGCCCCCGGACTGGGCGCTGCAGAACCCGCAGGACTACCGCGACGTGCTGCGTTACGCCGTGCCGGCAGCGGTGTCCGCAGCGGGGATCGACCCGGCCGCCGTGATCGGCATCGGCATCGACTTCACCGCCTGCACGGTGCTGCCGACGTTCGCCGACGGCACCCCCCTCTGCGAGGATCCTGAGCTGCGCGACCGGCCGCATGCGTGGGTCAAGCTGTGGAAGCACCACGCCGCGCAGCCGCACGCCGACCGGATCAACGCGTTGGCCCATGAGCGGGCCGAGCCGTGGATCGGCCGGTACGGCGGCAAGATCTCCGCCGAGTGGCAGTTCGCCAAGGGCCTGCAGATCCTGGAGGAGGACCCCGAGGTCTACCACCGGGCCGAGCGCTTCATCGAGGCCGCCGACTGGATCGTCTGGCAGCTCTGTGGCGCCGAGACCCGCAATGTCTGCACGGCCGGCTACAAGGGGATCCTCCAGGACGGCCAGTACCCGTCCGAGGGCTTCCTGACCGCGCTCAACCCGGGCTTCGGCGACTTCGTGGCCAAGCTGGACGGTCCGCTGCTGCCCCTGGGCGCCAAGGCCGGCACGCTCACCGCCACCGCGGCGGCGTGGACCGGGCTGCCGGAGGGGATCGCTGTGGCCGTCGGCAACGTCGACGCGCACGTCACAGCGGCCTCGGCGCAGGCCGTGGAGCCCGGTCGGCTCGTCGCCATCATGGGCACCTCCACCTGCCACGTGGTAAACGGTCGGCAACCCGCCGAGGTGGCCGGCATGTGCGGGGTGGTCGACGGCGGCATCAGCCCTGGCGCGTGGGGCTACGAGGCCGGGCAGAGCGGTGTCGGCGACATCTTCGGCTGGTTCGTCGAGCACGCCGCCCCGGCCGGGGCCGCCTCGCACGAGCACCTCACCGCGCTGGCCGCAAGCCAACCGGTCGGCGCGCACGGCCTCGTCGCGCTGGACTGGTGGAACGGCAACCGCTCGCTGCTTGTCAACCACGACCTGAGCGGGATGATCGTCGGGATGACCCTGGCCACCCGGCCGCAGGACATCTACCGGGCGCTGCTGGAATCCACCGCCTACGGCACCCGCATGATCATCGAGGCGTTCGTCGAAGCCGGTGTTCCGGTCGACGACCTGGTGATCGCCGGTGGTCTCACCTCCAACGAGCTGCTGATGCAGATCTACGCCGACGTGACCCGGCGGCCGCTGAACATCATCGCCTCCGCGCAGGGCCCGGCGCTCGGATCGGCGATCCACGCTGCCGTCGCCGCCGGCGCGTACCCGTCGGTGCACGAGGCGTCGCAGGCGATGGGGAAGGTGCACGAGGCCGTCTACCGGCCGGACCCCGACCGGGCCCGCGCCTATGACGCCCTCTACGCGGAGTACCGGGCGTTGCACGACCACTTCGGCCGGGGCGGCAACGACGTCATGCTCCGCCTGCGGGCGATCCGCAACGCGGCGGTGGGGACCGCCGAGGCGCCGGCCGACAGCGCCCCCGTGACCGCTCACGAGACCCCGTTGGAGGTCGTCGCATGACCATCGAGGTGACCCGACAGATCCGCGAGCTGCGTGAGACGGTCGCCCGTCTGCACTCCGAGCTGACCCGCTACCAGCTGGTGGCCTGGACGGCCGGCAACGTCTCGGCGCGCGTACCGGGCAGCGACCTCATGGTGATCAAGCCGAGCGGTGTGAGCTACGACGACCTCACGGCCGACACCATCGTGGTCTGTGACCTCGACGGCGTTCTCGTCGAGGGCGACCTCGCCCCTTCCAGCGACACCGCCGCCCACGCCTACGTCTACCGGGCCATGCCCGAGGTGGGCGGGGTCGTGCACACCCACAGCTCGTACGCGACCGCCTGGGCGGCCCGTGGTGAGTCCATTCCCTGCCACCTCACCGCGCAGGCCGACGAGTTCGGCGGCGAGATCCCGATCGGCCCGTTCGCGTTGATCGGCGGCGACGACATCGGCAAGGGCATCGTCGCCACGCTCGCCGGGCACCGCTCACCAGCGGTGCTGATGCGCAACCACGGCGTGTTCACCATCGGCCGTGACGCCCGCGCGGCGGTCAAGGCAGCGGTGATGTGTGAGGACGTCGCCCGCACCGCGCACCTGGCCCGGGCGCTCGGTCAGCCGGTGCCGATGGCACAGGCGGACATCGATGCCCTGTATCACCGCTACCAGAACGTCTACGGTCAACAACCAGTCGCACCGGCGAGCTCCTGAGCGTCCAGCGTGGATCAGGGTCGCAGGTCTGCACCACCGACGTACCAGCACGCACCACCCGCAGAGGTCGCCTCTCGTACGTCGGCGGCTGACGCGGTCCCCACCACACCCAGCCAAGGAGAACTGATGAGAAAGATGCGTACGCAGTCCGCGCCGTGGCGCGCTGTCGCGGTCCTCGCCAGCGTGCTGCTCGTCGGCGGCGTGGCGGCCTGCGGCAACAGCGACACCGGCGGCGGCGGGTCCACGGACGACGGCAAGATCACGATGGGCTTCTCGCAGGTCGGTGCGGAGAGCGGGTGGCGTACCGCGAACACCACCTCGATCAAGGAGGCGGCCGCCGCCGCGGGCATCGAGCTGAAGTTCGACGACGCGCAGCAGAAGCAGGAAAACCAGATCAAGGCGATCCGCAACTACATCCAGCAGAAGGTCGACGTGATCGCCTTCTCGCCGGTCGTGGAATCCGGCTGGGACACCGTCCTCAAGGAGGCCAAGGACGCCGGCATTCCGGTCATCCTGACCGACCGCTCGGTCGACTCGCCCGACAAGAGCCTGTACAAGACCTTCCTCGGCTCGGACTTCGTCAAGGAGGGCCGGCTCGCCGGTGAGTGGCTCGTCGAGCAGAAGAAGAGCGCCTCGGGTCCGGTGAACATCGTCGAGTTGCAGGGCACCACCGGTGCCGCCCCGGCCAACGACCGCAAGAAGGGCTTCGCCGAGGCGATCGCCGCCAACCCGAACCTGAAGGTCATCGCGTCGCAGTCCGGGGACTTCACCCGGGCCGGTGGCAAGCAGGTGATGGAGCAGTTCCTCAAGGCCAACCCGAAGATCGACGTGCTGTTCGCGCACAACGACGACATGGGTCTGGGTGCGCTCGAGGCGATCACCGCGGCCGGCAAGGAGCCGGGCAAGGACATCACCATCATCACTGTCGACGCGGTCAAGGACGGCATGCAGGCTCTCGCCGACGGGAAGTTCAACTTCATCGCGGAGTGCAGCCCGCTCCTCGGCCCACAGCTGATGGAACTGGCCAAGAAGGTGCACGCGGGCGAGGAGGTGCCTGCCCGGATCGAGACCGAGGAGACCACCTTCACGAGTGAGCAGGCCAAGGAGGCCCTGCCCAACCGCAAGTACTGATCGACGCCGGGGGTCGCCGCGCTCGCGTGGCGGCCCCGCCGCGTCGCCCCCAACCCTCAACGGACCGGGCATGGCCCGCGATCACCCCGTGACACGCCCGCCCGAGCCGCCCCTCACGGGGCGGCTCGGGCGGGCTCGGCGGGAGCGCGACGGCCCTTCCGCGTCGACAACCCCCAGAAGAGGTCTGATGGGATGACGGATAGCCGTCCGGTCCTGACGATGACCGGGATCAGCAAGTCCTTCCCCGGGGTGCGCGCACTCCACGACGTCAACTTTCGGCTCTTTCCCGGCGAGGTGCACGCCCTGATGGGCGAGAACGGCGCCGGCAAGTCGACCCTCATCAAGGTGCTCACCGGTGTCTACGACACCGACGCGGGCGCGATCACCCTCGACGGCGAGCCGGTGTCCTTCAGCGGGCCGATGCAGGCGACGGCCGCCGGGGTGAGCACCGTCTACCAGGAGGTCAACCTCTGCACCAACCTGTCGGTGGCGGAGAACATCTTCATCGGCCGGGAACCCCGGCTCCTCGGGGCCGTCCGCTGGGGTGAGGTCCGCCGCCGCGCCCGTACGCTGCTGACCCGCCTCGACCTCGACCTCGACGTCAGTGCGCCGCTCGGTTCGTACTCCCTCGCGATCCAGCAGATGGTCGCCATCGCCCGCGCCATCGACATCAAGGCCCGGGTGCTGATCCTGGACGAGCCGACGTCCAGCCTCGACGCGGGTGAGGTCGCGCAGCTGTTCCGCATCATGCGCCAACTGCGCGACGAGGGCATCGCGATCCTGTTCGTGACGCACTTCCTCGACCAGGTCTACGAGATCGCCGACCGCATCACAGTGCTGCGTAACGGCGGGCTCGTCGGTGAGTACCAGACCGCCGAACTGCCCCAGCTCAGCCTCGTCGAAAAGATGATCGGCAAGGAGCTCGACGCCCTGGAGGGCATCGAGGAGAGCTCCCGACGGGACCTGGCCACGCTTGAGGAGGGCACGCCGCTGGTGGCGGTGTCGAACTTCGGCCGGTCCGGCGCGGTCGAGCCGTTCAGCCTGACCATCCATGCCGGCGAGGTGGTGGGTCTGGCCGGCCTGCTGGGCTCCGGGCGTACCGAGGTCGCGCGGCTGTTGTTCGGCGCCGACCGGGCCGACGGCGGTCAGGTGGTTGTGGACGGCTCGTCGAGCAGTCTGCGTACGCCCGCGCAGGCCATCGACCAGGGTGTCGGGTTCTGTTCGGAGAACCGTCGCGCGGAGGGCATCGTGCCCGACCTGTCGGTCCGCGAGAACATCATTCTCGCCATGCAGGCCGCCCGCGGCTGGCTGCGGCCCATTCCGCGTCGCCGTCAGGACGAACTGGTCGACAAGTACGTCAAGGCCCTCAACATCCGGCCCGCTGACCCGGAGGTGCCGGTGCGCAACCTGTCCGGCGGCAACCAGCAGAAGGTGCTGCTGGCCCGCTGGCTGATCACCGAGCCACGGCTGTTGATCCTCGACGAACCGACCCGGGGTATCGACATCGGCGCGAAGACCGAGATCCAGAAGCTCGTGACGCAGTTGTCCGACGGCGGGATGGCGGTGCTGTTCATCTCCGCCGAGCTGGAGGAGGTACTGCGCCTCAGCCACAAGGTGGCAGTGATGCGGGACCGGCAGATGGTCGCCCAGCTCGCCAACGACGACGACCTCGACGCCGACCGCGTCATGCAGACCATCGCCAGCGGATCCCACCGGGAGGAGGCAGACCGATGAACGACACAATGGGCCGCTACCGGACGATGATCGGTCACCGGCTGTTCTGGCCCGCCGCCGTGCTGGTCGCCATGCTCGCCGCGAACACGATCTACCGGCCCGGGTTCCTGTCCGTCGAACTCAAGGACGGGCACCTGTACGGCACGCCGATCGACATCCTGCGGCTGAGCGCACCGCTCATCCTCGTCGCGCTGGGCATGACCCTTGTCATCTCGACCGGCGGCATCGACCTGTCGGTCGGGTCGGTCTGCGCGATCAGCGGCGCGATCGCCTGCATGTACATCAGCAAGCAGCCCGACCAGAACAGCCTCACGGTGGTGCTTACCGCTCTCGCGATGGCGCTGGGTGTGGCGCTCGTGCTCGGCGCCTGGAACGGGGTGCTGGTGGCGGTGATCGGTATTCAACCGATCATCGCCACGCTGATCCTCATGGTGGCCGGCCGGGGTCTCGCCCAGCTGATCACCGAGGGTCAGATCATCACGATCAACTCGGAGCCGTACCGGGCGATCGGTCTGGGCCACGCGCTGACCCTGCCGCTTGCCATCTTCATCGCCCTCGCCGCAGCCCTGCTGGTGGCCGCCTTCACCCGACGGACCGCCCTCGGCGTGATCATCGAGTCGGTGGGTGGCAACGCCGTCGCCAGTCGGCTCGCCGGCATCAGATCCGCCCGGGTCATCTTCCTCACGTACGTGATCAGCGCCGCGTGCGCCGCGATCGCCGGTTTCATGATGACGGCCAACGTCTCCAGCGCCGACGGCAACGCCGCCGGCCTCTGGGTCGAACTCGACGCCATCCTCGCGGTGGTCATCGGCGGCACGTCCCTCGCGGGCGGCCGGTTCTTCCTCAGCGGCACGATCCTCGGCGCGCTGATCATCCAGACCCTCACCACAACTGTGTACGCAATGAACATCTCGCCGCAGACCGCGCTGCTGTTCAAGGCGGTCGTCGTCATCGCCGTCTGCCTCATCCAGGCGCCGGCCTTCCGGGCCCGGTTCGCCCGCCGTAGGCGAAACGCTCCGCCGCCCGCCGCCATCGCCGACAAGCCGAAGGAGCAGGTGCCGGCATGACCACTGGATCACTCACCGCCGGCCGCGCCCGGTTCCGGCTGCCGAGGCGGCAGATACCGGTCCTGGCGACGCTCGCCCTGCTCCTGGTCATGTACGGCATCGGGGTGTCGCAGTACACGGCGTTCTCCAACGTGCAGGTCATCTTCAACGTCTTCATCGACAACGGTTTCCTGCTCGTCGTCGCGGTGGGGATGACCTTCGTGATCCTCACCGGCGGTATCGACCTGTCGGTGGGGTCGGTGGTCGCCATGACCGCGATGGTGTCGGCCTGGCTGCTCCAGGGGGGTATGCCGGCGCCGTTGGTGCTCGTCATCGCCCTGCTCATCGGCCCGACGCTCGGTCTGCTGATGGGCTGCGCCATCCACTTCTTCGAGATCCAGCCGTTCATCGTCACGCTCGCCGGGATGTTCTTCGCCCGGGGCATGTGCACGTTCATCTCCGGCTCGTCCATCCCGATCACCGACGGGTTCTGGACCAGGATGTCGCAGGAGCGGATCGGCGACCCCAAGGGCAACTTCGTCTCGATCAGCGTGCTCATCGCGTTCGCCGTGGTGGCCGTGGCCGCGTACACGCTTGCCTACACCCGGCTGGGGCGCAACGTGTACGCCATCGGCGGCAACCCGCAGTCGGCGCTGCTGATGGGCCTGCCGGTGGGGCGGACCCGGATCGCCGTCTACACGATCAGTGGTCTGTGCTCGGCGATCGGCGGCATCCTGCTGTCCTTCTACACGCTCTCCGGCGCGCCGCTGATCGCCGTCGGCATGGAGTTGGACGTCATCGCCGCCGTCGTCATCGGTGGCACCGTGCTGACCGGTGGTTCCGGGTACGTCTTCGGCACGGTGCTCGGCGTACTGGTCCTGGGCGTGATCCAGACGCTCATCACCTTCGATGGAAGCCTCAACTCCTGGTGGACCAAGATCGTGATTGGGGGTCTGCTCTTCGTCTTCATCCTCCTGCAGCGCCTCATCGGAATCCGTTACAAGTGACCGCCCCTCTCGCGGAAGGCAACCCCATGGCACCACACCCCGAACCCGTGATCTGGTTCCTCACCGGCAGCCAAGGCATGTACGGCGAGGAGACGCTCCGGCAGGTCGCCGAGCAGTCCCGCCAGATCGCGGCCGCGCTCGACGACTCGCCGCAGATCCCTGCCCGGGTGGTCTGGAAGCCGGTCCTGACCAACAGCGGCGAGATCCTCCAGATCTGCCGCGACGCCGCCGCTCAGGGCGCGATCGGGGTCATCGCGTGGATGCACACCTTCTCCCCGGCGAAGATGTGGATCGCCGGCCTGGACGCGTTGCAGACGCCGTTGCTGCACCTGCACACCCAGGCCAACGTCCTGCTCCCGTGGGACGACATCGACATGGACTTCATGAACCTGAACCAGGCCGCCCACGGCGACCGCGAGTTCGGGTACATCCAGACGCGTCTCGGTGTGGCCCGCAAGACCGTCGCGGGGCATGTCAGCGACCCGAGGGTGACCAGCCGGGTCGGCGCGTGGGCGCGGGCGGCCCTGGGTTGGTCGGCGATGCGGTCGCTGCGCCTGGCCCGCTTCGGTGACAACATGCGCGACGTCGCGGTGACCGAGGGCGACAAGGTCGAGGCGGAGCTGCGCTTCGGGGTGTCGGTGAACACCTACGGCGTCAACGACCTGGTCAAGGTGGTCGGCGAGGTCACCGACTCGCAGGTCGACGACCTCGTGAAGGAGTACGAGGACACGTACCGTGTCGTCCCGGCGCTGGTGGCCGGGGGTGAGCAGCACGACTCCCTGCGGTACGCGGCCCGCCTGGAGCTGGGCATGCGCGCCTTCCTGGACGCCGGCGGGTTCCGGGCGTTCACCACGAACTTCGAGGACCTCGGCGGGCTGCGTCAGCTGCCGGGCATCGCGGTGCAGCGGTTGATGGCCGACGGTTACGGCTTCGGCGGCGAGGGCGACTGGAAGACCTCCGTGCTCGTGCACACCCTCAAGGCGATGTCGGTGGGCGTGGAGGGCGGCACGTCCTTCATGGAGGACTACACCTACGACCTCACCCCCGGCTCGGAGCTGGTGCTCGGTGCCCACATGCTGGAGGTCTGCCCGACCATCGCGTCCGGCGTACCCAACGTGGAGATCCACCCGCTGAGCATCGGCGGGCGGGAGGACCCGGTGCGCCTCGTCTTCGACGCCGAGCCCGGCCCGGCTGTGGTGCTGGGGCTTGCCGACATGGGGGAGCGCTTCCGGCTGGTGGCGAACGAGATCGACGTGGTGACGCCGCCGCAGCCGCTGCGCCGACTGCCGGTGGCACGGGCCGTCTGGCGTCCCCGACCCGACCTGCCTGTCTCGGCCGAGGCGTGGATCACCGCTGGCGCTCCCCATCACACGGTGCTGTCCCAGGCAGTCGGCGTGGAGGAGTTGCACGACCTGGCCGAGATGAGCCGTACCGAACTCGTCGTCATCGACGCCGACACCGAGCCGCGTCGCTTCGCCGACGAGATCCGGTGGAACCAGGCCTACTACCGGTTGGCGCGCGGCTTCTGACCCACGCGGCAGCACCTTCCCAGACGGGTGGGGCGTCACCACCGGCCGTTGTCGGTCGGGACGCGCCACCCGTCTGCGTGTGCGCCTAGCACGACCGCGAGCCAGCTGTGTTACGTCTTGACTAAGGGCGTGTTATCGCTCACAGTCTATAACCAAGACAGTCAATATCTGCGGCTGACCCGCCCGCGAATCGCGTCCGCCCCCCGGTTTTCACTGATTGCCGCCCTCGCGGCACGGGGAGCGATGTTAGCGATCACATCGGTCGGGCCCGTGGCCAGGCACGGCACCCCGCCCGGTGCCGGGGGATGCCGGCCCAGACCGCTTCGGTTCGCGTTCTCGAAGGAGGATCATGGTTGCCATCGGTCGGGTTCCCTGGGCCACACCACCCGCGCGTCGGCGCGGGTGGTTGCGGCGGCTCACCGCCGCCGCGGCGGCGGTGCTGGTGGGCGGCACGCTCACCGCGGTGGCCGCGTCACCCGCATCGGCAGCGACGGTGGACACCAACGCCTGGTACGTGTTGGTGAACCGCAACAGCGGCAAGGCGCTGGACGTGTACAACCAGGCCACGAACGACGGCGCGCGGATCACGCAGTGGGCGCGCAACGACGGCGCGTGGCAGCAGTGGCAGTTCGTCGACTCCGGCGGCGGCTACTACCGGCTGAAGTCCCGGCACTCCGGCAAGGTGCTCGACGTCTACAACTTCTCCACCGCCAACGGCGCGTCGATAGTGCAGTGGGCCGACGGCAACGGGGTGAACCAGCAGTTCCGCCTGGCGGACTCCTCGGGCGGCTACGTGCGACTGATCAACCGCAACAGCAACAAGGCGGTCGAGGTGCAGAACGCCTCCACCGCCGACGGCGGCAACATCGTGCAGTACGACGACTGGGGCGGCAACAACCAGCAGTGGCAGCTCGTTCAGGTGGGCAGCGGAGGCAACCCCACCACACCGCCGCCGACGACTCCGCCCCCGACGGGCGGGACGTACACCAACCCGGTCGTCTGGCAGGACTTCGCCGACGTCGACATCATCCGGGTGGGCGACGCCTACTACATGTCGGCGTCCACAATGCACTACTCGCCGGGCGCTCCCGTCCTGCGCTCGTACGACCTCGTCAACTGGGAGTTCGCCGGGCACTCGGTGCCACGCCTGGAGTTCGGGTCGAAGTACGACATGAGCGGCGGTAACGCGTACGTCGACGGGATCTGGGCGTCGACGCTGAACTACCGGCCGAGCAACAGGACGTTCTACTGGGCCGGGTGCATCGACTTCGCGCAGACCCACATCTACACCGCCAGCGCCGTGGACGGCACCTGGAGCAAGCACACCACAATCCCCAACTGCTACTACGACGCGGGGATGCTCATCGACGACAACGACACCATGTACGTGGCGTACGGCAACGGCACCATCAGCGTCGCCCAGCTGTCCGCCGACGGGAAGTCGCAGGTCCGCGCCCAGCAGGTGTACCAGACGCCATCGAGCATCGGGACGCTTGAGGGCGCGCGTTTCTACAAGCGCAACGGCGCCTACTACATCTGGCTCACCCGACCGGCCAACGGCCAGTACGTGCTGAAGTCGACAAACGGCCCGTTCGGCCCGTACGAGCAGCGCCAGGTGCTGCTCAACCTGCCCGGCCCGATCTCCGGCGGCGGGGTTCCGCACCAGGGCGGACTGGTGCAGACCCAGAACGGCGACTGGTACTACATGGCGTTCGTCGACGCGTACCCCGGTGGTCGGATGCCCGCCATGGCGCCGATCACCTGGACCGGCGACGGGTGGCCCGTCCTGCAGACGGTGAACGGCGCGTGGGGCAGCTCGTACCCGAAGCCGAACCTGCCCGCCGCGCCCCGGGCGGTGAAGCCACTCACCGGCACCGACACGTTCTCCGGCACGACCCTCGGCCCGCAGTGGGAGTGGAACCACAACCCGGACACCAGCCGGTATTCGGTAAACAACGGGCTCCGCCTGCAAACCGCCACCGTCACCGGCGACCTGTACGCCGCCCGGAACACGTTGACGCACCGCATCCAGGGCCCCACCTCCACCGCCACCATCGAGCTTGACTACTCGACGATGCGCGACGGTGACCGCACGGGCCTGGCGGTGCTGCGCAACTCGTCGGCCTGGATCGGCATCCGGCGGGACAACGGTTCCACGCGTCTGGTGATGCAGAACGGCTTGACGATGGACAGCAACTGGAACACCACCAGCACCGGCAGCGAGGTGGCGAGCACCGCCGTCTCCGGTGGCCGGATCTGGTTGCGCGCCAACGCCGACATCAGACCCGGATCCGGCCGTCAGGCCCGCTTCTCGTACAGCACCGACGGGGTCAACTTCACGTCGTTCGGCAACGCCCTGACGCTCGCCAACAACTGGCAGTTCTTCATGGGCTACCGGTTCGCCATCTTCAACCACGCCACCCAGGCGCTCGGGGGAGCGGTGACGGTCAACCGGTTCGACCTGACGACACCGTGACGCCTGTCACACAGCTGTCGATCTGACCGGTGGCGCGGACTTCCCGTCCGGATCTCGGACGGGCGGTCCGCGCCACTGTTCGTGCCCGTCGCCGCCCTGCTCCGTGCCCCTTCCGGGAACGGGGAACCGGTCGGTGGCGCGGGCGCCGCCCGGTCCGTTCGTCGCCCTCGGTGTGGGTGACGGGTGGGCCGGGCCGCCGACCTGCGACCCGTCGCGCCGTTCGCCCACAGCCAGGCCCTGTCCAGGCCGATGGCTGGCGTAGACTGTCGGCGATCCAGCGCTGGTCACCTGGGATTCAGCACCGGCGTGGTGACTGAGCGAGGGGGATCAGGCCGGGCCGCTTCCAGTCGACGTCGACGGGCTGCGGTCCGGATTTGGCGGGGGGAGTGAAATGGCCGTCCATGGTCCCGCGATGACTGATGTCGCTCGTCTCGCCGGTGTCTCCCACCAGACGGTGTCACGGGTGCTCAACGGGCACCCCAACGTGCGTGAGCAGACCCGTTTGCGGGTGCGGGCGGCGATCGCCGAACTCGGCTACCGCCCGAACGGCGCGGCACGCGCCCTGGTGACCGGCCGGTCGCAGGTGATCGGCGTGGTGGCACAGAACACCACCCTCTACGGCCCGGCGTCGCTCCTGGCGGCCCTTGAGCAGACCGCAGCGGAAGAGGGCTTCGCGGTCAGCGTGGGCAGTGTCCGGGACCTCGACCACCGGTCGATCTCGGCCGCGGTCGAGCGGCACCTGGCGCACCGGGTCGCCGGCATCGTCGTCATCGCGCCGGTCGAGTCGGCCGGCGAGGCGCTGGAGCGGCTGCCTCAGGACGTCCCGTTGGTCACCGTCGACGGCGACCCGCATCGGCCGATGCCGCTGGTGACTGTCGACCAGGTGGCGGGCGCGCGGGCGGCGACCCAGCATCTCCTCGACGCCGGGCACCGCACCGTGTGGCACGTGTCGGGGCCGTCCGACTGGTTCGACGGTGCCGGTCGCATCGAGGGCTGGCGGGAGACTTTGCTGGCCGCCGGGATCAGCCCGCCGCCGCTGATGCCGGGGGACTGGTCGGCGGCATCGGGTTACCGGTGCGGGCAGATGCTGGCACGGATGCCCGAGGTCACCGCCATCTTCACGGCCAACGACCACCTCGCTCTGGGCGTGCTGCGGGCGTTGCACGAGTTCGGCAGGCGGGTGCCGGCCGAGATCAGCGTGGTGGGCTTCGACGACGTGCCGGAGGCCGCGTATTTCATCCCGCCGCTGACCACCGTCCGGCCCGACTTCGACGCTGTGGCACGGGCGAGTCTGCAGATGCTGTTGACCCAGATCGAGTCGGGCAGCGGCGGGGCTCTGCGGCAGACCATCGCACCGACACTTGTCGCCCGCGACAGCGTTGCCCCGCCCCCTTCGCGCTGAGGCGCGTCGCGTGTCGTCGACGGAGCCCTGCCGGCCTGTCGCATCCTGTCGGCGGTGTTCTGCCGGCCCGTCGTGTTGAGGGCCCGTCGCGTCTGGTCGACGATGTCCCGCCGCCCGTTGCGCTGACGGTGGTGGGCGGTCACGCTGAGGCAGCCGCTACCCAGCGTGCGATCGAGGCGACGACATCCACTGTGGACGGCGGAATCCCAGGCCGCGCCGTCGGAAAGCCTCTCGTTACGAGACCGTGACACCGGTATTTCAGATCAACTGTTGACGTGTCTTATGTGAGCGCTAACACTACCCCAAAGGTGACACGTGGGCCCCGGCGGTCGGCGGGGGAATCCGGAGGAGGAGAGGCCCGTGAGCAGGAAATTCCTGGTTGCTCTGGGTAGCGCGATGCTGGCGCTGAGCCTGGCGGCATGCAGTGGCGAAGGCGCCGGCAGCGGCGGTAACACGAGCGAGAAGAAGCCCGGCGACCTGACCATCGGCGTCTCGATGCCGACCCAGACCTCCGAGCGGTGGATCGCCGACGGCAACGCCGTGAAGCAGAAGTTGGAGGCCAAGGGCTACAAGGTCGACCTCCAGTACGCGGGCGACGACATCCCCACCCAGTCGCAGCAGGTCGACCAGATGATCACCCAGGGCGCGGACGTCCTGGTCATCGCGGCGATCGACGGAACGGCGCTCAGCGGCCAGCTCCAGGCCGCAGCCGACGCGAAGATCCCGGTCATCTCGTACGACCGGCTCATCCGCGGCAGCAAGAACGTCGACTTCTACGTGAGCTTCGACAACTACAAGGTCGGCGTCGCCCAGGCCACCGGGCTGCTTGTCGGCCTCGGCCTGCAGAACCAGGACGGCTCGAAGGGTACGGCCACCGGCCCGTTCAACATCGAGCTGTTCGCCGGTTCGCTCGACGACAACAACACCCAGTACTTCTTCGGCGGCGCCATGGACACGCTGAAGCCGTTCATCGACGCCGGCACGCTGAAGGTGAAGTCGCGCCAGACCACCATCGAGCAGGTGGCCATCCTGCGGTGGCAACAGGAGACCGCGCAGAAGCGGATGGAGGACCTGCTCACCTCCAGCTACAACGACGGCTCGCAGGTCGACGGCGTGCTGTCGCCGTACGACGGCATCTCACGGGGCATCATCACCGCCCTGCAGAACGCCGGCTACGGCGGTAGCGGCAAGAAGAAGCTGCCCGCGGTGACCGGCCAGGACGCCGAGATCGCCTCGATCAAGCTGATCAACGATGGCGTGCAGACCTGCACCGTCTTCAAGGACACCCGGCTGCTGGCCGACCAGGCCGTCAACGCCGCCGAGGCGTTCCTCCAGGACAAGCAGCCGCAGGCCAACGACACGCAGACGTACAACAACGGCGTCAAGGTCGTCCCGTCGTACCTGCTGCCGTTCGTGACGGTCTACAAGGACAACATCAAGACCGCGCTGATCGACTCCGGGTACTGGACGGCGGAAGAGGTCGCCGCCGGTCAGGCCAAGAAGTAAGCCATTCGTCGGGCTCGGCGGTCACCCCGCCGGGCCCGACGTCGTGGCGGACCACGTCGGGACCTGACAGAGGACAGCGACCATGGACGACACCATCCTCGAGATGCGTCGCATCACGAAGACCTTTCCCGGGGTGACCGCCCTTGAGGACGTCACCCTCGCGGTGCGCCGGGGAGAGATCCACGCCATCTGTGGCGAGAACGGCGCCGGCAAATCCACACTCATGAAGGTGCTGTCCGGCGTACACCCATCGGGCTCGTACGACGGAGAGATCCTCTTTGACGGCAAGGCGATGCACTTCCGGGGAATCCGGGACAGCGAGGCAAACGGCATCGTCATCATCCACCAGGAACTCGCCCTGGTGCCGCACCTGTCGATCGCCGAGAACCTCTTCCTCGGTAACGAGCGCCGGGGCCGCAGCGGCCTCATCGACTGGAACCGGGCCAACGCCGAGGCGGCGGAACTGCTGGCGTCCGTGGGGCTGCACGAGAACCCGGTCACCCCGGTCATCCAGCTCGGCGTGGGCAAGCAGCAGCTAGTGGAGATCGCCAAGGCGCTGTCGAAGAAGGTGCGCCTGCTCATCCTGGACGAGCCGACCGCCGCTCTCAACGACGTCGACTCGGCGCACCTGCTCGGGCTGCTCCGACAGCTCAAAGACCGGGGGATCACCTGCATCATGATCTCCCACAAGCTCAACGAGATCACCGCGATCGCGGACTCGACGACAGTGATCCGCGACGGGCGCGCTGTGGAGACCTTGGACATGCGCGCCGACGACGTGAACCAGCAACGCATCATCCGGGGCATGGTCGGGCGCGACCTGGACAGCTTCTACCCCGACCGCGAGTCGTCGCCGGGCGAGGAGGTGCTGCGGATCGAGGACTGGTCGGTGCGCCACCCCACCCAGGAGCGGATGGTCGTCGAAGGTGTCGGCCTGTCCGTGCGCGCCGGTGAGGTCGTCGGCATCGCCGGGCTGATGGGCGCCGGCCGGACCGAGTTGGCGATGAGCGTGTTCGGCAGGTCGTACGGCCGGGACATCAACGGCCGGTTGTTCATGCACGGCCGGCAGGTCAACGCCCGTACCGTCGCGGAGGCCATCGACAACGGCATCGCGTACGTCACCGAGGACCGCAAGCGGTACGGCCTCAACCTCATCGACGACGTACGGCGCAACGTGTCGGCCGCCGCCCTGGACCGGCTGTCCCGGATGGGCTGGGTCAACGGTAACGAGGAGATCAAGGTCGCCGAGTCGAGCCGCCGGGACATGAACATCAAGGCACCGAGTGTCATGGCGGTGGTCGGCAAGCTCTCCGGCGGCAACCAGCAGAAGGTAGTGCTGTCGAAGTGGCTCTTCACCGACCCGGACGTGCTGATCCTCGACGAGCCGACGCGCGGGATCGACGTCGGGGCCAAGTTCGAGATCTACACGATCATCAACCGGCTGGTGGCCGACGGCAAAGCGGTGATCATCATTTCCTCCGAGCTGCCGGAGCTGCTCGGGATGTGCGACCGCATCTACACCCTCGCCGCGGGCCGGATCACCGGCGAGATGCCGGTGGGTGAGGCGACCCAGGAGAGCCTCATGGAGCTGATGACAAAGGACAAGGAGCTCGTCGGATGACAAGCATCAAGACCCCTTCGACGGAGCGCCCGACGCCACCGGACGCCACGCCGGCCGCCGCCCTGCACACCGGGACGAGCGACCTGCGGGCGCTTGTGTTGAACAACCTGCGGCAGAGCGGGATCTACGTCGCCCTGGCCGTCATCGTCGCGCTGTTCGCGATCCTCACCGACGGGGTGTCACTCAGCCCTGGCAACATCACGAACATCGTTCTCCAGTACTCGTACATCCTGGTCCTGGCGATCGGGATGGTCATCCTGATCATCGGCGGGCACATCGACCTGTCGGTGGGGTCGGTTGTCGCGCTGACCGGCGCGGTCTCCGCCGTCCTGGTCATCCAGCAGGGATACCCGTGGTGGGTGGGTGTCCTGGCCGCGCTCGCCGTGGGCGTCGCGGTCGGCGCGTGGCACGGCTTCTGGGTCGCGTACGCCGGGATTCCCGCGTTCATCGTGACCCTGGCCGGAATGTTGCTGTTCCGTGGGCTGACCTTGCAGGTACTCGACAACATCTCGCTGTCGCCGTTCCCGGCCGAATACCAGCGCGTCGCCGCGGGCTTCCTCAACGGGCTGCTCGGCGGTCAGGGCTTCGACGCCTTCACGCTGCTCATCGGTGCCGTCGCCGTCGCCGGGTACGCGGTAAGCGGGTTCCGCACCCGCGTGGCACGGATCCGCTACCAGCAGCCCGTCGAGTCGTTCCCGCTGTTCGTCGCCCGGGTCGTCGCGGTGGGCGCTGTCATCATGTACTTCGCCTGGCAGTTGGCGCACGCACGTGGCCTGCCGATCGTGCTGATCATCCTGGCGGTCCTGGTGCTGGTCTACGGCCTGCTCACCCGTCGTACGGTCTTCGGCCGGCAGGTCTACGCGATCGGCGGCAACCTGTCGGCGGCGGCGCTGTCCGGGGTGAAGGTCCGTACCGTCAACTTCTGGATGTTCGTCAACATGGGCTTCCTGGCGGCGGTGGCGGGGGTCATCTACTCCTCCCGGTCAAACGGGGCGCAACCCGCCGCCGGCAACATGTTCGAGCTGGACGCCATCGCCGCGGCGTTCATCGGAGGCGCGGCGGTCACCGGCGGGGTCGGTACGGTCGTGGGCGCGATGGTCGGCGGTCTGATCATGGCGGTGATGAGCAACGGCATGCAGCTGATGGGAATCGACCAGTCGACGCAGTCGGTGGTGAAGGGGCTCGTCCTGCTCGTCGCTGTCGCGTTCGACGTCTACAACAAGCGCCGCGCCGGAACGGCCCGCTGACGTCGCAAGAGCACGATCGTGGCCCCTGCCCGCCTCTGCGGGCAGGGGCCACGCGTCAACAGGTGGTCGGTAGGCACACCGTGCCCGCCTCGACCCCGCGCCGGTGCCTGGCACGCTGGTTGAGGGCTTCCCGCGGCGATGCCTGAGCCGCCCTGCAGGGTCGACCCACCTGTCGGTGGTCCTGTAGAGCTGCCCCACATATGGACCGTGCCCTGCGGAGATGGTTGTGGTGCTCCGGCTGCTCGCGGTGATCCGGTCGGCGCTGCCCCATTTCTGGGGCAGCTCTACAGGGAACCGGACACACCCCAGGGCCGGCCAGGGAGGCGGCACCGCAGCGCCGGTGCCGCTGTCGTTATCGCTGCCCGTCGCGGAGTCTCGTCACCGCTGATCTGACGGGTTGGCCAAAGCGCGCAGAGTGTAGGAAACCTTCGATGCGCACGTTGACTTCGACGGTTTACTACACAACAATCATCGTCAATATTCACGTTCCTCTCTATCTATGCGGCACTCCGCTCAGCCTCGCCGGTACCCCCACCCCGCCAGCGGCCGCAGGCTCTCCATCGCCCCGGCCTCGATCCCCGTATCGAAAGTGAGGTCACGATGAGACTCGATCGACGATGGGCAGGCGGCGCAGCCGCGGCCCTGCTGACGGTCACCAGCCTGTTCTGGGCGACCCCCAGCGTCGCCGCGCCGACCGCCGACGCCTCCGCGCTCACCGAGGCGGTGACCGCCAAACTCCTCGGCACCGCGAAGATGTCGACCGCCGGCGCGCAACAGGACACCCGGATCACCGTCAGCCGCAGCAGTGGCCGGTGGGCGTTCGGCACCGCCGTCGCGGTCGCCCCCCGGCAGGAGGACGCCCACCCGACCGGGTCGGTCTTCATCGCCCGCGCCGACCGCGCCGGATGGCGGATCGCCTTCGACGGCGAGGCCGCCTTCGGCGAACTGGCCGCCGAGTCGCCCCTGGTGGGCGGCCAGGAGAGAAGCGTGCTCACCACCACACCGACCCCGATGTACGCGGGCGGGGACTACCGGACCGGAATGGCCCTGCCGTTCGGTGTCGGACAGACGTGGACGCTCACCAGCGGCCCGCACGGCTGGGGCGGGACCGAGTCGCCGTACAGCTCGATCGACCTGGCCGGCGGCGACCAGGTGGTTCGCGCGACCCGGGCCGGAGCGGCGTACACCATGTGTCGGGGATGGATCCGGGTCATCCACGACCGGGGCTACTCGACCGACTACTACCACCTGTGGAACAGCATCTCGGTCAACGGCGCCAGCGTCGGGCAGGGTGCAGTCCTGGGCAACACCGGCACCGACGTCACCTGCGGTGGGGCTGCCTACGGCCGGCACGTCCACTTCGGACTGCGACAGAACAGCGCGTACGTGCCGATCGCCGGGCACGACATCGGCAAGTGGGTGCTTGCCAACGGCGGCGCCGCCTACCAGGGCGGGGCGCGGCACGGGTCGGCCTTCGCCGGCGTCGGCGGTGGCCTCTACAACTACGGCGCGCTCGGCTTCAACCAGGGCGTTGTCGACGCGAACGGCGGTGGCGCGCTCACTCGCCGGGCCGGTCCGGGAACGGGCTACGGCTCGCTCGGCTCGGTGGGCGACGGCGCGACAGTCACCATCTCCTGCTCCGCGAACGGCACCTCCCACACCGGCCGGTACGGCACCACGGCGCTCTGGAACCGGTTGAGCGACGGCAGTTGGGTGTCCGACGCGTACCTGTCGACAGGTGTGAACGGTCCGGTAAACGGCTGGTGCTGACGAGTACGACCGCCGAGGTTGGCGGCCCCACGGGTCGCCAACCTCCGTTCCCGCGAGGAGTGCAGATGTCCGTTCGACCCATCCTCCGAGGCCGCCTCCTGCTCACCCTGACCACCGCGCTCACCACTGCGCTCACCGTCGCGGTCGTCGCACCGGCCGCCGCCGACCCCAGCGGGATCGGCACCCTCAGCACCGACTATGGGCCGGCCGCGTGGGCACCGGCGAGCACGAGCAACTACACGGTGGCCAGCCGGCCGGGCAGCCACCAGGTGACCCGAATCGTCATCCACACCGCGCAGGGCTCGTACTCCGGCACCGTCAACTGGTTCCAGAACCCGGCCGCGCAGGCCAGCGCGCACTACACCTTCCGGTCCTCCGACGGGGCCGTCACCCAGTCGGTGCGGGAGAAGGACATCGCCTGGCACGCCGGCAACTGGACCTACAACACCCAGTCGATAGGCATCGAACACGAGGGGTACGTCGACAACGCCGCCTGGCTCACCGACGCCATGTACCGGGCATCCGCCGCGCTCACCCGCACCCTCGCCAACAGGTACGGCATCCCCAAGACTCGGGCGTACATCATCGGGCACAACGAGGTGCCCGGCGCCACCCACACCGACCCGGGCCCGAACTGGAACTGGACCTACTACATGCAACTGGTGAACGGGATCACCGGCGTCGGCTCCGGAACGGTGAGCACCAGTGCGAGCACCCTCAACGTGCGCTCCGGCCCCGGCGCCAGCTATCCGGTCGTGGGTTCGGTCGCCGACGGCGCGACAGTTGCCATCTACTGCCAGGCCGCCGGCAGTACTGTCACCGGCCCGTACGGCACGACCTCCGTGTGGAACCGGATCGGCACCAACAGGTACGTCTCCGACGCGTACCTGCTTACCGGCTACGACGGATACATCCCGAACGTGCCGCGCTGCTGACGGCACGGCCTGACGCCAGCTCACCGCCGCTGGGCAGCGGTGAGCTGGCGTACGGGCTGGGATGCCGCGACCCGGAGCCCACGCGTTGCCGGCGTCTGTCATGCTCGGGCCGGTGACGACCGGCAGCCCTCGCAGAGCCCGCAACCACCGCCGCCCCCGGAGTCGGCTGATCGGTGTCCTCGTCGGGCTCGTCGCGCTTGCGGTCGTCGTCGGGGTGGCAGTGGTCGTCGTGCCGCTGCTGCGTCCGGCGGGTCCGCGCCCGCTCTTCCAGATGCCTGTGGCCTGCGGCGAGACCTGGCAGTTGAGCACCTATCCCGGTCACGACGACTTCGACGTCGACCTGTTCCCGATCGAGGGCGAGGCGTGGGGGCGGCCCGTGCTCGCGTCCTACGGCGGCACTGTCACAGTGGCGGGCATCAACGGGACCCTGGGTGGGCGTACCCCGGAGAACCCGGACGGTCCGCGCGGCCGTGGCGGCGGCTACTGGGTGAAGATCGACCACGGTGGCAAGTGGGAGACGCAGTACCTGCACCTGCTCGAACCGCCGCTGGTGAAGGAGGGCCAAAAGGTCACGCAGGGCCAGCAGATCGGGCGGCTCGGCAGCACCGGCAACTCCGGCGCTCCGCACCTGCACTACGAGCAGCGCCGAGGGTGGGAGAAGGTCGAAACCTACTTCGACGGTACGCCGTCGGGCATCACCACCGACGAACGCGAACAGACGCTGCGGCGTACGAGCAACAACTGCGTCTCCTGAGGACGGCGTTTTGCCCGACCCCGCTCGGGGCACTGATCGAAGGACAGTGCAGAGACGCAGGGAGGGAGCAGGCCATGGCCAAGGGTGACGTCGACACGTACCACGAGGACGGGCAGTGGAAGAACAAGGCGGAGGGCAACGAGCGGGCCAGCAGCACGCATGAGGCCAAGGCCGACGCGCAGGCCCAGGGCCGGGAGATGGCTGCCGACCGTGGCGTCGAGCACGTGATCAAGAAGCAGGACGGCACGATCGGGGAGAAGAACACGTACCCGCGCAGCCGGGACCCGCGCGACATCGCTGGCTGACAGCCTCCCCATATTTCGCGGACTGACCCCGTCGGCCTGGCCGGCGGGGTCCGCTCTGTGCCTGGCACGGCCAGGTCCGAGGGGCGCGTGACGCCCGGCGGAGGGCCGTCGCGGTCAGGGTGTCCGGCGGGCGATGATTGCCGAGCGGAGACGGTCGAGGGCTTCCGCGCGGGCGCCGGTCAGCGCCGGATCGTCGGTGAGTCGGGCCGGACGCACCTCGACGTGCCGGGGCATCCCGCTGAACGCCGTGGTGACGGCGTCGAGGATCGGCGGATGGGTGCCCCAGGAGCCGCCGATCAGCACGAGCCGGGGGTCGGCTAGCGCGACGACGGCGGCGAGTACGCCGCTGACGGCATGTCCCAACAGGGCCCTGCCGGCTGCCGGAAGGCGGCGGACCCGCTCGATGTCGATGGCCGTCGTGCCGGCGTGGCGCACGCCCAGCTCGGCGAACACGTCGATGAACCGGATTGCCCGACCGTCCGGGCCGGTGGTCAGCAGGTGCGCGATCTCGCCCGCGACACCGCTGTGGCCTCGGCGGACCTCGCCGTCGCTGACGACAGCGCACCCCAGCCCTTCGCCGAGGAAGACGTAGGCGAAGTCGCTCAGGCCAGCCGGGTCGAGGTCGCGTTCGGCCTGCGCCGCCCAGTTGACGTCGTTGTCGACGAGGACCGGTCCGGCGACGTGTGGCGTCAGCACGGCGACCGGGTCGAGGTCGCCGAGCAGGAACGGCGCGTCCGGTAGCCGGACCAGCCGGCCGGTGACCCGGTGCACCGGGTCGGCGGCGCTGACGACGGCCAGCCGGATGGCTCCTGCGCCGCCCTTTCCCGCCTGGGTCGCGGCGGTGCCCAGTGCGGCGGCGACCCGGTCGGCGTGCGCGGGCCGGCTGATGTCGTGCCGGGTCCGTCCGACGATGTCGCCGTGGGCGTCGATCCGCTCGACCACCACCCCGTCCGGGGCGATGCTGACGGCCAGGGCGGTGCCCGCCGAGTCGGCGAGGGCGTAGTACGAGCCGACACGGCCCATGCCTCGCCCGCCCGGGGTGCGTTCCCCGGTGTCGACGACAAGCCCGGCCTCGGTCAACCGGCGCACGCTCTCCCCGACGGTCGGCTTGGACAGCCCGCTGCGGGTTGCCAGGTCGGCCCGGGTCAGCCGCCGTTGCCGCATCAGCTCCCGGAGCACGTGCTCGTCGGTGAGCGAGCGGAGCAACTCCAGGGAGGGCTTGGCGGTGGTCACGCCAGGATTCTAGGCAGGAGTCTTGCCTGGAATGGCGAACGCGCCTAGAGTCTTTTCCAAGAAGGAGCCCTTACTAGAAGGAGTCGCGCCATGAACGCCCAGCCCGACCTGGCCGTCGCCCCGCTCCCGTCACTGCCGCACTGGGAGTCGACCCCGGCCGACCTGCCCGCCGCCATCGGTGAGATCAAGGCGGCGCTGCGGGCCCGGATCGCGGCGTCCGGCCGGACTGTCGAGGAGGTGTTCGCGGTCGTCGAGGAGCGCGTCCGGGCGCGGGTCGAGGAGATCGCCGCCGCCAGGGACCGCGGCGAGACGATCTGGCCGATCATCGAGTACGCCGACATCGCCGCCGGCACCGTGTCGCCTGAGGCGGTGGCGAAGCTCCGCCAGCGGGGCTGTCTCGTCGTACGCGGGCACTTCGACCGCCAGCAGGCGCTGGACTGGGACCGCGACATCGTCGACTACGTCGAGGCCAACAGGTTCTTCGAGACCTACCGGGGCCCCGGCGACGACTTCTTCGGAAGCGTGGGGTCGAAGCCCGAGATCTACCCGATCTACTGGTCGCCAGCACAGATGCAGGCCCGGCAGAGCGACCGGATGGCCCGGGTCCAGGCGTTCCTCAACAGCCAGTGGAAGCACGAGTCCGACGGCGTGCGCTGGTTCGACCCCGACCGCGACTCGCTCTACCCGGACCGGATCCGCCGCCGGCCACCGGGCGCCGACTCCAACGGCCTGGGCACCCACCTCGACCCCGGCACCCTGGACCTGTGGATGACCGAGGCGTACCAGAGGGCCTTCCGGCACCTCTTCGACGGAACGGTCGAGGAGTACGACCCCTGGGACGCCGCCCACCGCACCGCAGGCCCGCAGTACCCCGGCAGCACCATGTGCTCGGCGTTCCGCACCTTTCAGGGCTGGACCGCGCTGTCCGACATGGACCACGACCAGGGGGTGCTGCACACGGTGCCGATCCCCGAGGCGATGGCCTACCTGATGCTGCGGCCGCTGCTGGCCGACGTGCCGGTGGACGACATGTGCGGCGTCACCGTCAACCAGGTCTTTCCGGTGAGCGAGCGGTGGCATCCGCTGCTGCTGGAGGCCCTCTCCGGCATTCCCGACGTCCGGGCGGGCGACTCCGTGTGGTGGCACTGCGACATGATCCACAGCGTCGCGCCGGTGCGGGACCAGCAGGGGTGGGGCAACGTCATGTACATCCCCGCGGCGCCGTGGTGCCCGCGCAACGAGCGGTACTCGGCGGCCGTCCGCGACGCCTTCCGGACCGGGTCCAGCCCGACCGACTTTCCGGCCGAGCACTACGAGCGCAGTTGGTCCAACCGCTTCCAGGCCGACGACCTGAACTCAACCGGTCGGCGCGGCCTGGGTCTGGACTGATTGCCGGCAGCGGGCCGCCCGACAACGGTGTCGGGCGGCCCGCAGGCCGTCGGTGCCGTGCTCAGATGCGGGACCACTTCTGGTTCGACGCACCGTTGCAGTCCCACAGGTGCAGCTTGCCACCGTTGTTGGGGTTGGCTTCCCGGACGTCCACACAGCGGTTGGCGCTGATGTTGACGAGGTCGCCGGCGCCGTTGAGCGTGAAGCGCTGCGCGGGATTGCCGTTGCAGGTCACCAGGTTGACCTCGGTGCCGTTGGCGGTGCCAGCCCAGGCGGGGTCCATGCACTTGCCCATGGCGCGGACGGTGCCGTCCGAGGCGAAGGTCCACGCCTGCGCGGCGGTGGTGTTGCAGTCCCAGATCTGGAGCTTCGCGCCGTCGACCGGGTTGGCGCTGGGGATGTCGATGCAGCGACCGCTCTGCGCGCCGCGGATCCGGCTGGTGCCGGGTGCGGGGTCGCCGCCACCACCGGAGGTGTAGCCGGACACCCGGACGTAGTCGACGAGCATCTGCTGCGGGAACTGGGTGGAGCCGTCCGGGTAGCCGGGCCAGTTGCCGCCGACCGCCACGTTGAGAATCATGAAGAACGGGTGGTCGAACACCCAACGGTTGCCGCCCAGCCGCGCCGGGTTGACCTGGTGGTACTGCACCCCGTCCAGGTACCAGGTGATGAGGTTCGGCTCCCAGTCCACCCGGTAGGTGTGGAAGCCGTCGGCGAGCGGGCTGCCGACGGTGCGGCTGCCGGTGATGCCGCCGCCGCCGGAGTAGCCGGGGCCGTGCACGGTGCCGTAGACGGTGTTGGGCTCCCGGCCGATGTTCTCCATGATGTCGATCTCGCCGGCGTCGGGCCACCCGCCGCCGGTGCCGAGCATCCAGAATGCCGGCCAGATGCCCTGGCCGCGCGGAATCTTGATGCGGGCCTCGAACCGGCCGTACGTCTGGGTGAATGTGGACGCGCTCAGCAGTCGCGCCGACGTGTACTCGCAGCGCCCGTAGTGGCACTGGTAGTTGGCCGGGTTGTCCCGGCGGGCGGTGATGACGAGGTTGCCCTGGCCGTCGTGCACGGCGTTGCTTGTGCTGTTCGTGTAGTACTGCCGCTCGTTGTTGCCCCAGCCGCCGCCTCCGATGTCGAAACGCCACTTGTTCTGGTCGACGGGCGTGCCGGCCGAGGCGTTGAACTCGTCCTGCCAGGTGATCGGGCCGATGGCGGCCTCGGCTTGGTCGTTGTGTCCGGGTACGACGAGGGCGGCGGCGGTGGCGATGAGCGCGACCGCCGCGAGGACGAAGGGTCGCAGGCGGGGGGCGGGACGGGCTGTGAACACGGGAGGCTCCTCAGCGGGAGAGGTGGCGGAGGCTTCGCGCCGGAAAATCCGGAGAGCGCTCTTTCGACGAAGGATGTCGATATGGCGCCTTTCTGTCAAGAGTCCTTCCAATTAAAGGAGTGGCCGAGTCGCCCTGCCAGAAGGGCGAAGCGCGCCTTCCTCCGATAGGGGATGAATCGACTCCTGCTATTGCCGTCGGCGTCCACGCGGGACAGGATGACGAAAGCTCGCTCGAAACCTCGCCGTAACGTGCGAGCTGCTGGTCTCTGTCACAAGGAAGTGGGAGTCAGTCATGAGCGACGCGTCGACGGCGCTGGGTGTGCGCCTCTACCCGGACCTGGTCGAGCGGGATGGCCTGGCCCCCGCGCTCATCGAAACCGCCACCGCGCACCAGCTCGACATCGGCCGGGTGACAGCCCCCGACCAGGGACGGGCCCGGTTCACCTGCGCCGAACTGCACTCCGACAAGGGAGTCGTCTGCGTCGGGCTCGGCTCACAGGCCCGGTACTTCATGGTCGATCTCCGGGTCGACGGTGAGGTGCAGGCCCGGGGCGACGCCATGGACCTGCTCCAGGTCGCCCAGATGGCTGCGGCCTGGCACGCCGGGGCGACGCTCGCCGAGCTCACCGCCCGGTTCCCGTTCATGGAGGAGACGAAGCGGCACACCGCCGCGCCGGTCGCCCAGGTCAGCTAGCGACACCCCGCCACCGGGCCGCGCAGCCGGTCAACAGCGCAGCCGGGGCGGCAGGGGCGGCCCGCTCGTGGCGTCGCGGTCCAGATAGGTCGACTCGACGAACGCGAGAAACCGTTGCGCGTCGTCCGCCGTGGACACCAGCCCGAACGAGACGCGAACCGCGCCGCCGATCGGCAACCGCAGCGCGTGGAGGTACTGGTCGATCGAGTCGAGCCGGGCGGGCACCCGTCGCCGCAGCAGGCCCCGGCTGATCCCGAACGCCTCCTCGCCCGCGCCCGGATTGCAGAAACAGCCGGTCCGCAGCAGGAATCCGGCCGATGCGGCCTCCCGCGCGACCAGCCGCTCGTCGACAAGCGTGCCGTCCGGGCGACGGAGGTTGAACGTCACAGTGGCACCCCGACCCTCGCCCGTCACCGGCCCGTACACCTGAGCCAGCGGCTGGCCGGTGCCGTGCCGCAACGCGGTCAACCGGGCCAGCAACCACTCGGTGAGCAGCCCGACCCGGGTGTGCACGAGATCCACGCCTATCGAGTCGAGCCAGCGCAACCCGAACTCCACGTCCGGGATGCTCAGGAAGTTGAGAGTGCCGTCCTCGAACGCCGACTCGTCGTCCATCGTGCGGTGCCAGTCGCCCTGCACGCTCACCGCGCGGATCGTGCCGCCGGAGAACCACGGCCGGCGCAGCCGGGCCAGCGCGTCCCGACGGGCCAGCAGCGCGCCCACGCCGGTCGGATACCCGAACAGCTTGTACCAGCTCAGGCAGACGAACTCCGGTCGTACGACGCTCAGATCCAGCCGGTTCGTCGGCGCGAACGCGGCGGCGTCGAGCAGCACGTCGTAGCCGTGCTGGTGGGCCAGCTCCACCCAGCTCAGCGGATGCTGCACCCCGGAGAAGTTGCTCTGCGCCGGGTACGCGAACAGTCCACGCCGGGATGGGCGACCCGACAACCCGGGAAGCCGACGATGGCCGGCGTCCAGCACCCGCACCAGATCCGACTCGGCGACCCGCAGCTCCGGGCCGGCAAGCGGCACGTACCGCACCGGCGCTCCGGCTGATCGGGCGTACTCGCGGATGCCGTTGACCGAGTTGTGGTTGTCCCAGGTCAGCGCCAACGGCGACGACCGGCCGAAGTCGTACGCCTCGCCGACCAGCCGGCACGCTCCGCTGGCGTTCGGAGTGAAGACGACCGCGTACTCGGAGGGGTCGGCACGGAAGAAGTCGAGCACCGCGCGGCGGGCCGATCCCACTGTCGCGCCGGAGGCCACCGAGGTGGGGTTCTCCGAGTGCGGGTTGCTGTACAGGCCGGCGAGCAACCGGTCGTGGTGGGCGCGTACCTGCGCCTGGGCGGCGACCCCCGCCCCGGTGTAGTCGAGATAGACCCGGCCGCCCTGGTCGAGGTGCCGGTATTCGGTGGCGCGCAGGTCGTCGATCCGGGCCGTGTCGGCGTACCCCCGCATGGCCGTCGGTGTGCTCTGCTCGGTCGTCATGGCGAAGGCCCGATCCTGTCGGTGACGTGTCCGCCTGAATATCGTGCCTCGCCGATGCGATGTCTGTCGCGACGCCGACCAGCGCGCTCCCGGGTACGGGTTGCATGATCGCGCGGGCGGCGGGAAGACCGGCGTTTCAGGCGTCACCGCGCGAGGGGGTCGGTATGAGAGCCGTCGTGTACGCCGACGTGTGGTCCGTCGCCGTGCGGGAGGTGCCCGACGCGACGCTGGAGGCGGACACAGACGCGCTCGTGCGGATCACCTCCACCGCCCTGTGCGGCACCGACCTGCACATGTACGACGGGCGCACCGGCGCGGACCCCGGGCTGGTGCTCGGTCATGAGCCGCTGGGCGTGGTGGAGCAGGTGGGCAGTGGAGTGCAGACCGTCCGGCCGGGCAGCCGTGTGGTCATGCCGACGCATCTGTTCTGCGGTACGTGCGTCATGTGCGCCCGAGGGCTCTCGGCGGCCTGCCTGCGGGCGCGCGCCGAGGGGCCGGGCGCCGCGTACGGCTACGCCGGGATGGGTCCCTACCGGTGTGCGCAGGCCGATCTGCTGCGGGTGCCGTGGGCCGACGCGAACTGCGTGCCGTTGCCGGGGGAGCCGGGTGACGCGTACGAGGACGACTTCGTCCTGCTGGCGGACGCGTTCGTCACCGGCTGGCACGCCGCCTCCGCGCTCGCCGACGTGCAGCCCGGCGACACGGTGGCCGTGTTCGGTGCCGGCACTATCGGCCTGCTCAGCGCCTACTCGGCGCTGATCCGGGGCGCACGGGTGGTGTACTGCGTCGACGGCGTCGACGCCCGGCTCGACAAGGCCGGTGAGATCGGCGCGGCGCCTGTCGACTTCCGGCGCGGCGACCCGGTCGAACAGATCCGCGCCGACCGCGCCCGTGCCGGGCTGCCGCTGGGCGAGGAGAAGCTGGGCGGGATCGACAAGGTCATCGACGCGGTCGGGTTCCAGGCCCGCGACCGGGAGCACCCCGACCAGGAGCGCCCGGACCAGGTGATCGCCGACGCGGCCCGGTTGGTGAACCCCGCCGGCGCGATCGCCGTGGCCGGGGTGTACCCGGAGAGGGACCTGCATCCCCGCCCCGGGGCGAGCATCCACGAGGACCTGCGTGCTCCCTGGGGGACGCTGTTCGGCAAGGGTGTCGCGGTGCGATTCGGGCGTACGCACGACCGCCGTTACACGGTGCTGCTGCGGGACGTGGTCGTCGCCGGCCGTGCCCGACCCAGCATGATCGTCACCCACCACGGCAGCCTCGCCGACGCCCCGGAGCTGTACCGCAGCTTCGACAGCCGGGAGCACGGAGTGATCAAGGCGGTGCTGCACCCGAGTTGAGCGTCAGCGGGGCCTGGTTCGTCGCGGGGGATCGCGTCGCGCCGACGGCGTCCGGCTCGGGCGTGATCGTCCGATGCGTGGGCCGGGCAGACGGGCACGATCGGCGCAGCGAGAGACAGCGTGTCACGGCAGGGCTTCGGAGCGCCGTGAGGTGACGAGTGTGGGGCACCGCTCCTTTTTGATTGGTACGGCCAACAGAGTTATCGATAACAGCGAAATATTTTGGTTTAACGCCGGTGGTGCGTACCGCTGCCGGGTGGGCTGGTGTGCGGTGCCGGCCGCCGGCCTCCGGCTGCCTCGCGCCCGGCGGCCCTGGGTCCTGCCTGGTGGGAGCCCCGCGGCCGAAGGTCGGTTTCGATCAAGGCGGAACCGCAGGTCCTCCGGGTCGGGCGGCTGCTGCTCGCGGGCGGGGAGGGGCTGCTGGGACTGCTGGTGCACGTGAACAATGGATCACGTCAATATTGCCGGATTGTTACCTTTTCAACAGGCTCTCGCCTTGCAGATCGGCCGTCCGCCGCAATACGTTGCCGACAACAACAAAACCAAGTGAAGGTCCAACCTTCCGGAGGCAACGATGACGTTGGCGAGGTGGTACGAGCGATGAGCGACGTGCCGATCCTCCTTGAGATGCGTTCCATCACCAAGGAGTTCCCCGGAGTCAAGGCCCTCTCCGACGTCAACCTGGTGGTTCGCGCCGGCGAGATCCATGCCATCTGCGGCGAGAACGGCGCAGGCAAGTCCACGCTGATGAAGGTCCTCAGCGGGGTCTACCCGCATGGCACGTATGACGGCCAGATCATCTACCAGGGGTCGGAGAGCAAGTTCTCCGACATTCGGGCCAGCGAGAACGCCGGCATCGTGATCATCCACCAGGAGCTCGCGCTCATCCCGGACATGTCGATCGCCGAGAACATCTTCCTCGGCAACGAGCCACGCAAGTGGGGCGCGATCGACTGGAAGGCCGCGAACCGGATGGCGTTGGACCTGATGGCCCGGGTCGGCCTCCAGGAGGACCCGGACACCCTGATCAAGGACATCGGGGTCGGCAAGCAGCAGCTGGTGGAGATCGCCAAGGCGTTCGCCAAGGACGTCAAGCTGCTCATCCTGGACGAGCCGACGGCCGCGCTCAACGAGGCCGACTCCAAGCACCTGCTGGACCTGCTGCGCGGGTTCCGCTCACGCGGCATCACCTCGATCATGATCTCGCACAAGCTGAACGAGATCGAGGCGATCGCCGACCAGATCACCATCCTGCGCGACGGCCGGACGGTGGAGACGCTCGACGTCAAGGCCGACGGTGTCGACGAGGACCGCATCGTGCGGGGCATGGTCGGTCGCGAGCTGGGCAGCCGATTCCCGGACCACACCCCGAAGATCGGCGAGGTCTTCTTCGAGGTCCGCGACTGGAACGTGCGGCACCCGATCTCCGCCGACCGGCAGGTCTGCAAGAACGAGAGTTTCGTGGTGCGCCGCGGCGAGATCGTCGGCTTCGCCGGCCTGATGGGCGCGGGCCGCACCGAGCTGGCCATGAGCGTGTTCGGCCGCTCGTACGGGGTGTACGAGTCGGGCACGATCATCAAGGACGGCAAGGAGATCGTCCTGAAGTCGGTGGCCGACGCCATCGACCACGGGCTCGCGTACGTCAGCGAGGACCGCAAGGCGATCGGCCTCAACCTGCTCGACGACATCAAGGCGTCCACGGTGGCCGCCAAGCTGTCGAAGATCTCCCACCGCGGCGTGCTGAACCAGGTGGAGGAATACAAGGCGGCCGAGTCGTACCGCAAGGAGTTGCGGACGAAGGCGCCGACGGTCGACGAGGGCGTCTCCAAGCTCTCCGGCGGCAACCAGCAGAAGGTGGTGCTGGCGAAGTGGATGTTCACGGACCCGGACCTGCTGATCCTCGACGAGCCGACGCGCGGTATCGACGTGGGTGCCAAGTACGAGATCTACGGCATCATCCAGCGGCTCGCCGACCAGGGGAAGGGCGTCGTCGTCATCTCCTCGGAGCTGCCTGAGCTGATCGGGCTCTGCGACCGCATCTACACCGTGTTCGAAGGCGCCATCACGGGCGAGATCGCCCGGGCCGATGCCACACCGGAAAACCTCATGAAGCAGATGACCTCGACGAAGAAGATGCTGACACGATGAGCCGATTGAAGGACCTTCAGAAGAACCTGTTCGGAGGGACCACCTCCAACGCTCGCCAGTTCGGGATGATCTTCACCCTGGTGGCGATCGTCGTCCTGTTCCAGATCCTCACCGACGGCCTGACGCTGCGGTCGGACAACCTGATCGCGCTGTTCCAGCAGAACTCGTACATTCTGATCCTGGCCATCGGCATGCTCATGGTGATCGTCGCCGGGCACATCGACCTCTCGGTCGGGTCCGTCGCCGCCTTCTCGGGCATCCTCGTGGCGAAGGCGATGGCCGACTGGTCACTGCCCTGGCCCCTCGCCATCCTCTTCGGCCTCGGAGTCGGTGCCCTCATCGGTGCCTGGCAGGGCTTCTGGGTGGCCTACATCGGGGTACCGGCGTTCATCGTGACCCTGGCCGGCATGCTGCTCTTCCGCGGCGGCAACCAGTTCATCGGTAACGCCAACACCATTCCGGTGCCCGAGGGCTTCCGGCAGATCGGCTCCGGCTTCCTGCCCGAGTTCGGGCCGGACACCGGCTACAACAACGCCACACTGCTGCTCGGCCTCGCCGCGGCGGTGGCCGTGGTGTGGCGCGAACTCCAGGCGCGCAAGACCCGCCGCGAGATGGACGCCGACCCGGCGCCCATGTGGATCTCCATCCTGCGGATGGGCGTCATGGTCGGGGTCATCGCCTTCGCCGCGCTGCGCTTCGCCAGCGGTCGCGTCGGCACCAGCTTCCCGATCTCCGGCATCATCCTTGTCGCGCTCGTCATCGCGTACTCCTTCTACACCCGCAACACGGCAGGTGGCCGGCACATCTACGCGGTGGGCGGCAACTCCCGGGCGGCCGAGCTGTCCGGCGTGAAGCTCAAGCGGGTCAACTTCTTCGTCATGATGAACATGTCCGTCCTGGCAGCGCTGGCCGGCATGATCTTCGTGGCCCGTTCGGCGGCCTCCGGTCCGCAGGACGGCAACGGCTGGGAACTGGACGCGATCGCCGCGGTCTTCATCGGCGGCGCGGCCGTCTCCGGAGGTATCGGCACCATCAGCGGGTCGATCGTTGGTGGTCTCGTGATGGCCGTGCTCAACAACGGCCTGCAACTGATGGGCGTCGGCACCGACCGCGTCCAGATCATCAAGGGGCTGGTCCTGCTGCTGGCCGTCGCGATCGACGTCTACAACAAGAGCCAGGGTCGTTTCTCGATCATCGGAAGCCTGATGCGGCCATTCCGTCGCGAGGAATCCGGACCGCCCGCCTCACCGCCGGACGCGGAGCGCGAGCCCGCCAAGGCAGCGGTGTCCGGCTGAACGGCCACCGACCCTCACCACCCGTCTCCACCCTTTCCAGAAAGGCAAGTCCTCACCATGCGTAAATCCTTCGGCACGTCGGTGGTGGCCATCAGCGCCGCCGCCATGCTGGCCCTCGCCGGCTGCGGCTCCGGCCGTAGCGAGGAGTCCGGTGGCTCCAACGGAGACGCCAAGGGCTTCGCGGCGAACTCGCTGATCGGTGTCGCCCTGCCGGCCAAGACCTCGGAGAACTGGGTCCTCGCCGGCGACCTCTTCACCAACGGTCTCAAGGAGGCCGGTTTCCAGGCTGACGTGCAGTACGCCGGCGCGTCGACCACTGTCGCCGACCAGCAGGCTCAGATCACCGCCATGGTGACCAAGGGCGCCAAGGTCATCGTCATCGGCGCGACCGACGCCGCTCAGCTGTCGACCCAGGTCGCTGCGGCCCACCAGGCCGGCGTCAAGGTCATCGCCTACGACCGGCTCATCATGAACACGGCGGACCTCGACTACTACGTCGCGTTCGACAACTTCAAGGTCGGCCAGCTCCAGGGCCAGGCCCTGCTGGACGGCATGAAGGCCAAGAAGCCGAACGGCCCGTACAACATCGAGCTGTTCGCCGGCTCGCCGGACGACAACAACGCCACTGTCTTCTTCAACGGCGCGATGGACGTGCTCAAGCCGGAGATCGACAAGGGCAACGTTGTCGTCACCTCGGGTCAGAAGGACATCAAGCAGGCCGCCATCCAGGGCTGGAAGGCCGAGGGTGCGCAGGCCCGCATGGACCAGCTGCTGACCTCGACCTACGGCAACAAGGAGTTGGACGGCGTCCTCTCCCCGAACGACACGCTGGCCCGCGCGATCCTGACCTCGGTCAAGGGTGCTGGCAAGCCGATCCCGGTCGTCACCGGTCAGGACTCCGAGGTCGAGTCGGTCAAGTCGGTCGTGGCTGGCGAGCAGTACATGACGATCAACAAGGACACGCGGAACCTGGTCAAGGAGACCATCAACATGGTCAAGGCTCTCCAGGCCGGTGACAAGCCGCAGGTGAACGACACCGAGTCCTACAACAACGGCAGCAAGGTCGTCGAGACGTACCTCCTCCCGCCGGTCGCCGTCACCAAGGCGAACGCGGCCGAGGCGTACGCCAACGACCCGAAGCTCGCGCCGCTCACCAAGTAATTCTGTACCGCAGGTAATGCCGATGGGTCCCGGATCTCCTGTTCCGGGACCCATCGTCGTTCCGGCACCACCGGTGCCGAACCGGAAGGAGGTCTGACCGTGGCAACACCCGCACGGTCCGGACCCGCCGGAGTCGGCCGCAACCCCGAATCCCCACTGCAGTCGGTCCCCGGCGCGAGCCAGGAGGAGATCCGGCGGCAGAACCTCGGCGCCGTCCTGCGCTACGTCCACCTGCACGGACCGACGTCCCGGGCCGAGTTGACGAGCCGGCTCGGCCTCAACCGCAGCACAATCGGCGCCCTGGCTGCCGAACTGACCGCAAGTGGTCTGGTCACCGAGGAGGTGCCGACCACCGCTCGCCGCGCCGGCCGTCCCTCACTGGTGGTCAGCCCGCGCTCCGACCGCGTCTACGCAAACGCGTTGAGCATCGACGCGGACCGGCTGCGTGCCGCACGGGTCGGCCTGGGCGGGCGCATCCTCGACCTGCGGGAGGTCGTCCGACCCGGAGGCATGTCGGCGATCGACGCCGTCGGCCCCCTGGCCGACCTCGTCCGCGACATGGAACGCGCCGTCGCACCCGACACACTGCTCGTCGGCGGCGCGGTCGCCGTCACCGACACCACCCGCGATCCGGACGGCCGCATTCGGATCGCAAGCGTCGACGAGAGTCTGGGTGCCGCCCTCGACGCCGAGTTCGGGCCCGGCCCGGGTTTCGTGACCGGTGACCTGGCCGACATCGCCGGCCTCGCCGAGCACATCCGAGGCGTGGCAGCGGACGTCGACGACCTCATCTACCTGCACGGCGACGTGGGCATCAGCGCCGGCATCATCGTCGCCGGACGGCTGGTGATGGGCCACCAGGGCCACAGCGGCAAGGTCGGCCACATGGTGGTCAACCCGAACGGACTGCCCTGCGGCTGCGGCTCGCGCGGCTGTTGGGAGACCGAGGTCGGCGAGGCCGCCCTGCTGCGCCACGCCGGCCGGGACGCCGGTGACCGCGCCGCCGTGACCGAGGTGCTGGCCGCGGCAGCAGACGGCGACCCGAGGGCGAGGGAGGCCGTCGAGCAGGTCGCCGACTGGCTCGGCTTCGGCGTGGGCAACCTGGTGAACGTCGTCAACCCGGATGCCGTCGTGTTCGGCGGCTCGCTGCGCGACGTCTTCATCGCCGGCGCGGACGTCGTCCGTCGGCGGCTGGACACCATGCCGCTGCCGATCTCCCGTGAGCACCTGCGGCTGCAACCGGCGGCCCTCGACGAGAACGCCGTCCTGATCGGCGCCGCCGAACTGGCCTTCGACAAGCTGCTGGCCGACCCACTCAACGTCGGCGTCGCCGGCCAGCTGGGGTGCGCCGACTCGGCGTAGGTGCCCTGGCCCGGTGCTGTCGCTCCTACTGCCGAGGCGCGGGCAGTTCCTGCACCACGCTCGTGCCGCTGCCCGGCCGGGACTCCCAGGACCAGGTCTCGTCCAGCCGCAGCCGGCCGTCGGCAAGCACCGTCACCTCGGAGACGCAGTGCCCCGACGACGTCTGCCCCTCGGCGTTGAGTTGGACGTAGCGGAAGTCCAGCCGGTCGCCCTCGCGGGTGCCGACGAGGTAGCCGCGACGGATCGACCCCCCGGCGTACTCGGCCCAGACCTCGCCGGCCCGCTCGTGGTACGCGAAGACCGTCTCCGTTCCCACCTCGCCGGCCACCACATCTGCCTCGGCGGCGAAACGCCGACCGTCCAACGAGATCGTCATGCCGCCGAAGGTACTCGATCAACTGGTCCCGTATCTCCTACCGTATGTTGTACGGTAGGCGCCTTCGATGCGTCGGAAGGGGATGGATGTGACAACGAGCGGTGTGGCGATAGTCGCCGAGGGGCTACGGAAGCGGTATCGGGACCGGTACGCCCTGGACGGCTTCGACCTGCGGGTGGACGCCGGGACGGTGTGTGGCCTGCTCGGCCCGAACGGGGCCGGCAAAACCACGTCGGTACGGATCCTGTCCACCCTGCTGCGACTGGACGGAGGGCGGGCCGAGGTTGCCGGCTTCGACGTGACCCGCCAGCCCGACCAGGTGCGCTGCCGGATCGGCCTGGTGGGGCAGCACCCTGCGCTCGACGAGGCGCTCAGTGGCCGGCAGAACCTCGTGCTCTTCGGCCGGCTGTTCCAGCTCGGTCGCCGCCGAGCCGGCCAGCGTGCCGACGAGCTGTTGGAGCGGTTCCCCCTCGCCGACGTCGGCGAGCGACCGGTAACCACGTACTCCGGAGGCATGCGTCGTCGCCTCGACCTGGCCGCCGGCATGGTCCTGGCGCCTGCCGTGCTCTTCCTCGACGAGCCCACGACCGGGCTGGACCCACGGGGCCGTAACGAGGTGTGGGCTTCGATCCGGGAGCTGGTCCACGCGGGCATCGACCCGGTGCCCTCGTGGAGGTGCTGCGGGCGCTCGACGCCGCGCCCTTCGTCGTCCCACCCTGGACGACGTGTTTCTGCGCCTCACCGGACGCGGTGTCGCCGAGGAGGTGGCAGCGTGAGCGTGACCCTGCCCTCGACGGTGGACCTGACGCCAGGCCGACCCGCTCCGCTGGCCGACAGCGGCACGCTCGTCTGGCGCGGCCTGGCCCGGTGGCGCCGCGATCCAAGCCCGTTGGTCGCTTCGCTCGGTTTCAACATCCTGATCGTGCTGATGTTCGCGTACCTGTTCGGCGGGGCGTTGCAGGTGCCCGGCGGTGGCAGCTACCGGGAGTTCCTGATGCCCGGCATGTTCGTGATGACCATGGTGTTCGGCATCAGTCTCACCACGATCGCCGTCGCCGAGGACCTGGAGCGCGGGGTGACCGACCGGCTTCGTTCGATGCCTGTCGCACCACTTGCCCCCCTCGTCGCCAGAGCCGTGACCGACATGCTGTTCGCCGTGGTCACCCTGGCGGTGCTGCTGGTCACGGGCCTCGCGGTGGGCTGGCGGGCGCACGGCGGGACGGGCGCCACGCTGGGCGCGGTGGGGTTGATCCTGCTGTTGCGGTTCGCCCTGGTCTGGGTCGGCATCTTCCTCGGCCTGGTCACCCGCGGTCAGTCGGCCGTGGTCGCCGTGCAGACCCTGGAGTTCCCGCTCGGCTTCCTCTCCAACGCGTTCGTCGCACCGGCCACCATGCCGGCCTGGCTCGGCGCGGTGGCCGAGTGGAACCCGCTTTCGGCGACTGTCGGGGCCGCCCGCGAGATGTTCGGCAACCCCGGCTGGGGCGGCGACTCCTGGGCGGCGCAGCACTACCCCTGGTTGGCCGTGGCCTGGCCGATAGTGCTGGTCGCCGTGTTCCTCCCACTCTCGGTCGCCCGTTACCGGCGGCCGGCCGGCTGAGTAGTGGGCGGGTGCGCCCCCGGTGGGCCCGGCCACCGGGGGCGCGTCGGTCAGCCCCCGGGACGCAACACCCGCGACGCGGCGGCGGCGTTGTCGGCGGCGGCCTGGCTGCGCTGGGTGCCGGTTACGCAGACGTCGTCGCCGATGAACGCCTCGCGCCACACGTAGCCGGCGACGCAGGTGTGCGGCCCGTACGGGCCGCTGATCCAGCGGCTCGCCGCCGAGGCGTTGTCGGCGAGCACCTGGGTACGCGTCGCCCCCGTCACGCAGACGTAGTCGGACTGGTCGGCGTCGCGCCAGACGTACCCGCTGACGCAGGTGTTCGGGCCGGCCACCAGTCGGGCCGGGTTACGCCGCGACGCGGCGGCGGCGTTGTCGGCGGCGGCCTGGCTGCGCTGCGTGCCGGTTACGCAGACGTCGTCCCCGGCGTACGCCTCGCGCCACACGTAGCCGGCGACGCAGGTGTGCGGCCCGTACGGGCCGTTCACCCAGCGACTGGCCGCCGAGGCGTTGTCCGCCCACACCTGGCTCCGGGTGGTGCCCGTGACGCAGACCAGGTCGCCGGGGCGGGCCTCGCGCCAGACGTACCCCTGCAGGCAGCGGTTGACCACATCGGTGGTCACGGTCACCGATGCGGCGTTGCCGGAGATCCAGTTCACGCCGATCTGGACGCCGTTGGCGTTGAGCGACTGGGCCGGCCCGCCGCCCGGGCCGGTGCGGAGCAGGGTGGGGGTGCCGTCGCGGACCTCGTGCAGCAGCACGGTGTCGGCGGGGATGCCGGCGCTCCAGCCGGTCTTGCGGCGGAACTCGACGGTGTAGTAGTGGAAGAGGTCGGCCGGGTCGAACGGGATGCGGATCAACTGTGGGCCGGTCGCGCCGGGCGCCTCCAGCGGTGCCATGGTGAGGGTACGCGAGCCGACCCCGTCGGCGGCCATGGTGAAGATCCGGTTCTTGGGCAGCCAGCCCAACTCGTCGCGGTTGGGTCCGTTGAGTCCGACGGCGCTGGTGCCGTAGTTCGCGGTGGTGAACGCGAAGATGTGCATGGCGCTCATCTCGTCCCACGGGTCGTCGTACTCGCCCGGCTGGGACCAGGACGCGTTCTGGTAGGTGGTGTCGTTGGAGAACGAGTGCCCCAGGTTGTAGCCGTGCAGCATCTCGTGCGCGGCGAAGCCGACGTTCCAGGCGCCCGGGTCGAGCAGCACCCGCCCGCCGGACGCACCCGAATCCACCCAGTCGTTGAGCATGACCGCGATCCGGTTGCCGGCCGGAACCGTGTAGCCGGCGGTCGCCGCGGTGTCCACGCAGCGCTGGATCCGGGTGCCCCGGTTGATCGACTGGAACTGCGCCAGCGTGTACGGCATGGTGTACCAGCCTCGGACGACCGACCCGGCCAGCGATACCCGTCCGCCGGACTGGTCGGCCAGGTAGTCCGCCACCCCGCCGGTGCCGATCCCGGCGGCGGTGAGGAAGTTGGCGAAGTGCGTCGGCGTTCGCGGCTCGGCCGGCTTGTCGCTGAACTTGCACAGCAGCACTGACCAGGCGGTGGCGTTGCGGATCGGACTGGCGGCGGCCGGGGCGGCCGGTAGCGCCACCGCACCGGCCATGGCGCAGGCGAGCGCCACGGCCGACGCGGCGACCCGACTGAGGATTCTGGACTTCACGCGTGCGCTCCCATCCCTGCGGCCCGCCGGACGCGGGCTCACGGTCCACATCGGAGCACTGATCGAGATCGGACAGACGCGTTCAGTCGCGTTGGCGACCGGCCTGGAATCCGACTCCGTGGGCCGGGTCATGTCGGTGGCCCGTCGCCCGGCTACGCGATCCGGCGGATCCGGCGCACCGCGAGATAGAGCAGGATCAGGGCGAGAGCGACGAAGATGCCCGTCTCGATGCCCTGGAACAGCCAGAATCGGTCCGCCGGCTGGTAGAGCTGCCAGTTGTACGCCCCGGGCTGGAGGCCCAGTTCGGCGCCGCAGGCTCGGCCGTCCGGGCCGCTGCCGCCCGATGGGCACTGGATCCGCGTATCCTCCGCCACCATCGTCCCATCGGCGTTCCGGATCCCGAGGGAGAGGATCCAGTCACCACGGTCGCCCTCCGGCGCCCCGACACCCTCGATCGGAAAGGTCTGCGTGCGGGCCGGCTGGTAGTGCGGGCGGGCCAGCAGTTCCACCGCCGCTCGTACCCCGATGAAGCCGGCCAGGGTGATGCCCATGGCCGGAAGCACCCGCTTCGACGCGGTGCCGGCGAAGATGCCGAGCGCCACCGCGAACAGGGTGTATCCGATCGGGACGATGCCCTGCAGGTCGAAGACGATCAGCCCGAGTCGACCCTCCCGGGCGGCTTCGGTCAGCGGTGCGACCCACCACGACATGCCCAGCCCGTAGCCGATCGCGAGGAGCAGCACCGCGGCGCCGACGAGCCCGAACTTCACCAGCGCCCAGTGGGTACGGCCGACGCCCTGGGTCCAGACGAACCGGTGGGTGCCCTGCTCCACCTCGCGTGCGACGAGCGGGGCGCCCCAGAACAGGCCGACCAGTACGGGCAGGGTGATCAGCAGGACGGCCACCAGGTTGAGGCTGCCGTACCTGTTGCTGAAGCGGTGGAAGGACGCCTCGCAGGTCTCTCGCGTCGCCTGGGCGACGTTCGCGTCGTTGAGCTGACGTACGCAGTCGGCCAGGCCGAGGTCGGCGAAGGTGCTCCGCATCGACAGGCCGATGGGCACCAGGGCCGCGGCCAGCACCACGAACCCCAGCAAGGTGTAGAGCGCCTGCTTGCGGTGTTGCCGCCAGGTCAACCAGATCATGCCGGCACTCCCCACTCGCTGTGGCTCGTCCGGGTGGCGCCGTCGGCCAGGTGGGCCAGGACGACGTCCTCCAGGCTGACCTCGCGCACCGTCCAGGAGGGATCGGTGATCGGGCCGTCGGTGCGGACCAGCAACGTGGACTGTCGGTCGGTGTGGCTGGCCCGGACGATGGCGGCGACGCCCCCGATCGGGCCGCCATCGTGCCGTGGGCCGACCAATTGACGGTGCTCGGCCACCAGATCGTCGACACCGCCGGCGAGCTGCACCTGGGCGGCGTTGAGCACGATCAGGTAGTCGCAGACGCGTTCCAGGTCGGCCAGTAGGTGCGAGGAGAGCAGAACGGTGGTCCCGGCGTCTGCCACGCTGCCCATCAGCGACTGGAGGAACTCCCGCCGGGCCAGCGGGTCGAGGCTGGCCACGGGCTCGTCGAGCAGCAGCAGCCGAGGCTGCTTGGCCAGCGCCAGCGCGAGGGCCACCTGGGCTCGCTGCCCGCCGGAGAGTTTGCCGACCGGCCTGTCGGGCGGTATCCCGAGCTGTGCCAGCCGGGTACGGGCCAGCGCGGCGTCCCACCGCCGGTTCAGCTTGCCGCCGGCCGTGACCAGCTCGGCGGCGGTGAAGTCCCGGTACAACGGGGTGTCCTGGGCGACGAACCCGATGTCCGCCAGTCCTTCCGTGTCGCCGTACGGCGACCGGCCGAACACCCGCACCGCGCCCGCGTCGGGCTTGAGCAGCCCGACCGCCAGGTGCAGCAGTGTGCTCTTACCGGCGCCGTTGGGCCCGACCAGCGCGGCGATCCGGCCGGCGGGCAGGTGCAGCGAGCAGTCCCGCAACGCCCACGTGCCGCCGTACCGCTTGCCCAGCCGGTCGGCCTCCAAGACCATGTCCATCTCTGTCCTCTCGTTCCGCTATGCGGGTTCCTTCTGCGGGGCGTCGTCGGCGAGGGTGGCGCGCAGCGTGGTCTCCACCAGGGCGATGACGTCCTCGGCCGTGAGGCCGGCGGCCTGCGCCCGGTGCAGCCAGGCGACCAGGTCGTCGCGCAGCTCGGCCTGGTTGGGCAGGGAGGCGCCGGCCAGGGTGCGCTGGACGAACGTGCCCACCCCTGGTCGGCCGCCGACCAGACCCTCGATCTCCAACTCCCGGTACGCCTTGAGCACCGTGTTCGGGTTGATCGCCAGGGACTGCGCGACGTCCCGCACCTTTGGCAGCTGATCTCCCGGCGACAGCAGGCCGACCCGCAGCGCCTGTTTCACCTGCTGCACGAGCTGCATGTAGGTGTTCACCTTCGACCGGCTGTCCAGCACGAACTCGATCACTCGGGATGATCCCTTCTATTGTCCTACGACAGTAGGACTAATAGACAGCTTCGGCGGATGGCGCAGCGCTGTCAAGGGCATCGCGGCGAGTCGCCGCCGATCCCACCCGATCCGGTGTGGCACGTCCGGGCCACACGTTGGCACCGAAGGGCCAAGCGGCCGGGAAGGGAACGGGCACGCGATCCCACGAAGACAGGAGGTGTTCGGTGGTCACCAACGAAGTCAGGGCGACGACGGCGACGCCGTTGCAGATCGCCCGCGCCCGGGGCCGGATACGGGGGCGGCTGATCCTGCTCGGTCCGGCGTTCGTCGCCGCCGTCGCCTACGTCGACCCGGGCAACTTCGCCACCAACTCCGCCGCCGGCGCCCGCTACGGCTACCTGCTGGTCTGGGTCGTGGTGGTGGCCAACCTGATGGCCATGCTGGTGCAGACGCTCACCGCCAAGCTGGGCCTGGCCACTGGTCGCAGCCTTCCCGAGCTGTGCCGGGAACGCCTGCCCCGACCGCTGAACCGGGTGATGTGGGTGCAGGCCGAGCTGGTGGCGATGGCCACCGACCTGGCCGAGGTGATCGGTGGCGCGGTCGCCCTGTACCTGCTCTTCGGCATCCCACTGCTGCCCGGTGGCATCATCATCGGCACCTGCGCGTTCGCCGTGCTCGCCCTGCGCTCGCGGGGCTTCCGCGCCTTCGAGATCGCCATCGCGATCGGGCTCGGCATCATCGTCCTGGCCTTCGCGGCCAACCTGCTCGCCGCCGGCTCCGACCCGGGCTCCGCCGTGGCCGGCCTGGTGCCTCGGCTCCAGGGCACGGACAGCGTCCTGCTGGCCGCCGGCATCCTCGGCGCCACAGTCATGCCGCACGTCATCTACGTCCACTCGGCTCTGACCCGGGACCGCATCCCCGCCGCCGACGACACCGAGCGCCGTACGCTGTTCCGTGGCCAGCGGACCGACGTGCTGCTCGCCCTCACGGCGGCCGGCGCGGTCAACCTCGCCATGCTGCTGATCGCCGCGGCCAGCTTCCGCGGCGGCGGCCCGGCCGGCGCCGACAGCCTGGAAGGCGTGCATGGCGGTCTCGGCGAGACCATCGGCACCGCCGCCGCGTTCGGCTTCGCCATCGCCCTGCTGGTCTCCGGCCTCGCCTCCACAAGCGTCGGCACCTACGCCGGCGAAGTGATCATGCAGGGCTTCCTGCGCCGACGGATCCCGCTGCTGCTGCGCCGACTCGTGACCCTGCTGCCCGCGCTGGCAGTGCTCGCCATCGGCCTCGACCCCACCCGCGCTCTCGTGCTGTCGCAGGTCATCCTGAGCTTCGGCATCCCGTTCGCGCTGATCCCGGTGGTCGCCTTCACACGCCGGCGCGACCTCATGGGCAACCTGGTCAACCACCCCCTCACCACCGCCGCCGCATCGCTCGTGGCCCTGCTGGTGGTCGCGCTGAACGCGTTCCTGCTCTGGCAGGTCGTCGCCGGCTGAACCGCCCGCTGTGCCGCCGTCGTGCGGCGCGAGCGTGAGGCCTGTGAGTCCGAGCCGGCCGGGCGGTCGGTTGCCGCCGCCGTCCGCGTGATGTCTGTGAGTCATCAAAATGACTCACAGACATCACCGCGTCGGGGAGGGGCCGGGCCCGGCCCGGCTGGCTGGGTCTCGGTCAGGTCCGGCGGCCCTCGTCGCGGGTGGGGATCTCCTGGCGCTGTTCGAGGGCGTCCGCCGGGTTGGCGTCGGCCGGAAGGGTCGTGACCTCCTCAAGCGTTCCCGCCGGCAGGGCGCCCTGCTCGGCCAGATCCGCCTCGGACGCCTCCGGGTCGATGTCACCAGACACCCGGTCCGGCGGCCCGTAGTCGACGGCGTTCTGCCGTTGCTCAAGCGCATCCGCCTCTGGGGGAGGAAACGCCGCGTCCTGTTCATCCCGGTACGTGCTCATCGGAGCCTCCTGCCCGGCGGGTGTCGACAGGACGCCGGGCCGCTGCCTACCCGGCGCCGCCGAGCGCATGCCCGGAGATCACATCGCGGGGCGCCCACGCCCACGCTGTGCCAGGAGCGCGCTCACGGCCTCGGCGGTCTCGGGATGGGCGGCCAGCAGGGCGCCTACCAGAGGCTGTGGCGCGGCAGCGGCGACCGCGCCCGTGGGGGTCGGAGGCGCCAGCCACGGCGGCACCCAGGCATCCAGCTCCGGCAGCGCCCCCGGGAAGATGCGCCCCGCCTCGCGGACCAGCAACGGGACCAGTTCCGGCCCCTGGTCCCGCAGTGTGGTGATGAGGGTGGGCAGCCAGGGCAGCAGCACCGGGTCGGGCAGTTGGGCGAAGGCGGTGGACATCGTCTCGACGACGAACGGCGCCAACCCGGGCACCGGCTCCAGCGCGTGCACGAGCCCGGCAAGGTACTGCGGGAAGGCGGGGACCACCAGCGGATTGGCCAGCAGCTCGGCGCACCGGACCCGCAGCTCGGCGAGCGGCAGCTGGCCGAGCTGGTGCTGACCCGCCCAGAGCAGGGCGACCTTCGCCGGAGCCGTCGGATGTGACTGTGCGACCGCCAACTCCAACTGGTGCCGATCACAGCCCAGTGACAGGGCCAGGCCCTCCATGGAGAACAGGAAGCCGAGCATCGCGGCGACCTGCCGGACCTCCGTCTCCTCCGCTGTCACGGCGGTCGGCAGCAGGGTGCAGTAGTGCGCGTACCCGGTGGTGACGAACGCCTCGCACCAGGCCGGCAGGCTCGCCGTGGTGGCCCGGTAGTGAGCCAACAGTCGACGGATACGCCGCAGCACGTCCGGGGCGCCGTCGACGGTGCGCTCGGCGGCGAGCAGGTCCACCGCCCGCGCGCCCAACTCGTCGACCAGGCGGGGGCTGCCGAGCAGCCGGATGGCGTCCTCCACGGCGGCGAGCGCACCTGAGGCGGTGGCGTCGGGGCCGCGTACCGCCCGGCGCAGCCGCTGCTCCAGGACCTGCTCGACTGTCACACCTTCGTAGCCCAGCTCGATGAGCGCGCGCTGGTGGTGGCCGAGTGCCAGGTCCCAGCTCTCCTGGATCGAACGGTGCCCGAGCCGGCGCTCACCCATGATCGGGCGTACCGCGGCCGGCGGTAGCAGGTGCCGAAGGATCCACAGCAGGTCCGAGCAGGGGGCCAGCTCCGGGTGACCGGCCAGGTCCAGCAGAGCCCGTTGGACGGACCGTTTCTCCAGTGCCAGGCCGAGCGGCTGGAGCCTGTCGAGGACGTCGCGGGCCAGGGGCGGGAGGGCGTCGTAGCCGACCTGACCGACCCGGTCGCCGCCCAACAGGATCTCGCAGAGCCGCCGCACGTCGCGACGGCCGGGTACCACGTCCTTCTCGATGCAGGTGACCGCCGCGTCGGCGAAGTCGTACGGGGTGGGTCGGGCCCGATTGCGCAGACCGGCAAGCAGGACCGAGGTCTCGAAGACGGCTATCGCGTCGGCGGTGCTGGCCAGGTACCCGTTGCGGCGGGCCAGCCGGACGATGTCGACGCACCAGCCGCGCAGCTCCGCCTCGTCGAGGCCGTCCAGGGCCGGCGGGGCGGAGAGAAAACCGGTGAGTACGTCGCTGACCGGACCGTCGACGGGGGAGGGCGCCGCCGGGGCGCGGCCCCGCCGGCCCCGGGTCGCCGTGGTGCGTTGACCCTCCAGCCGGTACGGGGACAGCCGGTGACGGCTCACCGCCTTCGTCCACGTCGCTGCGGCGATCGACACCGAGCCGGGCGCCAGGCCGAACTGCGCCTCGATAGCGGAGTGACTGGACGGGATCAGCCCGTACCGCCAGCGGGTGTCGGTGCGCGGGGTGATGGTGAAATCGGCGGCGACGGAGTCCAGCCCGAACTGCTCGACCCGGCTTGCGGCGTGGAAGGCGCCGCAGACGTAGAGACACTCGGAGGGATCGACGCCGGAGGCGGCCAGGTGCTGGCGCATCCGCGTCCACATGTACCGCTCGCGGTCCTCGTCACGGTCCAGCCGGTCCGTGCCGGTCGGGCGCAGCCGCCGGAACAGGCTGCCGATCAGCACCATCACCTGTCGGTAGGTGTCGTAGTCGGCGTCGGCCAGCGGGCCTTCGACGTACTGGTCCCACCACTCCGACCAGTGCCGCACCTTGCCGTGGTGCAGCAGGTACGCCTCCAGCTCCGCGAATCGGGGCCGCAGGTCACCGATCTCCACCCCGACGGCGTCGCCGTGCAACCCGGACTCTTCGCCGGTCTGCGCGGCCGGCACGGTGTCGCCGCCCTCGGCGGTCGGATCCGGGCGCGGCGACCACTGGAAGACGTGGTCGGTGGAGCGGTCCACAAGCACCAGCTCCACGCCCGGGGTCTCCAGCGCGTACGCGATGGCCTGGTATTCCGCCGACGCCTCCGTGACGGGCGCGACCACACTTAGCGGCCCCCAGTCTGCGGGGAAACCGGACAGCTCCGACGCGAATGCCTGCACCGCCACCGGCAGACGGCAGTTGCGCAGCTCGCCGAGCAGTGGCTGGAGATCCTCGCACAGCTCCAGGTAGATCACCCGGGGTTGCTTGGCCCGCAGTCGGCGCACCATGGCAAGCGCGGACGCCGGTGAGTGGTGGCAGACCGGGAAGATCTCCAACCGCTCGCCGAGGGCGCGGTCGACGTCGTCGACGATGCCCGCGAGGATCGCACCGAGCGCGTCGGGGGAGCCCGCGAACGCGGATGCCGCGTCGGTGAGCTGCTCGCGCAGCGCGCCGAACGTGCCGGCGACGGTCGGTGCGGTCACGACAGGGACGCGATCGCCTGGCGACCGCCGTCGAGGAAGCCCGCCCACCCGTCGGCGTCCTTACGCGCGCGCGGCTCCACCACGCCGTGCAGGTACTTGTTGAGGATCGCCAGGTCCTCCGGGCTGCGCCGGGCCAGCGAGCCGACCAGGGAGCCGGCGATCGTGGCAGCCCGCAGCGTACGGTCGCCGAAGAACTGGCTGTGCAGGATGGCGTCCTCCAGTACGCCGATCTGCTCGGCGGTGGACAGCGCCGACTCCAGCTTTTCGTCGTCGCTTGTCGCGGCGGCGGCACCGGCCCGCAGGTCGGCGAAGCTCTGCAGCAGGATGTCGAGCAGTGTGGGCGGCACGTCCAGCTCGATGCGGTGCCGGCGCAGCAGCTCCTCGGTGCGGAAGCGGACGATCTCGGCCTCGCTGCGCTTGTTCGTCACCACTGGGATCCGGACGAAGTTGAACCGCCGCTTGAGCGCGGAGGAGAGGTCGTTGACACCTCTGTCGCGGCTGTTCGCGGTCGCGATGATCGAGAAGCCGGGCTGGGCGAAGACGATGTTGTCGTGGTCCAACTCGGGGATGGCCACGTACTTCTCGGACAGGATCGAGATCAACGCGTCCTGCACGTCGCTTGTGGAACGGGTCAGCTCCTCGAAGCGGCCGACCACACCCTGCTCCATCGCCGTCATGATCGGCGACGGGATCATCGAGTCCCGGGACTGTCCCTTGGCGATCACCATGGAGACGTTCCACGAGTATTTGATGTGGTCCTCCGTGGTGCCGGCGGTGCCCTGCACGACAAGTGTCGAGTTGCGGCAGATCGCGGCGGCCAGCAACTCGGCCAACCAGCTCTTGCCGGTGCCGGGGTCACCGATCAGCAGCAGGCCGCGATCCGAGGCCAGTGTGACGATGGCCCGTTCGACGAAGCTGCGGTCGCCGAACCACTTTTGCGGGATCTCCCGGGACAGGCCGTCGGCCCGCTCCGAGCCAAGGATGAACAGACGGACCATGCGTGGGCTCAGCCGCCAGGAGAACGGCTTCGGGCCGGTGTCGACCGACTCGAGGAAATCCAGCTCGTCGGCGTACGTGACCTCGGCGGGGGCGCGCAGCATCTCGGACATGAGGGGGTTGGTCTCCTAGGTGAGGAAGTTCTTCAGCTCGACGACGAGTTTGCGGATGTGCCCGGAGATGACCGGGGTGCCCTGGTCCTTGAGGCGTTGCCGGAACCAGGGGTTGACGCTCTGCTGCCCGGAACTGCTTACCGAGCCGACCGGGATGACCCGTGCACCGGAGCGGTGGACGGCCTGTAGACCGTCGAAGACCGCCTGGTTGTTGACCTCGTAGAAGTCGGAGATCCACACCAGCACTGTGTTCTTCGGCTCGGCGATCTTCGGCCGGGCCAGCGCCAGCGCTGCCGTGCCGTCGGTGCCGCCGCCCAACTGGGTACGCAGCAACACCTCGAACGGGTCGTGCACCCACGGCGTGAGGTCAAGTGCCCGGGTGTCGTACGCGACCAGGTGCACGTCGACCTTCGGCAACCCGGCGAAGATCGACGCGAGGATCGTGCAGTTGACCATCGAGTCGACCATGGAGCCGGACTGGTCGACGACGACGATGAGCCGGGCCGGCGTCGTACGCCGGGCGGTCTGCCGGTAGTAGAGCCGGTCGACGTAGAGCCGCTCGTCCTCCGGGCTCCAGTTGGTCAGGTTCTGCCAGATGGTCCGGTCGAGGTCAAGGTTGCGGAACACCCGCTTGGGCGGCACCGACCGGTCCAGTTCGCCCACGCTGGTCTGCTGCACCTGCGTACGCAGCACCTCGGCGACCTCGTCGACGAAACGCCGGATCAACGCCTTGGCGTTGGCCAGCGCCACCCCGGAGAGGTTGGCCTTGTCCCGCAGCAACTGCTCGATCAGTGACATGCTCGGTGTCAACGCCTTGGCCAGCGCCGGGTCGGCGAGCACCTCCCGCAGGTGCATCCGCCGGACCAGGTCACCCTCCAGCCCCGCGAGGGTGGCACCCAGCCCACTGCCTTCGCGGCGCAGGTCGCCGGGCTCGCTTCCGAGGGCCTGCTCGAACCAGCCGGCGTCGGACTGCCAGCGGGCCAGCTGGGTGGCGCTTACCGGACCGGAGCCGGTGGCGAACACGTTGAGCAGTACCTTCGACACGAGCGCGGCCCGGCGCACCTCGGCCTCGCCCGGCCGGTAGATCGCGCCGGCAACTGGGCCGTCGTCGGCAGAGCTGTCGGCACCAGGACCGGCACCAGGACTGGCACCAGGACCGGCACCAGGGGCGTCGGCAGCAGAGCTGCCGGCGGCGGACTCCTCGTCGGAGGTGAGCAGCCCGCGCAGCTCGGCCGCGAGCGCCGGGAAGCGCTGCACGATGGTGTCCACCGAGACCGCCGGGTCCAGCAGGGCGGCGGGCAGCCCGAGATCGTCGACAAGTGCGACGCTTGCCGACTCCAGGTTGGGTTGCTCGTCGCGGTCGAAGAGGCGTGACAGCAGCCTCCAGTAGAGGACCTGGCGGCGGTTGGCGTCGGCGGACGCGGCGGTGGTGGTGGGCTCGGTCATCGGCGCAGCAACCGTCCCGCGCGTTCGCGCAACACGGCCACGGCATCGCCTGCCCTGGCCTCCTCCTTGGCGATCTTCGGATCGGTGACGCCGCACGCCCAGTCGCCGTTGTGCGCCTGCACCGTCCGCCGCTTGACAGTGGCGCGTACCGCCAATGGTTGGAGCTGCCACCGGCAGTCGTCCCAGCGCAGCAGGCCCAGGCAGGCGGACGAGGCGGCCACCAGCTCTGCCGTGAGGGGACCGGCGGCCGGTAACCGGTCGACGGCCAGGACGACCCGTTCGCCGTCCACCTCGACGGCGAGCGTCCCGTCCTCGTCGCGGAGCGGGGTGCCCTCGATGAGGACGGGCTCGCCGATGGCTGTCGGGTGTCTGTCCAGTGGGGCGGTCGCCGCCGCGACGGCCGCGGGCAGCAGCACCCGGGCAGTGGCGAACGGGTCCGCAGGCTCGTCGAGTCGGACCCGTTCGTCGGCCCAGCCCAGGTCGCCGCCGTGCAGCGGCAGCTCGGTGACTGTCAGTGCCCGCTGCTCGGCCAGCGCCGTGAGCAGCGTCGGATGCGTCGACAGCAACCGCCAGACTGCCGGACCGACGATTGTGGCCACCTTCGCGGCGGCGACCGCCGTGCGGACCAGCAGAGGCTGCCCGCCGTCAGTCGGCTCCAGAACGGCGTGCAGTTGCACCTGCACTGCCGTGTCGTGGACGTGCAGGTCCACGCCGAGCGGCAGCAGTCGCCCGGAGACCCGTGGTGCCTCGTCGGTGACCTGGGTGCCCTCGGTGAGGAGCACGCCCCGGGCCCAGAGATCGGCCCAGCGCTGTGCCGGCACCTCCGCCATCGTGGCGATCGGCACGCAGGCCCGCAGCTCGGCGGCCAGGCCGTCGAGCAGCACCGCGAGCCGACGGAGCGCCGGCACGGCAAGGGCGGCCTCGACGGTCGAGGCGGCAGAGGACAGCAGTTCGTGGTCGACACCGCGCCAGCCGGCGACCGCCACCTCGTGCCACCACGCCCGCGCACCCGCGAGGGCGGGCAACGCCTCGGCGGCTTGGACCGTCGGAGCCGTCCATGGTGACCGTGCCCGGGTCGCCGCAGTGTCGAACTGCGTCAGCAGTGCGTCGTGTGCCGCGCCGAGCAGCGCCGAGCGTGCCCCGGCGAGCGCGCCGAGGTGCTCCGGCCTGACCGACCCGGCGGTGATCGCGGCGACAGCGGCGGCGACCGGGTCGGCCAGCGGCGTGCCGACGAACGCGTGGGCGAACGCGGCCAGTGCTGCCCCGTCCCGCTCGCCGACCCGGCCGAAGCCGTTGGTGAGGGCGTCGTCGAAGCCGGCGACCACGTCGAGCGTGTCGGCCAACCCGACCGGAACCTCGCGGAGCTGCGCGAGGTGCGTGCCGCGCATCAGCGGGTCGCCCCGGTGCCCGGGAACCACTGGAGCTCGGGAAGCGCGCTCGTGCTGCCCGGCAGCTCCAGGTACGACAGGTGACGCAGGAAGCGACTGAACACCATCGCCGCCGAGGCCGGCTCGGGCTGGCCGTCGAGTCGGGCCAGCAGGTCCGCGCCGCCGGCCACCCCGTCGCCGATGTCGACCCGCAGGTAGCGGGCGACCCGGTCGGCGCCGTACTGGAGGAGCGCCTCGTCGGTGAGCGCGTGCAGGTGCTTGCACGGTGCGCCGCGCAGGCCGCCGCAGGGTCGGTTGTTGTTGGTGCTGCACTGGTAGGCGTGGGTGCCGGCGGAGATCGACGAGACGTAGACCCGCTCGATGTCCGACCCGCTGGAGACGACGCCCTGCAACCGCCCGTCGGCCAGCTCGACGAAGGGCACCTTCGCCAGCTTGCGGGGCCGCGCGGGCGGCACCACCGCCAGCACGCTGCGCCGCCGCAAGCCGGCTCCGTCGGCGTCCGTCACGTCCCGCCCTCCCGCCATCGACAAACTCAGGATGATGCGCACGCCCGCCGATGCCCGGCGGCGTTGCGACGACACGATCATGGACTACGGGTACGACGAAACGGCGGCGCGCCGTCATCTGGGACGGCCCACCAGGGGCGGTGCGTGGCGCCCCGAATCCGCGACCGGGCGGAGCGACAGTACGTCGACATGGGGTGTGGCGTGCGCCCCGATGGCCGTCGCAGGTGGTCGTGATCAGCAAGGATGGGCAGGTGGTCGGATCACGGCTGCGACGAGGAGGGCGGGCGATGCGGGTACGCGGGTGGTTGAGCTGGGGGCGGCGTGCCCGCATTGGGGCGGTGCTGGCGGCTCTGCTCACCGGCGTGGTCCCACCGGCGGTGCTGCTGACGCCGGGTGCGGCTGGCGCGGCGACCGGCGCGTCGGTGTGCCAGATCCGCGACGACAGGCTCACCGAGATCTCCGGGATGGTCGCCACCGACGACGGGTACGTGGTGGTGAACGACGGCGCCGAGAACGAGGCCCGCCGACGGATCTTCTTCCTCGACGAACGATGCGCGGTGCAGCGGACGGTCAGCTACCCCACCCGGCCCCGGGACACCGAGGACCTGGCGATCGGTCGGGACGGCACCATCTGGGTCGCCGACATCGGTGACAACGACCGCACCCGGGAGACGATCGGGCTGTGGCGGCTCGCTCCGGGCGCCGATCAACCGGTGTTGTACCGGATGACGTACCCGGACCGCCCGCACGACGCGGAGGCGATGCTGCTCGACGGGGACGGCCGGCCGCTGGTCATCACCAAGGGCGGCAGCGGCACCGTCTACCTGTACGCGCCGACCACCGCGTTGAAGCCGGACGGCACCACACCGCTGGCGTTGGTCGGCCAGGTGTCCCTGCCGTCCACCACCACAAGCAACCCGTACTCGTTCGTCGGGCGCAACGTGATCACCGGCGGGGCGAGCGCCCCGGACGGCCAGCGGGTGGCGCTGCGCAGCTACGCCGACGCCTTCGAGTACGACGTGTCCAACGGCGACGTGGTCGCCGCGCTGACCACAGGCACCCCCCGGATCGTCGCGCTGCCCGACGAGCCACAGGGCGAGTCGATCACCTACAGCCGCGACGGCCGGTCCCTGCTCACCGTCTCCGAGACCGCAAGCCAGCCGCCGGGCACCCGTCCGACGATCCTGCGGTACCCCGCCAGCAGCACGCCGACCCCGACGGCCCAACCCGCGGAGTCCGCCGCCGCGGCACCGCCATCCACGCCGGGCAGCCCGGCGGCGCAGGCGAGCGGCCTCGACGTGGGGCAGCTCTGGCCGCTGATGGCCGGCGGAGGGACGCTGCTGGCGCTCCTCGCGGTGGGCGCGGTGCTGTGGCGGCGGCACACCCTCCGACGCTGACGACCAGCGGATCGGTGCGGCAGGATGGGTGGATGTCAGTGCTCTCCGCCCTGCGCCAGCCGATCGTCGCGGCTCCGATGGCCGGTGGCCCGTCCACGCCAGCCCTCGTGTCGGCCGTCTCCGCCGCCGGCGGGTTGGGCTTCCTGGCCGCCGGAATGATCGACACCGGACGGCTTGTCGCCGACATCGCCGAGGTCCGCGCACGTACCGAGCGGCCGTTCGGGGTCAACGTCTTCCTGCCCGGTGACGACGCCGTCGACGAGTCCGCAATCCGGGGGTACGCGCGGCGGCTCGCCCCGCAGGCCGACCGGTTCGGGGTGAGCCTGGGCGATCCGGTGGGCGGCGACGACGCGTACCCGGAGAAGTTGGCGGCTCTGCTCGCGGACCCGGTCCCGGTGGTGTCCTTCGTCTTCGGGCTGCCCGACCGGGCAGCCGTGGCGGCCCTACGCGAGCGGGGTACCGAGGTGTGGGCAACTGTCACCCGCCCCGACGCCGCCACGGCCGCCGCCGAGCTGGGTGTGGACGCCGTCGTGGTGCAGGGCACCGAGGCCGGTGGGCATCGCGGCGGCGTGCCGGATGACGACGACTACGCGTTGCTGCCGCTGCTGCGGCTGGCCGCCGCCGTTTGCGACAGGCCACTTGTTGCCGCCGGTGGCATCGCCGACGGCCCCGCTCTGGCGGCGGCGCTGGCCGCCGGTGCCGCCGCCGCGCAACTCGGCACGGCGTTCCTGCGCTGCCCGGAGGCGGGCAGTTCGCCGCTGCACCGCGCGGCGGTGGCAAGCGCCGCACCCACCGCGTTGACTCGGGCGTACACCGGCAAGCGGGCCCGGGGTGTGGTGAACGCCTTCCTGCGTGCGCACGACGCGGCAGCGCCGGCCGGCTACCCGCAGGTGCTGCACCTGACCCGCCCGCTGCTCGCCGCGGCCCGGCGCGACGAGGACGCCTCGGTGGTCAACCTGTGGGCCGGTCAGGCCCACCCGCTGGCCCGGGACGTGCCGGCGGCGCAGCTTGTCGCCGAGATCAGCGCCGGTGCCCGGGCCGCGCTGGCGACGGCGGCGCAACTGTCGACGCGCTGGGGTTGAACGACCCGTCGAGCAGGCGGGAGGGGCCCGACGCGTCGGTGGGCAACCCGTTAGAGTCTCGCCGTGATCGAGATCGACGCGCACGTCGACCTGTCCCACCCGCCCGACCGGGTCTGGCTCGCATTGACCGATCGGGAGCTGATCGGCCGCTGGTTCGCCGAGGCCGACATGGTCGAGGGAGTGCCGGACCGGCTGTTGCTGCACACTGCCGGACTGCCCGGCTTCGATGCCAACGTCGAGGTCGAGGTGATCGAACGTCAGGTGCCGGAGCTGCTGGAGCTGCGCTGCGACGAGGCAGGTCGGCTCACCGAGCTGACCTGCGTTGTCACCCCCACCACCCAGGGCTGCCGGCTGAGCGTTCGCGAGGTCCCCACCCACGGCTCCTGGTCGGCGGAGCAGCACGGGCCGCGTGAGCAGCAACTCCGCCAGGCGTTGACGGTGCGCCTGCCGGCCATCCTGGACTGGCTCGCGTTCCAGCAGGTCGACCTGCGTCGCGGCGAGGCCGGGATGACCGCCGAACTGCCGTTGATCGGCGGGGTCGGCGCAGCGCGGGCACGCCGCCGCCGTCGGACGGTGGTCACCGCCCTGGTCGGTGTCGTTCTCGTGGCGGGGTTGGTGGCCTGGATGACGCTGCCGGGCGGGTCGAAGCAGGCCGCCGCGCCGGTCTCGTCATCGCCGACCGCGACGTCGGAGCCGAGCGCCGCGACCGCCACGTCCACCGCACCACCGAGGGCGACATCGTCGGCGCGCCCGTCCCGGACCGCCGCGTCGCCCACCACCAGCCCGAGCCGCACCCCGACGGCGAAACCCTCGCGTACGCCTTCGGCCGCGCCACCGCCGCCGCTGACGGCCCGCTACGACACCGACTCCAGCCGGTTGTTCGGCTACACGGGTGAGGTGGTGGTGAACAATCCGGGCCGAGCACCGGCCGAGCAGTGGTCCGTGGTGGTGACCCTCGCCGAGGGCAGCAGCGTCGACGACGTCGAGGGCGCCGAATGGCGGCAGAACGACAGGGCGATCACCTTCAGCGGGCCGGCCGTGCCGGCGGGCGGTTCGCGGACGATCCGTTTCGACGTCCGCGACGGCCGACCCAAGGCCAGGGAACCGGTGGGCTGCACGGTGGACGGCAACCCGTGCGCGGGCCTCTGACCTAGGCTCTGCACATGGCACTGCTGCACCGGGCGACGCTGCGCCCCTCGAAGCTGGACCTGCTGGCGACCTGGCTGCCGGGCCGACAGTGGTACCAGGGGCCGGCCGGGGTCAACGCGGTGAGCTCGGGCGCCTACCGCTTCGACGATCCGGCTGGCGAGGTCGGCATCGAGACGATGCTTGTCGGCGCCTCCGGCGGGCCTGTGCACCAGGTGCCGCTGACGTACCGCGCCGCGCCCGTCGACGGCGCAGACGATTGGCTGGTGGGCACCGTCGAGCACTCGGCGCTCGGCCAGCGCTGGGTGTACGACGGCTGCGGCGACCCGGTCTACGCTGCGGCCCTGGCCCACGCCATCCTGGCCGGCACCGGCCAGGCCGAGCAGTATTTCGAGGTCGACGGCCGGCGCGAGGTGCGCGAGCCGACGATGACGGTGGTCGCCAGCGGCGCCGGGGACAACAGCGTGCGCCCGGTCGGCGGCATCCGTCGGGTGGTCGACGGGGACAGCACGATCATCGTCACCGACTCCGTCGAGCTTGTCGTCGTCCGGCGACCCGCTGAGGACGGGGCTGCGGGCGCGGCCGGCGCCACCCTGAGCGGCAGTTGGGCCGGGCAGGCGACGACGGTGCCGCTGGCGTACGCCCGGACGCTCTGACGCCTGACAAGCCGTGCGGTGGGCGGCCCGACTTCCGGGCCGCCCACCGCGTTCACCATCGCGACGGAGGCGGTGGTGGCGAGACCGGCGGCCGGTCGTCGCAGGTGATGGTGTTGGGCAGCAGCCACGGGGCGAGCCAGCCGCCGTCGTTGCCGCCCAGGTCGGTGAGGGTGAACTCCGACCCGGCCGCTGTGAAGTGGAACGACCCGCAGTTGTTGACGCCTACCGCGCCGACGTTGCGGGCGTCCACGTTGGCGAACGACGCCGACCCCGCCGAGCGGGCGCTGACCACTGACGTGCCGGTGCCGTCGACCCGGATGTCGCGGAACCGTACGTCGTTTATCGAGTAGAGGTCCTTCACCGGCCAGTCGCTCACCAGCATGATCGCGTTGTACGTGTTGTCGAGGTACGCGTCACCGGTGACCTCGATGCGCGCGTCGATGCTCCGGTCCAGGGCGAAGATCCAGATGGCGCCCAGCCCGATGTTCCAGTTCAGCTCGTACGTGCCGGCGCGGACAGTGGTGTTGTCGGTGATCCGCAGGTGCCCGGTGAACGGCTCCGCGCCGAAGCGGGCGCCGACGTGGAGGGCGCTGCCCTCGCGGACCGGGTCGGCGACGAGGTTGTGCGACACGGTGGTGTCGGTGCCGCCGTAGATGGCGATGCCGTTGGCGAGCGTGGGGGACTGCACGGTGTTGTGGTCGAACGTGTTCCGCGCGTTGGCTGTCTTCTCCGACCACATCGCCAGGCCGTCGTCGCCGGTGTTGCGGACGAAGTTGTGCGCGACGAGCGAGTCGGTCACGCCGGTGTGGAAGTTGAGCGCATCGGCGATCTGGTCGACGATGATGTTGTTGGTGACGCGTACGTTGCGCATCGGCCCGTCGAACCAGATGCCCACCTTCGTGTGGTGCAGGTAGAGCCCGTCGATTGTGGAGTCGCTCATCGCGCCACCGATGGCGTTCACCTGGTCGGTGTCGATGCGTTCCCGTACGTCGCCCTCGATGGCGAAGCCGGAGAGGTGGACGTTGCGGCTGCCACCGTCGGCGGCGTCGCGGCCGTAGAACCCGACGCCTGTGTGCACAGAGCCGTCCGGTGCGGGCGGCGACAGGGCCACCTCGCGGCCCTTGATGATGGTGTGCCAGTTGCCCGCGCCCTCGATTGTGACGTCGTCGACGACGATGTGCCTGTTGACCTGGTAGGTGCCCGGCGGGAGGTACACGGTCAGGTGGGTACGCCTGGCGAACGCGATGGCCCGGTCGAGGGCGTCGGCGGAGTCCCGCCGGCCGGTGGGGTCGGCGCCGAAGGCCAGCACGTTGGCGGCGAGCAGCCGGACGCGGGGCGGCGCGACCAGTTCGGAGTCGAGCAGGTCGATGACGGTCCAGGCGGCGGCGCTGCCGCTCGGCGCGGTGAGCCGGATCGTGTCACCGGCCCGGTAGGTGCGCCCGAGCAGGAGTCGCTGCTCGTCGTAGAAGTGGGCGGGCCGGAACGGCGTGCTGATGCTCGGGTACGGGGTGGTGGCCGACGGCACGCACTGGCACTCGGTGATCCACCAGTCCGGGTGCAGCAGCCCGGCCCGGGGGTCGTTGGAGAACGGGTACTGGTTGTACAGCCAGGAGTACTGCGACGTCAGCGTCATGTCGCGCACGTGTTTGCCGTTCGCCGAGACGCGCAGGGGTGCTGTGATCCCGCCTCCGGTCGGCGCGTCCGGGATGCTGTACCGCACTGTGATGCCGTTGGCCGCCCTGGGCAGGACGAACTCGACGTACTGGCCGGGAGTGAGCCGACCGCCCGGCGGCCGGACGCCTCCGCGGGCAGCGTGTAGGCGGACCGGTCGGGGCCGATGACAGTGCCGTTGGTGCGGGCGTTCTCCGCCTCCTGTTCGACGAAGTCCACGTCGGCGCCCCGCCCGGCGACAAGCGCCGGGTCGAGGCCGGCTCGGGTGACCACAGGCGTCGCGGCGGGTGCCGGCGGACCGGCGACGGCGGCAGTGGACCCGCCGGCCGCCAGCACTGTGATGGCGGTCGCGAGGCTGACGGTGGTGATGGTCGGGCGGCCTGGGCGACCCCGCGCCCGCATCGAGTTCCGGAACATCGGTGCCACTCCTTCGTGGATGGTGGTGGGGAGGTCCGCCCGGCGCTCCCCCTACGCCCGACATTGATCGTCATCGTGCCAGTACCGACCACTGTGCTGCAAGATGCCTATCCGTAAACGAAAAAAAGCGACAACATGCTGGTAAGAAATGGACTGTCGCGTTGGGTGGCGGTTCTGCTCCGGCCGCCTCTGCGCGGCGTACGCTGTGCCGCGTGGAGCAAGAAGACCGGATCGCCCTTTTCCTGGACTACGAGAACCTCGCGCTGGGCGCCCGCGACCATCGTGGCGGCGCGGCCTTCGACTTCCGGCCGATCGCCGACGCGCTTGCCGAGCGGGGACGGGTGGTGGTGCGCCGGGCGTACGCCGACTGGTCGTTCTTCGACGAGGACCGCCGGATGCTCACCCGGTCCCACGTGGAGCTGATCGAGATCCCGCAGCGCATGGGCGCCTCCCGCAAGAACGCGGCAGACATCAAGATGGCGGTGGACGCGATCGAGTTGGCCTTCGAACGCGACTACATCTCCACGTTCGTCATCTGTAGCGGTGACAGCGACTTCACCCCGCTCGTGCACAAGCTCCGCGAGCTGAACAAGAAGGTCATCGGTGTCGGGGTCGAGGGGTCGACGTCGGCGCTGCTCCCTCCGGCTTGCGACGAGTTCCTCTACTACGACCGGCTGGAGGGCGTGGACATCCCGCCGACCGCCAGCCGGCGGGGTCGCCCGGCCCGACAGTCGGGCCCGGGTCAGCGACCGCCCGAGCCGGAGCAGGAGGAACGGGAGCAGGAGCCCGAGGGTCGGCCGGCGGGGGAGGAGCCCGGCCGGGACGTCGACGCCCTGGCTGTGCTGGTGGCCCAGACGGTGGCCGGGTTGCAGGGCAGCGCCAGCGGCGAGGTGACAGCCTCCCGGCTCAAGCGGACCCTGCTGCGCAAGGACCCGACCTTCAGCGAGTCCGACTACGGCTTCCGTACCTTCGGGGAACTGCTGCGCCACCTCGCCGGGCACAACGTGGTCGACCTGGCCGAGGGGCCCGCCAAGGGTGACCCCGAGGTCTCGCTGCCCGAGCACGGCGACCGGGAGGTGGCCTTCGGTCTGCTCCGTTCGGTGGTGGGCGACCTCGGCAGCGCCGGCAATCCCGTGGCGCTGTCCGGTCTGAAGAACCAGCTGCGTCGGGCCCGTCCGGACTTCAGCGAGAAGAAGCTGGGGTACCGCAGCTTCCTCCAGTTCTGCAAGGCGGCCGCGACCGGTGGCGCAGTCGATCTGCGGTGGAGCGCGGAGGCGGACGACTACCTGCTCACGGCGCAGGGTTGACGGCCGTCGAAGGTTGCTAACCGTTAACACTGGTCTCGATTTGCGCCTGAATTGCGGCTCTTGCCCAGGTCCGTGCGTTCCTGCGCCGTACCCTCCGCGCAAAAATTGCTATACGGTCGGCGAATGAAGGTCGAGGAGCATTGGTGGAACGGAGACACGACCCCGCGCGGGCGCCGGGACGTGTACATCCGTACTGATGGGCAGGGTTGGGAGGTCCGCGCCCAGATCGGTGGGGCGTCGGGTCGTGAGCGGGTGCAGCAGTGCCCCAGCCGGGCCTCGGCGGCCATCCTGGCCGACGCCTGGCGCGGCACCCACCCATCCTGGCGCGAGCTGAAGCAGCGCTGATCCGGCACCGGGCCGGGCCGGCAACGCTCCTGGGCTCCCGCCCGGCGCGCTCACCGGCCGGCCCGGTGTCCACGTCAACCCGCCGGCACCCCCACCGGCCAAGCTCGGCAACCCGTCAGGCGATCGGGACCGGTAGCACTACGCCTTCGGCCGCTGACCGGTGCGCAAGCTCGATCAGCTCGACGGTGGCCACCGAATCCCGCGGGTCCACAGGCATCGGCGTACCCTCGCGCAACGCCGTGGTCACCTGCGCGTAGAAGCTCTGGTACGCCCCCGGCTCGGTCGGCACCGGGCGCAGATCTCCGTCGACGCCCAGCAGGCCGTACCGCTCCGGCGGGACCTCGCCCCAGCCCGGCTGGTCCGGTCGGCCGCCCTCGTGCAAAGCCGCCTCCTGCACGTCGAGGCCGTACGTGGTGTAGCCGGCCCGGTCACCCAGCACCCGCAGCCGGGGCCCGAGCTGGGCGGTCACCGCACCCATCCACAGGTGCGAGTGCACCCCGTTGGCGTGCGTCAGCGCCACGAAGGCGTCGTCGTCGACAGCCGCGCCCGCACGGCGACGGTCCACCTCCGCGTAGACGCGCTCGACAGGGCCGAACAGCTGCACCGCCTGGTCCACGAGGTGCGCGCCCAGGTCGAAGAGGGCGCCGCCAGCCTCCTCGGGGCCCGCGAGCTCCCGCCAGCCCGGCTTGATCGTCGGCCGGAACCGCTCGAACCGGGACTCGAAGCGCAGCACCCGCCCCAGCTCGCCCCGCTCCACCAGTTGCCGGGCGGTCAGGAAGTCACCGTCCCAGCGCCGGTTCTGGAACACCGTCAGCGGCACCCCGCGCTCGGCTGCCTCGTCGACAAGCGCGCGGCTCTCGGCGGAGGTCGGTGCGAGCGGCTTGTCCACGACGGTCGGCAGGCCAGCGGCCAGCGCCGCCCGGGCCATCGGCACGTGCTGCCGGTTCGGCGTCGCCACCACCACCAGGTCCAGAGCCTCGGGTGTACGCCACAGCGCGTCGGCGTCGTCGACCAGCCGGGCGTCCGGATGGTGCTGTGCGGCCTGCTCGCGCCGCTGCGGATCGCGGGTCACGATGGCGTCGAGTCGCAGCCCTGGCGTCGCGGCTATCAGCGGCGCGTGGAACACCCGACCCGCCAGCCCGTACCCCAGCAGACCGACCCGCAACGCCTCCGACATGCCGTGCTCCTCCCCGGCCCGCGCCCGGATGGCGGCGGCACCGCCTGTCGAATCTACGCCTCGGCGCAGCCGGGCTGATCTAGACCCGGTGCTGGTCAGCCGGCCGGGTCGGCGCGCAGATAGGTGAGAACGGCCAGCACCCGGCGGTTGGTGTCGTCACTGGGCGGCAGGTCGAGCTTCAGCAGGATGTTGCCGACGTGCTTACCGACCGCAGCCTCGGTGACATGCAGCCGGGCCGCGATCGAGGCGTTGGACCGGCCCTCGGCCAGCAGCGCCAGCACCTCGCGTTCCCGGACGGAGAGGGCACGCAGCGGGTCGCGCGGGCGGTGCAGCAGTTGCCGCACCACGTCCGGGTCGATGGCGGTGCCGCCAGCGGTGACCCGGCGCAGCGTGTCGACGAACTCGGTGACCTCGGACACCCGGTCCTTGAGCAGGTAGCCCACCCGCTGGCCGTCGCCGCTGTCCAGCAGCGCCGCCGCGTACCCGGTCTGCACGTACTGGCTCAGGACCACCACCGGGAGCCGGGGCCGCTCGGCGCGCAGCGCGACGGCCGCCCGCAGCCCGTCGTCGCGCCGGTCCGGTGGCATCCGGATGTCGGTAAGCACCAGATCCGGCTGGTGCGTACGGGCCGCGTCCAACAACTCGGGCGCGGAGCCGACGGCGGCGCACACAGTGAAGTCGAAGCGGGTCAGCAGCGCGACCAGGCCCTCCCGCAACAGCACCTCGTCCTCGGCAAGCACGACACGGGTCACCGGGGCCATGGCAGCTCCACCCGGACCAGGGTAGGCCCGCCGGGTGGGCTGGCCAGCAGCAGTCGCCCATCGGCGGCGGCGACCCGATCGGCGAGACCGGTCAGGCCGGTGCCCCGCGACGGGTCGGCGCCGCCGCGTCCGTCGTCGGACACCTCCACGACGAGATCGCCGCCGGCCCGACTCAGGCGGACCTGCGCGCGGGTCGCCCCGGCGTGCCGGACCACGTTGCCGAGCGCCTCGGACACCACGAAGAACGCGGTGGTCTCGACGATCTCCGGCAACTCCCCGTCCAGGTCGGCGGAGACGGTGACCGCGACGGGAGCCGCGTCGGCAAGCTCCCGGACGGCGCCGGCGAGGCCGAGGTCGGTGAGGCTCTGCGGCCGGATGCCGTGCACCAACTGCCGGAGCATCACCATCAGGCCCCGCGCCTGGTCGTGCGCGACCGCGAGGGGCCCTGCGGCGGGGGAGTCCTCTCCCACGTCCAGCCGGGCCAGGCCCAACTGGAGCGTGAGGCTTGTCAGCCGGGGTTGCGCGCCGTCGTGCAGGTCGCGCTCGATCCGGCGCCGTTCCGCCTCGTACGCGCCGACCAGCCGGGTCCGGGACCGGGCGACCTCGCGCAGCGCTGCCGCGTCGACCGGCCGGGCCAGCGTCCACCGCACCACCGCTGCCTGGCCGGCGGCGAGCAGCCCGGCCGCGTACCAGAGCACCGGAACGAGCAGCACGCCCACTATCGCGTACGGGATGGCCTCGCCCGCGGTGTCGACGGTGCCCCAGACGACGATTACCTGCGCGGCGTCGCCGGGCTCCGACGTGCTGTCGAACGCCAGCCACGGGCTCGCGATCAAGCCGATGTCGAGAAGCACCAGCAGCAGGAACACCCAGTACGCGACAGGCGCGACACCGCCGAGGCAGAACAGGTACGCCACCTCGCGCCAGCCGGCCGCGCTGCGGTAGCGGGCGGCCAGGCCGGTCCACCGCGGCACCGGCAGAGGGCGGCCGTCCACGAGGCCGAGGCGCCAGCGTTCGACGACGGCGACCGGGAAGCTCACGATCGGCGCCAGCGCCAGCAGGGTGAGGCTGCCGACGGCCAGGAACAGCATGAGGGGGAGGCCCGGGGGTCGGCCGTGCTGCCGGAGCGCGTTGACGGCGGCCAACAGTGGCGCGCCGATGACGAGAAGCCCGATGGCGAGCACGCCGGCGATCGGCACGGTGCTGACCAGGTAGGCAAGCGCCCGCCACGGCCAGGCGGAGATCAGCCAGTCGCGGCGGCGCAGCGCCTCGGCCAGGTGACGAGGGTGGTCCGGGGTCATGCCGCAGACGCTATTCGCCGACGGCCCGGCGCCCCAGCCGTCCAGACCCCCTTCCGAGGTATGCCCAGCCCTACCCTCGCGTGCGCCGGCCGGGCGTCGTACGGCGTACGGCCGCGTTGTTAGGATTGCCGACCATGGCGAGTCAGCGTAAGGCGAGCGCGGACCCGGCCCGCAGCCTGGCCATCCTGTGGCGCACCCGGGAACCGACCAGTCGCAGCGCCGGCCAAGGGCTCAGCGTCGACCGGATCGTCCGCGCCGCGATCGACATCGCCGACACCGAGGGCCTCGACGCGCTGACCATGCGCAGGGTCGGTGAGGCGCTCGGCGTCGGCACGATGTCGGTATACACGTACGTGCCGGGCAAGACCGAACTCGTCGACGTCATGATCGACACCGCGTACGGCGAGATGCCCCGCACCGCCGGCGACGGCGACTGGCGGGCACGGCTGGAGCGGATCGCCCGGGACAACCTCGCGCTCTACAAGCGCCACCCGTGGATGCTGCGGGCCGAGACGACCCGGCCGGTGCTCGGCCCGCACACGATCGCCAAGTACGACCACGAACTCGGCGCGGTCGCCGACATCGGTCTCACCGACGTGGAGATGGACGCGGTCCTCACCCTCGTCCTCGGGCACGTCAAGAGCGCCGCCCGCGCCGCGTCGGAGGTGCTCGACCTGGAGCGGGACACCGGCATGACCGACGGGCAGTGGTGGCAGTCGCACGCGCCGTGGCTGGAGACGTTCCTGACCGCCGACAGGTTCCCGACCGCGTCCCGGGTCGGCACGGCGGCCGGGCAGCAGCACGGCGCCGCGTACGGCCCGGAGTACGCCTTCGAGTTCGGCCTGCAACGGGTCCTCGACGGGATCTCGGTGGTGGTCGCCGAGCGGTCCCGCTAGCGAATCGACCCGGGCGCCTCGGCGCGGGTGGTACGACTGGGGCGGCGACTGCGGCTGCGGGCCCGGGGGGACGGCGAATGACGAGTGGGCTTCCGGGACGGCTGTTGCAACGGCGGGAGAACCCCCGCCGTACGTCGTTCCTGGAGCTCTTCTTCGACCTGACAGTCATCTTCGCGCTGACCCGGCTCTCCCAGGCGTTCCTGCACGACCTCAGCATCCTCGGCGGCTTCCAGGTGCTGGTGCTGCTGGCGGCGATCTGGTGGGTGTGGTTCGTGACCGCGTGGTCGGCCGACTGGTTCGACCCGCGTGCGCCGCTTATCGTCGCCCTGCTTCTCTGGGTGATGTTCGGCGGCCTGCTGATGGCCGCCGCCGTGCCCACCGCGTTCGACGAGCACGCGCTCGTGTTCGCCGTCGCCTATGTCGCCATCCACCTGGGCAGGGCGGCGTTGCTGCTCCCCGCCCTGCGCGGGCACCCCTTGCAGGTGCGGACGGCAGCGCGATCGTCGCCGGGATACTGCTGCTGATCGTCCTGCTCGACGCGATGCCCGCAATGTGGAGGCGGGAGTCCGTCGACCGAAGCGACGCGGCACCTGGCTAGCCGGCCGGGCTGCCGCCCCGCGTCGACCAGCGACCGGGCACCAGCTGCCGGATCACGCCAGAGTCCGGGGCAGCTCAGGAGTCTTCGGGCTGCCGGTCGGACTCCGCTACGACCGCACGGACCTTGCGCAGGGTGGCGTCGGGCGCACGGATCGCCGTCCGCCACCGGTCCAGTGTGCGGGTGAGGACCCGGACGACGAACTGCAACTGGTTGACCTGCTCGCGCAGCAGCCCCAGCTCCGATCTGGCGCTTATCGCCTGGCCTTCCAACTCGGTGATCCGCGACTGTAGTGGCTGCACGAGGGTCAGGGCGGCCTCGGTGAGGGTGTCGGCCGCGTCGGCCTTGAACTTGCCGCGCTGCACCACGACTGTGGCGATGGCGGCCAGGCCGGTGGTCCCGCCGAGGATGCCGAGCAGGCTGATCAGTATCTGTACCCAGCCCGGCGCCTCGGGGGTCGGTGCTGAGATCACGTGACACCTCCCACGACCCGCCGGTGGGTCGTGCACTGGTGGCCGTAGGCCAGGCAGCGCAGGTCGTTGGCGATCTGGGCGGCCCGCCAGAACGACCCCGCAGGCACCGCGCTGATCAGCGACGCCGCGACGACACCCTGCTGGCCCGACACCGCCACCAGCGCCACCGCGTACATGCCGGTGATGGTGCCGAGCACCAGGACGGACGCGAACTCGATGCCGAGGCTCGTGGAGAGCCGACCGGGCCACAGGATGCCCAGCAGCCCGGCCACCCCGACGACGATCAGGGAGACCTCCCAGCCGAGCCGGATGGGTTCGGGCATCGACAGTTGGACAGACGGTGGTCGGACATCGAGCGCCATCAGCAGGACACCGCAGATGGACGTCGTGACCAGAGCGGCCACCTCGAACGGCTGGTGCTTGGCCCGGACTCGCAGAATTCCCACGGCAACTCCCTGGTCGAGGACCGTGGTCACCCGCCGCCCGCCGGGGGACGTGCCGTGCTGCTGGTCGCGCGTTCGCGGCGCGGTCCGTCGGCGGCCTTCGTCCAGGCGGTGCGTGTGGACGGTCGATGGTCGAGGAGGTGAGCGACTCGCCGTCGTTGGCTGGCCGGTATCTGCCTGTGTATCACCGGCGGGCGGTTCGCGTCCACCTGCGTAACGTCGTGTATCCGCAGGTCAGATGGGGTGCAGAAGGGCTTCGGCCGGGCTGCGCGCAGCGTGACGGGGGGAGGGCCGGCGAACCGGCCACCCTCCCTGTCATAACTATACGTGTCGGGAATTTAACTGAGAGTCATGGGGGTTGTCGATCTATCGCCCCAGCAGGGCGCGCAGCGCCCGGACCACCTCGGCCGGCGCCTCCTCGGCCATGAAATGCCCGCAGGTGACGGTCTGGTGCTCCAGGTCCGGCGCCCAGGCCCGCCACACCTTCGCCGCGTCGTAGCCCAGCGCCGCCCCCCAGTCCTGCTGGAGGACCGTCACCGGCATCCGCAGCAGGTTGCCAGCCGCCCGATCGGCGGTGTCGTGGGCGACGTCGACAGCGGCTGACGCCCGATAGTCGGCCACGATCGAGGGAACCGCCTCCCGGGACGCACGCAGGTACGCGGCCCGCACGTCGGCGGGAATCGCCTCCGGATCGCGTGCCCACAGGTCCAGGAAGTAGCCGAAGAACGCGTCCGGGCTGCCACCGATCAGCTGCTCGGGCAGGCCCTGCGGCTGCGCCATCAGGTACAGGTGGAACGCGACAGCCGCCGAGACACCGTGCAGCACGTCCCACATGTCCAGGGTGGGCAGGATGTCGAGCAGGGCGAGTCGGCTGACCGCCGCCGGATGGTCGAGGCCCGCCCGGAACGCGACAAGGGCACCCCTATCGTGACCGGCAAGCGCGAAGCGGTCGTGACCGAGCGCGCCGGCCAGCGCCACGATGTCCGCCGCCATGGTGCGCTTGGCGTACGCGTCGCCGTCGGTGTCCACGGGCTTGTCGCTGTCGCCGTACCCGCGCAGGTCGGGGCAGATGACTGTGTGATCGGCGGCCAGGTCGGCCGCGACGTGCCGCCACATGAGGTGGGTCTGCGGGAAACCGTGCAGCAGCACGATCGCCGGCCCGGAGCCGCCCACGGCGGCGCTGAGCGTCACACCGTCGGCGACGGTGACGCGGCGGTAGTCGAAACCGTTGATCCTCGGGTCCACGGGGAACCTTCCTGATGAGCGGGGTCGGCGGGGGCGGGTGCCCGTCGCCGTCGTACCTGATCGAGCCTGGCCGGTGGGCATCAGCGACCGGTCAGCGACGGATCAGTACCGGCCGGCCGAGGTGGCCCGGGACGCCCGCCTAGATTGGTCCTGTGACCAGGCAGCAGGCCGCACCCGAGGCGGTGACCTTCGGCGTGCTCGGGCCGGTGACAGCCACGACGGAAGGTGGCCCGGTCGCGCTCAAGGGGCCCCGGCAGCGCACCGTGCTGGCCCGGCTGCTGATCGCCAGGGGCCGGGTCGTGCCTGTGGAACGCCTCGTCGACGACCTGTGGGAGAGCCCTCCCGACGGCGCGGTGGGTGCCATCCGCACCTTCGTCGCCGACCTGCGGCGGGCGCTGGAGCCGGACCGGCCGCCCCGGCAGCCACCCCGGCTCCTGGTCACCGAACCCACCGGGTACGTGCTGCGGGCCGCCCCGGACGCGGTGGACGCCTGGCGGTTCGAGGCTGCGGTCGGCGAGGCGGGACGGCTGCTCACGGCAGGACTGCCCGCACCGGCCCTGGACGCCGTGGACGCGGCCCTGGGGTTGTGGCGCGGGCCCGCGTACGCCGACTGCGCGGGTGAGATCTGGGCGGCCGCGGAGATCAACCGGCTGGACGAGCTGCGGATGCTCGCCGTCGAGCGACGCGCCGAGGCGCTGCTGGCGCTGGGTCGGCCGGACGAGGCAGCCGCCGACCTGCCCGCCCACCTCGCCCACCATCCGCTGCGGGAGGACGCCTGGCGGCTGCTCGCTGTCGCCCGGTACCGCTCCGGCCGACAGGGCGAGGCGTTGGCCGCGCTGCGCCAGGCGCGCGACGTCCTGGTGGCCGAGCTGGGCCTGGACCCGGGACCCGAGCTGCGGCAGCTGGAAGCCGACATCCTGGCCCAGGCGCCCCACCTCACCAGCACCGCGCCGCCGCCAGCCAGGCGAGTCGGGTCGCCGCAGCCATCCGGTCGGGTCGACTCGACGCCGCAACCAGGTCGAGTCGGCTCGACATCCGGTCGGGTCGGCTCGCCGCCGCAACGGCCGTTCGTTGGTCGGGACGCGGAACTTCAGCGGCTGCGGCACGCCGCCGAGGCCGTCGCCCGCTCCGGCCGGCCCGCGCTCGCCCTGCTCAGCGGCGATCCGGGCGCCGGCAAGACCGCACTGGCCGAGGCGTTGACCCGCCGGCTCACCGCCGAGGGCTGGGCGACGGCGTGGGGTCGCAGCCCGGAGTACGAGGGCGCCCCGGCAGCCTGGCCGTGGACCCAGATCACCGACGCGCTCACCGGACCGACAGCGCTGGCCGAGCCTGCCGGAGGTGGGTCCGAGGGCGCAGGCGATCCGGCGGTGGCCCGGTTCCGCAGGCACCGCGCGGTGGCATCGCTGCTCTCGGGCGTCGCCGACCGGGGTCCGCTGCTGGTGGTCCTTGACGACCTGCACCGCGCCGACGGGGACACGCTCGACCTGCTGACCGGGCTGCTCACCGGCCCGCAGCCGGCGACCGGACCGGTGCTGATTCTCGGCACCTACCGGGCCACCGAGATCAACCCCGAGCTGACCGCCGCGCTGGCCCGCTCCGCCAGCCTGGAACCGGTACGGGAGTACCTGGCCGGCCTGTCCGACGAGGCGACCGGCGAACTGGCCCGTGCCGTCGCCGGGGTGGAGCTGGACCCGCCGACGGTCCGGCTTATCCACCATCGCAGCGGCGGCAACCCGTTCTTCGTACGCGAGCTGGCCCAGTTGTACGTGGGTGAGGGCGCTGTCGCGCTGGCGGCAGTGCCACCGGGAGTGCGCGACGTCATCCGGCACCGCGTCGGGCAGCTGCCCGAACCGACCCGTACCGTGCTGCGGCAGGCGGCAGTGCTCGGCCGCGACCTCGACCCGGAGGTCCTCGGTGCGCTCACTGACGACCCGGAGGCGGTGCTGGACGCCCTGGACCGCGCGTTGCAGGCCGGTTTCCTGACCGAGGGGGAGTCCGACGGGCAGCTACGGTTCACCCACATCCTGGTCCGCGACACCCTCTACGCCGACCTGTCAGCTCCCCGCCGCGCCGCCTGGCACGCCGCGGCGGCTGACGCGCTGCAACGGCGTCAGCCGGTCGACCCGGCCGCGCTCGCGCACCACCTGCTGCACGCCGGGGGACCGGACGCCGCCCGGCGGGCTGCCGGCTACGCGCGTACCGCCGCCGAGGTGGCCGAGCGGGCCGGCAACCCGCACGAGGCGGCCCGGCTGTGGGCGCAGGTCATCGAGGCGTACGACAGGGCCGGTGGGACCGAGCGGCGCGAGCGGCTGAGCGCGGTGCTCGGCCTCGGGCGGGCGCTGGCGGTGACGGGCCGGCTGGCCGAGGCGCGGCGGTACCGGGCCGGGGCGATCGCCGACGCGGAAACCGTCGGTGACCCCCGGCTGACGGCGGCGGTGCTGGCCGGCTTCGACGTGCCCGCCATCTGGACCCGCAACGACGACGACCTGCTCTCCGGGCGCATCGTCCGCGCCGCGGAACACGCCCTGGCCGGTCTGGGATCGACCGGCTCGGCGCAGCGCAGCCGGCTGCTGAGCACGCTCGCGTTGGAGCTGCGCGGCAGCACCGGTGACAGTGGTCGCCGGGCCGCCACCGAGGCCGAGACGATCGCCCGGACCGCCGGGGACGCCGGGCTGCTGGCCTTCGCGCTCAACGCGCGCTTCATGCACGCCTTCGACAGGGTCGGGTTGGCCACCGAGCGGGCGCGGATCGGAGAGCAGCTCATCGACGTCGCCGCCCGGCACCAACTGGTGACCTTCGAGGTGCTGGGCCATCTCATCCTGGTCCAGGCGTGCTGCGCGCGCGCCGACCGCGCCGGGTCCGACGCGCACGCCCGCGCCGCCGACCGCCTCGCCCAGCGGTACGAGCTGCCGCTGGTCGGCGTCTTCACCGGCTGGTACGCCGCGTTGCGCCTCGCCCTGGACGGCGACCGGGCCACCGCGGCCCAGGCGTACCGGGCGGCTGCCGACCGGCTGCCCGCCGACGACATGCCGGGCCTGACCCGTGGGCTGCTCCCGCTCGCGCTGCTCGGCCTGCACCTGGACGCCGCCGCCAGCGCCGACCTGCCGGCGCGCGCCGATCGACAGGTCGACGCCGGGGGACCGGTTGCGGGCCTGGACGTCGAGGACTGGGCCAGCCTGGACTGGGGGCCGCACGAACCGTGGGTCCGACCGCTGCTGCTCGCCGCCGCCGGCGACCGGGACGCTGCCCGCACCGCGCTGCGGACCCTCCCGGACGGCCCGCACGACCTGCTGCGGGAGACCCGGCTCTGCCTCATCGCCCAGGCGGCGCTCGCGGTGGAGGACCGATCCACGATGGAGTACGTCGCCGCAGCGCTCCGCCCGGCCGCCACTGAACTGGCCGCCGGCAGCGGGGTCCTCACCGCCGGCCCGGTAGCGGGTCACCTCGCCGGGCTGGCCGCGGCACTGGGCCGCCCCGAGGAAGCGGCCGACCACCTCCGTACCGCCCGAGCGATCACCGCCCGCGCCCGCGCCTGAGTCGTCACCGCCGCCGCGGCGTGCGCGTCGTCGTCGACCGACAAGGGGTGCTGCCGCGTTCCGGGGGCCGGTCGACTTGCCGGTTCTCGTGGAACTGTCCGGCGGCGTGCGGTCAGATGGAGGCACCGGCGCGTGCCGTCGTCGCCACGGATCGAGGGAGGTACGCGTGGAGGCGCTCGTCCTGATCGTGGTGCTGGGCGTGACAGTCCTGCTCGGCACCACCCTCGGTGGCCGGTACCGCGTCGCGCCGCCGGTCCTGCTCATCGCGTTCGGCGTCCTGCTCGGGCTGACACCGCCGTTGTCCGAGCTGACCCTGGAACCGGACCTGGTGCTGCTGATCTTCCTGCCGGCGATCCTCTACCGGGAGAGCCTCACCATCAGCCTGCGCGAGATCCGGGCCAACCTGCCGGTGATCGGGCTGCTCGCCGTGGTGCTCGTGCTGCTCACCATGGTCACGGTGTCGCTTACCGCGCAGGCGTTCGGGGTGCACCCCGCCCCCGCGTGGGTGCTCGGCGCGGTTCTCGCGCCGACCGACGCCGCCGCGGTCACCGGTCTGGCGAAACGGCTGCCCCGCAAGCTCCTCACCACCCTGCACGCGGAGAGCCTGATCAACGACGGCACCGCCTTGGTGATCTTCGCGGTGGCCGTGGGTCTGCTCACCGGCGCCGCGGAGCCGGGTGTGCTGGGCATCAGCGAGGAGTTCGTCGGCGCCAGCGCCGGTGGTGTGCTCGCCGGGCTGCTGGTGGGTGGCTTCGTGGTGCTGATTCGCAAACGGCTCGACGATCCGCTGCGCGAGGGCGCGTTGAGCGTGCTGACGCCGTTCGGCGCGTTCCTGCTGGCCGATTCGGTGCACGCAAGCGGTGTGCTCGCGGTGGTCGTCGCCGGCCTGGTCCTCGCCTACGCCGGTCCACGGGTGATCCGCGCCCGTTCCCGCGTGCTTGCCTACGCGTTCTGGGACCTGTCCACGTTCCTCATCAACGGCGGCCTGTTCGTCCTGCTCGGCACCCAGATCCCCCGGGCCGTCCGGGGCATCACCAGCACCTCGCCGCAACGGGCCCTGATGATCGTGGTGGTGGTCACCTCGGTCGTGATCGCCACGCGGCTGCTGTTCGTCTACCTGACGAGCGAGTCGGCGATGCTGTTGCGCCGCCGGGCACCGACCGACAGCAACGGCGGGGCGTCCCGATGGCGGGTCGGCACCGTCGCCGGCTGGGCCGGGTTCCGGGGCGCCGTCTCGCTGGCCGCGGCGCTTGCCGTCCCGACGATGACGGTCGCCGGCCGTCCGGTGGTCGAACGCGACCTGATCATCTTCGTCACCGCGTTGGTCATCGTGTTGATCATGCTGGTGCAGGGCACCACACTGCCGCTTGTGGTGCGCTGGGCGGGGCTGGGCGGCGACCCCGGGCGCGACGAGGAGGTGCGGCAGGCGCGGCTACGCGCCACCGAGGCCGGCCTGGCCGCGTTACCCCAGGTCGCCGCGGACATCGGTGCCGGGGAGGACGCGGTTCGCCGGTTGCAGGCCGAGTACCAGCGGCACCTGGCGGACGTGAACGAGGGCGGCGGGGACACCGCCGAGGAACGTGACCTGGAACGTCAACTGCGCCTCGGAATTCTCGCCCACAAACGGCGCGAGGTCACCCGCCTGCGCGACAGGCGGGAGATCGACGACCTCGTGCTGCTGGAGTTGCAGGCCGCGCTCGACAACGAGGAGATCCGGTTGCTGGGGCGCGGCCCCGAGGACTGATGTCGCGGCTCAGAGCACCTGATCGAGGAAGCGGCGCAGCCGTGGGTGCTCGGCCCCCTCGAAGATCCTCTCCGGAGGGCCGGCCTCCAGCACCACGCCCCGGTCCATGAAGGCGACGGTGTCGGCTACCTGCCGGGCGAAGCCCATCTCATGGGTGACCACCACCATCGTCATCCCGCCGGAGGAGAGGTCGGCCATCACCCCGAGCACGCCCTTCACCAGTTCGGGGTCGAGCGCCGAGGTGGCCTCGTCGAAGAGCATCACCTCGGGTCGCAGGGCCAGCGCCCGGGCGATCGCGACGCGCTGCTGCTGGCCGCCGGAGAGTTGCGTCGGCCGGGCGTCGGCCTTGCCTGCCAACCCGACCAGCTCCAATTGGGCGCGGGCGACAGCTACCGCCTCGTCCTCGCTGAGCTTGCGCAGCCGGCGCAGTGCCAGGGTGATGTTGCGCAGCACGCTCATGTGCGGAAAGAGGTTGAACTGCTGGAAGACCATGCCCACCCGCTGCCGCAGCGCGTCCGGGTCGTCGCCCAACACGCTGCGCCCGTCCAGCAGCACGTCGCCGCGGTCGGGCTCGATGAGCCGGTTGAGGGTACGCAGCAGAGTGGACTTGCCCGACCCGGAAGGCCCGATCACGCAGGCCGTCGCACCGCGCGGCACTGTCAGGTCGACGCCGCGCAGCACCCGGTTGGGCCCGAAGGCGAGGTGTACGTCCCGCGCGTCGAGGCTGACCGAGGTGGTCGTCGCGATGCTCATCGGCGGTCTCCTTCCGGGATGCCGGCAAGCGCCGGCTCGTCCTCGTCGTCGTCCGGTGGCGCGGTGGCCGGCCGGCCGAGGCGCAGCCGCCGGTCGATCCAGTTGACGATGTGCGTCAGCGGGACTGTCAACGCCAGGTAGAAGAGCCCGGCCAGCAGCAGCGCGGACTGGTTGCCGGTGTTTGCCGCGTAGTCCTGCCCGATCCGGAACAGCTCGCGCTGGCTGGCCACCAGCCCGAGGAAGTAGACCAGGCTGGAATCCTTGATCAGCGCGATGAGCTGGTTGACCCAGGCGGGCAGCACCCGCCGGATGCCCTGCGGAATGATCACCAGCCGCATCGAGTCGGCCCAGGAGAAGCCGAGCGCGCGGGCGCCCTCCAACTGGGCGGCCTCCACCGACTGGATGCCCGAGCGGAAGATCTCACCGATGTACGCCGACGCGATGAGCGACAGCGCCAGAATGCCCAGCGGGTACGGGTCGGGCCCCCAGACCTCCATGCCGAGCGGGGCGAGCCCGACGCCGATCAGCAGGATCGTGGCCGCCGCAGGCAACCCCCGGAAGATGTCGGTGTAGACGCGCGCCGGCCAGCGCAGCCATCGGCTGCGGGAGATGCCGGCGACGGCGAGCAGCAGGCCCAGCACCGAGCCGAGCAGGGCGGCGGAGACCGCCAGGATCAGGGTGTTGGGCAGCCCGACGGTAAGCATGTCGGGCAGTGCCTCGCGCATCGACCTCCAGTCGAAGAAGGTCTCCCAGAGGGTGCTCAACGGATCCATCGGTCGCCTCTCCTACCGCCCTGCTCGCTCGTCACTGGTACGCCGTCAGGACGCGGCGGACGCGGACGCAGCCGCCGACGGCACTGCCACCGTGCCGCTGCCCGGCTTGAAGTCCTCCGGAACCGGCCGGCCCGGGTAGTACTGCGCCTGCAACCGGCTCCACGTGCCGTCCGCGATGACCTCGTCGAGGCCCTTGTTCAGCGCCTCGCGCAGCTTGTCGTTGCCCTTTGCCACCGCGTACGCGGTCGGGGTGGGGCTGAGCTGCTTGGCCGCCACGGTGATCTTGCCGTTGCTGTCGGCGGCCAGCTTGTCGCCGATCTCGGCCGGGGCGATCCACGCGTCGGCGGTGCCCGCCTTGAGCTGGTTGATCGCGCTGTTGTAGTCCGGCACGCGGACCGGGTCGAGCTTCTGCCCGGTGGCGTAGTCGTCCTGGACGGTGCCCTGCACCACGACGACCCGCTTGCCGGCGAGCTGGTCGAAGCCGGTGATCGGCGAGCCGGCCGGAACGTCCAGGCCGAAGTAGCCGAAGTCGTAGCCGTTGCCGAAGTCGACTGTCTTCTTCCGCGCCTCGGTGATCGTGATCGAGGAACTGCCGACGTCGAACTTGCGGTTGTTGACCTGGGACAGTAACGCGGAGAAGTCGGTGCCGACGAACTCGACCTTCAGGCCGAGCTTGTCGGCGACCGCCGTGAGCAGGTCGTTGTCGAAGCCAGTGAACTTGCCGTCCTTGAGGAACACGTTCGGCGGCGCGTCGGAGAGCGTGCCGGCCCGCAGCACGCCGGGCTGCGCCAGGTTGTACGGGTTGCCGGTGGCCTCGGACGAAGCGTCGTCGGAGCCGCAGGCGGTGAGCGCGGTCGCGGCGAGGATCGCGGCGGCACCGACAGCGGCGGCACGGGTCAGAGCAGGAAGGAATCGCACGAGTGTCTCCGAAAGGTCGCGTCTGGGGCGGGCGTGGACGTGCGCCGCCCACGGTGCGCCCGATGAGGGCGTACCGCTTGGGTGGTTCCTGGAAAGGGGAAGTGCGCTAGTGCGCTGCGCGGCCGCGACAGGCGGCGCTGCACACCCGCATCATGTCCACGTGCCGCCGCCGGATCAGTACCGGCGTGACCCGACCTGCGCGGAAGTCCGCGCCGTCGGCTTGTGGATCGGTGTTGAGGATGCGCATAAAGGTCTCCCGGGTCTGTGCTGACCTGGGTGCCAGGCCACGCTTGCACCGGCGTCCTGCCGGTGCCTGGTCTTCACCCGGGGCACCCCACCGCGGAGGAGGGTTGCCGGCCAGCAAGCCGGGGCTTCGCGCTGGCACTCATGACCTGCGCCGAGGCTAGCAGCAGACCCCGGCCCGCCGTCCAGCCGATATGACCACGCTCACCGTCCGTTGCCTGGTCAGCCGGCATGCACGTGCGGCCGGCGCGTCGGGTCGGGCTCCTGGCGGCGCAGGATCTCCCTGGTCACCGACGCGATCTCGCCCTGCCCGAACGCCAGGTAGCGCAGGACGTTGCGGGCCGGACCGCCCTCGGTCCACTCGAAGTAGATGTGGGGACGTCGCCTGCTGCGGTCGCGGATCTCCAGCAGCAGGGCGGCCAGCGCATTGGGCACCGACGAACTGGCCAGGCTGAGCACCGGGAAGCGGTCGTGCGCCACGCTGCCGCGCACCAGCAGCCCGGTCTCGAAGTCCGACGGATCGGTGACGTGGACCTCGACGAAGACGACATCGCTGTCGTCGGGGAAGTCGTTGTCGGCCATGGTCTGCGCCAGCTTGTCGCGGTACTCCGCCAGGTCGCGCCGCCCCGGCTCGTGGGCGATGAGGCGGATCCGACGCCCGGCACGCTCGGCGACGAACGCCGTCGCGAGCGGGTCCAACTCGACCCGGTCGACACGCAACTCGAAGGCCCGCAGCACCCGCGAAAGCGCCGACACCAGGATCATCGCACCGATGAAGCAGGCGGCGATCTTGACGCCGTCGGGGCGTTGCACCACGTTCGCCGCCGTTGTGTAGACGAACACGACGGCGATGACTCCGAACGCGATCATGCGCCCGCGCTGCCCGCGCCGCCGTGCCGCGAGGGTCACCGCCGTCGACGCCGAGGTGATCAGGACCAGAACCCCTGTGGCGTACGCGCCGCCCTGCGCGTCGACGCTGGCCCTGAAGATGATCGTGATGAGGAACGCGACGCCGGTGAACACCAGCACCAACGGCCGGACCGCCCGCGCCCAGGCCGGCGCCATGCCGTACCGGGGCAGATAGCGGGGCACCAGGTTGAGCAGGCCGGCCATCGCCGAGGCGCCCGCGAACCAGAGGATCCCGATCGTCGACAGGTCGTACGCCGTGCCGAAGACCTGGCCGAGATTCTCGTGCGCCAGATAGGCCAGGGCCCGCCCGTTCGCCGGACCACCCGGCTGGAACGCCTCGGGCGGAATCAGCACTGTGGTGGTCACGCTGCTGGTGATCAGGAAGACGCTCATTGTGGCGGCGGCGGTGGTGAGCAGGCGACGCGCGCCCCGGATCCGGCCCAGCGGACGGTCCTCCGAGTCCCGCCGGTCCCCCCGGATGTGCGGCATCACCGCCACGCCGGTCTCGAAGCCAGAGAGGCCCAGCGCCAGCTTCGGAAACACCAGCAGGGACAGCGCGACGACCATCAGCGGGTCGCCGTGCCCGGTGGTCAGGGCCGTGGTCCAGTCCCCGACCGCACTCGGATGGGTCACCACCCGCCACAGCGCGTCAACGATCACCACGGCGTTCAACGTCAGGTAGACAGCGACCAGGACGACGGCGATCCCGACGGCCTCACCGAAGCCCTTGAGGAACACCGCGCCGAGCAGCGCCACGAGCAGCAGCGTGAGCAGCACCTCGTGACCCTTGAGGCCACTGGGCCAGAACGGGTTCTCGTCGAGGTGCGCCGTGGCGTCGGCGGCGGACAGGGTGATGGTGATGATGAAGTCGGTGGCCGCGAAACCGAGCAGCACCAGCACGAACAGCTTGCCCGGCCAGTAGCTCAGCAGGCGTACCAGCATCGCGATGGAACCCTCACCGTGCGGGCTGTCCACCGCCACCCGCCGGTAGACCGGCAGCGCGCCCAGCACCGTCACGAGCACCAGCACAAGGGTCGCCACCGGCGAGAGCGCCCCGGCGGCAAGCGCCGCGATGCCCGGCTGGTAGCCGAGCGTCGAGAAGTAATCGACGCCGGTCAGGCACATCACCTTCCACCACGGGTGGTTCCGTTGCGCCGGTGGGCGGGCGTGCAGACCCTGCGGCACGGGCCGCTCCGACGCGTCGGCGAGCAGCCAGCGTCGCACCCGGTCCGTCCGCCGGCCGGCGCGCCTGTCGACCTCCATCGGCGCTACCCCCGTCCCGCCCATGGTCACCGCGAGTATCCGTCGGCGCACCGCCGCCCGTCCGCCGAAACCGTTGGTCGCCGGGCGTCCGGCGGGCGGCACGCCGGAGGGTTTCGGGCCGCAGGGCCCGGGGAAAGCAGCGCGTCCCGGTGGGGAGGCCGCCGGACGGGCGGCACCGGAAAAGGGAGCGCGTCATGGTCGGCGGCCGTCGGTTTCGCCCGGGCGGTGGTTTCGGCCGCCAACTCGACGAGTACGAGACCCGCGTCGGCGTGCCACCCATGGGGGAGCCGACCACGGAGCCCTCCGGCGGTCTTGTCGACAGCGCCGTCTACGTCCAGGGGCACCGGTTCGCCTCACCGAACGGTCTCGCCGACACGTACCGCTGCCTCCAGGAGCAGACCGACGCGATGGCCTGGATCGGGTTGTACCGGCCCGACATCGACCAGATCACCTCGCTGGCCCGGGAGTTCCGCCTGCACGACCTGGCGGTCGAGGACGCGATCAACGCCCACCAGCGGCCCAAGCTGGAGCAGTACGGCGACACCCTGTTCGTGGTGCTGCGCGCCGCCCGCTACGACGACATGCGGGAAGAGGTCGAGTTCTCCGAGCTGCACCTGTTCATCGGGCCGGACTTCGTAGTGACCGTCCGGCACGGTGAGGCCCCCGACCTGGCCGCTGTGCGGCGACGGATGGAGGCCGACGCGCCGATGCTCGCCCAGGGGCCCGAGGCGGTCCTGTACGCGGTCCTCGACCAGGTCGTCGACGGGTACGCGCCGGTGGTGGCGGGGCTGGAGAACGACATCGACGAGATCGAGACGCAGGTCTTCGGCGGTGACCCGAACGCCAGCCGGCGCATCTACGGGCTCAGCCGGGAGGTAATCGAGTTCCAGCGGGCGGCCCGACCGCTGCTGGCAATGCTCGGCGCGCTGGCCGGCGGTGACGGCGCCGACGAGGAACTGAGCCGCTACCTGCGGGACGTCACCGACCACCTCACCCAGGTGGTGGAGCGGGTGGACGGTTTCCGGCACCTGCTCCAGAGCATCCTCACCGTCAACGCCACCCTCGTCTCGCAGCAGCAGAACGAGGAGATGCGCAGCCTCACCGCCGCCAGTTACGCCCAGAACGAGGAGCTGAAGAAGGTGTCCTCATGGGCGGCGATCCTGTTCGCGCCCACGCTTATCGGCACCGTGTACGGCATGAACTTCGTCCACATGCCCGAGCTGCACTGGCGCTTCGGTTACCTGTTCGCGCTGCTGCTCATGCTGCTGGTCTGCGGCACCCTCTACCTGATCTTCAAGCGGCGCGGCTGGCTGTGAGGGGCCGCCGAAAGGTCACTCGATGCCGCGCAGGATGTGCCGCTCGTCCTCGATGTCGTCGTCACCGGCGCCGATCCGGCCGAGCAGCACGGCGGCGGCCCAGATGGTCAGTGGCGTGGCCGCCCCGGTCATGCCGCCGCCGGTCCGGTCGTCCCGGGTCTGGCTCCGCTGGTTGCGCGGTGGCCTGCGCTGAGCCTGCATGGGCACTGCCTCTCCTCGTCGAAGCCGCCCTCGGCGAAGCGGTGTGCTCCCGCGCCACCGGCCGGGCCACCCGCATCCCGGCGGGTCGACACCGGTACGGCATCCACGTCGAACCATCCCACGGCCGGCCACATCCGCACCGCCTGTTTTCGGTTTCCCGACTGTCGCCTGCCAAACCGGACATTACGCACCTAGTCGCTGGTCACCCATGCCGCGGACAGGACCATGATCAACCTGGCGACCGAGGTTTGGCCGTTGAGTGTCGGCGGTACCTGACCCGCAATCGACAAGGAGACGTGACCTGTGGACGTGAGTGACCTTCTGACCGAAACCTACGACCGGCTGCCCGACCTTGTCCGCTCGGCCGTCGACGGGCTCACCCCGGAGCAGCTGCGCTGGACGCCCGCACCGGGCGCCAACTCGATCGGCTGGCTGGTCTGGCACCTGACGCGGGTCCAGGACCATCACGTCGCCCAACTGCTCGACGCCGAGCAGATCTGGGTCAGCGGCGACTGGGCGCAGCGATTCGGCCTGCCCGCCGACCCGGACGACACCGGCTACGGCCACACGCCGGAACAGGTCGCGGGCGTACGCCCGGAGAGCGCGCAGGCCCTCGTCGACTACTACGCGGCCGTCTCGGCGCGTACCGGATCGTTCCTGGCCGGATTGCGACCGGCGGACCTGGACCGGGTGGTCGACGAGGCATGGGACCCGCCGGTCACCCTCGGCGTGCGGCTGGTCAGCATCGCCGAGGACGACCAGCAGCACGCCGGCCAGGCCCACTACGTCCGCGGCCTGTTCGACGCCGGCTGACCGGCGTCCGCCGACTCACGGCACGATCACCGCACGACCCTCAAGCGTCCCCTCGCGCATCTGGCGGTACGCGTCCAGGGCGTCGTCGAGCGCGAACGTGGTGGTCTTCGGCCGGATCAGCCCCTGCGCGCCCAGTTCGAGCACTTCGATCAGCTCGGGCCGGCTGCCCCAGTAGGTGGTCGCGATGCTCACCTCGTAGGGCACCGAGAAGAACGACACCGGCAGGGTCCCCCCGCCGATGCCCACGATCGTCAGGTCGCCAACGGTGCGGGCCACCGCCACGCCGAGCGCCAGTGTGGCGTCCGCGCCCACGAAATCGAGCACCACGTCCGCGCCCCGTCCCCCGGTGGCCGCGCGGATCTCCTCGGCGGCGGTCGGGCCGGAGGTGACGGTCTGGTCGGCGCCGCACTCCTGCGCCAGCCGCAGAGCCTCCGCACGGGTGTCCACGGCGATCACCCGGGCGGCCGTGGTGGCCTTGAGGATCTGCACGCCGACGTGGCCCAGCCCACCGACACCGATGACGACTGCGGTGCTGCCCGGTGGCAGCTTCGGCCACGAGCGCCGGATGGCGTGGTACGGGGTGAGACCGGCGTCGGTGAGCGGCGCCGCCTCCACCGGATCCAGGCCGTCGGGCAGGGGCACGATGTGCCGCGCGTCCGGCACCAGCTCGTACTCGGCCATGCCGCCGTCCAGGCCGAGCCCGCCACCGCCACCGGGGACCGGAGCGCCGGCAGGGTTCTCGCAGTACGGGTCGACGCCGACGCGGCAGCGGGCGCAGGTGCCGCAGCCCCACGGCCCGTACACCGCCACGGGTTGACCGATCGTCAGTCCGGTCACGCCGTCGCCGACGGCATGCACCCACCCCGCGTTCTCGTGGCCCAGGGTGAACGGTGGGTTCCACGGCACCGAACCGGGCTCGAATTCGTCCATGAGGTGCAGGTCGGAGTGGCAGGCGCCAGCAGCGCCGATGCGCACCACCACCTCACCCGTTCCGGGCGTCGGTTCGGGCACCTCCATCAGTTCCGGTTCCGACTTCCACTGCCGTAGCCGCAGCGCACGCATTCCGATACCTCCCATAGGTCTGGCTTGCCGGTGCCTGCCCGCTCCGGGAGGCGGCAAACAGCCCTCGGCCTGGTCGCCGCGCTGTCCTGCCCGCATCACCCCGTTCGGGTGAGCCGGGCTCATCCCGACGCGGGCGACCCTGTGGAAATGCCGGGAGAGGGGACGTGATGGGCACGACCGCGACGCAGTTCCTGCAACACCTGGACGTCGGCCGGCGTCCTGACCTGCCGGAGACGACCTCCGGGACGGTGCGGTTGGACCTGCGCTGTGACGGCTGCACCGACCACTGGTACCTGACGATCGCCGACCAGCACATCCAGGTGACCCGGTCGTCCGACGACGCCGACCTGGTGGTCGGGGCCTCCCGGGACGTCTTCGACAAGCTGGCCAACGGCCGGATGCACCTCGCCGTGGCGTTGCTGCGCAACGAGCTGACAGTGCGGGGCAACATGGCGCTGCTGATGCTGCTGCGGCGAGTCTTCCCCGGCCCGGCCGGCGCACGGCACCCCCGCGAGCTGGGCCGGGCCGCTCTGGCGCGACGGGAGGGGCGGCAATGAAACAGGAGCGGGTGAACGTCATCGCCGGCAACGTGTTCGCCATCAGCGACGCCCAGGGCGACATGGAGGTCGATCCGCAGGCACCGGTCGGTCTCTTCTCGTTCGACACCCGCTTCCTGTCCCACTGGGTGCTCAGCGTCGACGGGGAACGCCTCAACGCCCTCTCCCGCGACGACGTCGCGCACTACGAGACCCGGTTCTTCCTGGTGCCCGGCGTGGCGAGTCACTACATCGACGCCGACGTCTCGCTCATCCGGCACCGCTCGATCCACGACCGCCTGCACGAGCGGATCACCGTGCTCAACCACTCCTCCGAGCCCGCCGAGTTCACAGTGCGGATGGAGGTGGGCACCGACTTCGCCGACATCGCCGACATCCCCGAGGACGCAGGCGTCCGGCAGCGCCACGTCCAGATCACCGCTGACTCCGGGAACCAGCGGCTCATGTTGCGCTACCAGCGGGACCGGTTCGTCCGCGAGACCACAGTGAGCAGCAGCGCCTCGGCCGACATCGACGAGCAGGGGCTCACCTTCCGGATCCGCGTCGCGCCCGAAGGGACGTGGGAGACCACCCTGCACGTCGCCACGACAATGCGCGGCGAGGGCGGCCGGGACGTGCGCGCCAGCCTGGAGTCCCACCAGCACGACATCGGCAGCGGGATGCACGACGACCTGTCCACCTGGCTGGATCGGGCACCGCAACTGGTGGCCGAGCGGAAAAGCCTGGAGCGGATGTACCAGGGCAGCCTCGCCGACCTGAGCGCGCTGCGGTACACGCCGCTCGCATACAGCGAGCAGGTGCCTGTCGGTGGCCTGCCGTGGGCCATGGCCCTGTGCGGGCGGGACAGCATCATCACCTGCCTGCAGACAATGGCGTTCACCCCCGAGCTGACCCCGGCGACGCTGCGGATGTTGGCGTTGCTGCAGGGAAGCCGGCTCGACGACGTCCACGAGGAGGAGCCGGGCAAGATCCTGGTCGAGGCGCGCTACGGCGAATCGGCGGCGTTCGGCGAGCGGCCGACCGCCGGCTACTACGGCGCGGTGGACACCACCCCGCTGTTCGTCGTCCTGCTCGACGAGTACGAACGCTGGTCCGGCGACACCGACCTGGTCCACGAACTGCGCCACCCGGCCCGGATGGCTCTGGACTGGATCGACGAGTACGGCGACCTGACCGGCGACGGCTACCTGCGCTACCAGCGCCGAAACGAGCGGCACGGCACCGTCAACCAGTCCTGGAAGGACTCCGCCGACGCCATCGTCGACGCGTACGGGCGGGAGCCCGCCTTTCCCCGGGCCACCTGCGAGGCGCAGGGCTACGCGTACGACGCCAAACGGCGGGGCGCGCGACTGGCACGCGAGTGCTGGGGAGATCCCGAGTACGCCGACCGGCTGGAACAGGAGGCGGCGGCGCTGAAGGAACGGTTCAACAGGGACTTCTGGCTGCCGCACCGGGAGTACTACGCGCTGGCCCTCGACCCGCACGGCGAGCCGGTCGACGCCCTGTCGTCGAACATCGGGCACCTGCTGTGGAGCGGGATCGTCCCGGACGACCGGGCCGAGGCAGTCGCCGAGCATCTCGTCGGGCCGCAGCTGTTCAGCGGCTGGGGGGTGCGTACCTTCGCCACCGACCAGCGGCCGTACAACCCGGTGGGCTCGCACCTGGGATCGGTGTGGCCGTCGGACAACGCGCTGATCGCCGCCGGGTTGCGGCACTACCGCTTCGACGCGCACGCGGCCCGGATCGCGGCGGGCATCTTCGACATGGCGCAGACACTCCGCGGGGCGGTGCCGGAGGTGATCGCCGGCTACGAGCGCAGCCTCACGAAGTATCCCGTCCAACTGCCCGTGGCCGGTCGGCCCCAGTCGTGGTCGTCGGGTGCGCTGCTGATGCTGCTGGGCACCCTGCTGGGCCTGCGACCCACAGGCGAGAACCTGCTTGTGAACCCGGCCCTCCCCGCTGGCTTCGGCCGGATAGAGCTGCTGGGCATCCCCGGCCGGTGGGGCCTGCTCGACGCGTACGCCGGGGACCGCCGGCTGGGCCGGCCCCGCGTCAACTGACCGCCCACCGTCCGCGTGATGATCAACCGGAGAACCCGCGTCCGCTGAGCAGGGCGCCAGGAGACGGCTACGCGCCGGCCGTTGGTGCCGACTACGCGCCGGCCGCCGACGGCGGCTGCGTGACGGGCGGTGCGGCCCGGGCGCGGCGGAAGGCGAGCACGGCACGACCCTCGCCGGTCAGCTCGCCGGGGCGCGGCGCGGCACGCGCCGCCGTCAGCAGCCGTGCCACAGGCAGTGGGTTGGCCGGCGAGTCGACGAGACGACCATCGAGCAGCCGCTCGCTGGTCACCCGGTCCAACGCTTCTGAGGTCATCTCGTGACCCTCAGCGCCGCGTCCGGGCACGACGTCACATCAGGCCCGCCTCAGGGCTCAGCCCATCGTCTTGGCGCCGTCGATCGCCTCGCGCAGGATGTCGGCGTGCCCGGCGTGCTGGGACGTCTCGGCGATCAGGTGCAGCAGCACCCGGCGGACCGTCCACGCCGCACCCGGCTCGAACCATGGCGCCTCGGGAAGCGGGTGAGCCGCGTCCAGGTCGAGGGTGCCGATCAGGTCGTCCGTCCGGCTGGACACCGTGTGGAACCGCTCGACCAGCCCGGCGAGCGTCTCGTCGGGCGCCATCTGGAACTGACCGACCCAGTCGACGGGCTCACGCTGCATCTCCTCCGCGCCACCGACGGCGAAGCGCATCCAGCGTTCCTCCATGGCCGCCACGTGTTTGACGAGGCCGCCGAGGCACAGCTCGCTGACTGTGGTGCGCGTCGCCGCCTGCTCGTCGGTGAGCCCGTCGACTGTCTGCAACAGAAAGCCCCGGTGCCGGCGCAGCGACTGGAGCAGGTCGGCCCGTTCGCGGGTGAGGTCAGTGGTGGTCATGGCGGCAACCCTCCGTCGATGTGCGCTCCGCCGCAGCGTAGGACCGGGGCCCGACATTTCTCGGCCCCTCGGGACCGCCGCGCGTGAGCCCTCACCGGTTGCCGATTCGCCCGGAGAGCGGTCCACTGAATGACATGGGTGTCATTAGGGTGGGTACGTCCTCCTGGGCCGACCAGTCGCTGCTGCGCTCCGGGTGGTACCCGCGCTCGGCAAACACACCGGCGCGCCGACTGGCCTTCTACGCCGGCCGGTTCCCACTGGTCGAGGTGGACACGTCCTACTACGCGATCCCCGTGCCCGAGGTGACGCAGGGCTGGGTGGACGCGACACCTGACGACTTCACATTCGACGTCAAAGCGTTCAGCCTCTTCACCGGCCATCCCACCCCGGTCGCCACGCTGCCCCGCGACCTCCGTCCGGACGCCGGCCCGAGCCGGGTCCGCTGGCGTGACCTGCCGGAGTCGACGTACGACGAGTTGTGGGCCCGGTTCCGGGCAGCCCTGGACCCGATCGCGGGCGCCGGCAAGCTGGGGGCGGTGCTGTTGCAGTTCCCGCCGTGGCTGGCGCGGGGCGTCGCCGCGGAGCGTCGGATCGTCGAGCTGGCGCAGCGCTGCCGGCCGTGGCGGGTAGGGGTGGAGCTGCGACACGGGTCCTGGTTCGACGGTCCGGCCGCAGCCGACACTCTGGACCTGCTGCGCGCGCACGACCTGTCGTTGGTCTGCGTCGACATGCCGCAGGGGCACCCGTCGTCGGTGCCGCCCATCCTCACCCGCACGGCGGAGCCGGCGATCGTCCGGTTCCACGGGCACAGCGACGCCTGGCGGGACGGCGACAAGCAGGAGAAGTTCCGCTACGCGTACGCCGAGGAGGAGCTACAGCGGTGGGCCGACCGGTTGGCCGAGCTGGCCGACCCGGCCGACGAGCTGCACGTGCTGTTCAACAACTGCTGCGCCGGTCAGGCACAGCGCGACGCGACACGGATGGCGCAGCTGCTCACCGAGACCCTGCTCGGCGACGAGGCCGAGCGGCGGACCGCCACCGCGGTCTCCGGCACCTGACGGGCGGGTCGCCAGCGGGCTGTCCCCCGCCCGGCGAACGGCCGCCCGATCAACGGGCCGGCCTCATCGCGCCGGTGTCTCAGGAGCGCCGGCCACGACTGCGCAGCGCGTCCTGGGTTCGGTCGTCGACGTCCGCGTCGTCGGGAAAGGACCGGCCGCTGGGTGCCGGGTCCGGAGGCGCGGTCGGTCCGGCCGATGCCGTACGGGTCGGCTCCACCGAGCCGAAGCCGTGCCGTCCGGCCGGGTCACGTCTGCCCGCTGGCGCCCCGGCGCGACGGTCTCCGCGCCGTCCCTCGGGCACCGCCGCCTCTTCGCTGCCCTCGTCCAGCGGCGAGTCCTCGCCCACACCCCAGGGTGGTTCCGCGTCGAAGCCGCCGTCGGCTTTCCACGGCTGGGTCGCCTCCGGCTCCAGCCGGTCGCCCGCGCCACTGCGTCCCTCATGTGCCGTCATGGCCACCTCGCTCGTCGGTCCACCGCAATTGGAGGGTGTGGGCCGGCCGGTGCCCCGCCGTCGAGGTGTCGGCGGGACGCCGGCCGGGCCGGGACGGTCAGCGCCCGGCCATCGCCATCTGTCGCTTGCCCATACCCATGCCCATCTTGGCCATCGACTTCGGGGCGCTCATCAGCCCGTTGGACCGGCCGAGCAACCCGCGCAGGACCTGGCCGGGCTTCTGCTGCTCGCCCATGTACGCGGTCACCACCACAAGGGTTCCGGTGATCGCCGGCACGGCCCACTGGAGCAGCTTCATCTGCCGCTGTGAGGAGGCCACACTCGCCGGTGTCTGGTGATTGGGCTCGGTGGTGCCGTTCACGGGCGGGTTGCCCGCCTTTTCCAGCCGCATGCCGACCAGGCGGCTGTAGCCGGTCACCGCGAGCGCGCCGATGGTCAGCGCCGTCTTGATGGCGCTGGCCCGGGCAACCCCGGACTGTGCGGCCACCCGTGGGCTCTCCGTCACCAGTTCGCCGACCGCGCCGGCCAGGTGGGCGCCGATAGCTGCCGCGTTGACCGGGGTCCACTTGGACCATCCCGCCGATGCGATCGGGAGCCGCTGGGTCGAATCGCTGATTTTCGCCGCTGCGCTGTTGACGCCAAGCGCTCCCATCAGGGAGCCGCCGAACCAGGCCGCCAAGCCCAGATCGTGCATGGAGCGCAGTGCGGTATGCCGTTCGGACATCTGATCCCCTTCCGCCGTGTCGGGCGCTGCGGCTTACCCGCCGCCCGGGTGGCTAACCCCGCCCCGGGCAGGCCGATCCGTGCCGCAGCGGACACGTCGCGGACACCACGGTCGGTGGGGCGACAGCAGGAGTCGTCCGGGCGGTGGCGGGTAGATCCCACCGACCCGACGAAAGAGGGGAACGTCATGTCGCAGCCGGAGGAGAGCAGGGAGAAGACCGCCACCACCGATCCGGTGCTCATGCACCCGGACAGCGATCCGCACAAGAACATCGCCGAGGTGGCCCCGCGCAAGGACCACGGCGCGATCCAGGTGGAACGCGACGACGAGTTGGTCCCGCTCGACCAGGACGAGTGAGTCAGCGGGCGGTGCGGCTCGGGCTCAGCGGCGCGGCAGGTCCTCGGCGAAGCGGGCCACCTGCCGCGCCAGCGGAGTGCTCGCACGGACCCAGGTGAAGTGGTCCAGCTTCGCGCCGGCCTGCTCCACCGTGTACCGCTGCCGACTCACCGGGGCGGCGGCCAGCTTCCCGCAGAGGTGGTCCACCGTCTCGTGCGGGGTGTACTGGTCGTCGTCCACGCTGACCGCGAGCACAGGGATCCGCACCGCGCGTACGGCCGCCTCGGTGTCCGTACCGTCGAGGTGGGGGAAACGGCCGGTCCGCGCGGTGTGTGCCCAGTCGCGGATGACGCCGCGTGCCTGCCGGCCGCCGAAACCCCAACCCGGCCAGACGCCGAGCAGCGCCGCGGTGGCGGCGATCCCCTGGGTGTACGGCAGCACGCCGTACCCTCGTCGGCCAGGGTAGGTGCGCCAGTAGGGGATGCCGACCGCGACAAGCGCCAACCCGTCGACCGCGTCGCCGCCGTCGAGGGCCAGGTGCACGAGCGCGGCCTGCCCGCCGAGGGAGTGGCCGAGCAGCACCCGGGTACGCCCGTCCAGGCGGGGCTTCAGCGCGGCCAGGACGGCGCCGACGTCGCTTGCCAGCTCGGCGTAGCCGTACCTGTCGGCGCGGCTCGGCACGGGGGTGCTCGTGCCGGTGCCGCGCAGGTCGGCGACCACCACGGCGAGTCCGGCGGCGCGTAGCTCCGCGGCGAACGGCCGGTAGTAACGGGCACGGACCCCCATCGCGGGCCAGATCACCACGACCGGGGCGCCGGGTGGGCCGTCCGGCTCCGGATAGATCTGCACGCCGATCCGGGCGCCGTCGACGTCGACGAACTCCTGCGTGTACTCCGGGTCCCCGTTCACCGGCTCAGCCTAGCCGTGCGAGGTTACCGGCTGGTAGCCGCCGGGGCCCGCCGGTCGTCGGCGGGCCCCGGGCGACGCCTCAGGAGACGGAGATCGCGCCGCTGCTGGCCCGGACGCAGCTCACCGCGCGGGCACTGGTGGCCGCCGCCCCGGCGAGGCACTGGCCGAGCACCTGGTGCCCTGTGGCGTTCGGGTGCCACGACTCCTGGCAGGTCTGGAAGTAGCTGACGCAGGTGTTGGCGATCCGCTGAATGGCGATCTTGTCCTTGCCGGAGAGGCTGGTGACGAAGGTGCCGTTCGGGTTGCTGTCCTGCAACCGGATGGGGGTGGCCAGCGAGCCGGTGGGGCTTGTCGTCGTCTCGCAGAGCCGGGCGCCGTCGAAGGCGCGCTGCACGTTGAGGTAGACCAGGTCGTCGGCCGGGAACTCGGCGGCCAGGGTGTCCCGGGTGGTCTTCACGATGGTGCCCAGGCCCTGCGAGAAGCGGTGCCCGGGAGCGAGGCTGGCCCGGTGGATCGGGCAGCCGGCCGCGTACCGCTCGGCCCCGAGGTCGCGGAACTTGTCCCGGGTGTCGTCCCGGCTGTCCTCGGTGTGGAACGTCGCGTTCAGGTCCAACGGCAGCGGGTTTGTGTAGTCCTGGAACACCACCCGGTGCTGCCCGTCCGCGTCCACCTGGTCGAGGGTGGTCAGCAGTTGGCGTACGGCGGCGGTGGTCTCGGCGGTGGCGGCGCTGAGCTGCGCCGCGGTGGCCAGGTCGGCGTCGGTGCACGGCTTCTGCTCCACCGGCCCGCCCAGGTACGCCCAGAACTCCCACCAGCCGGTCCAGGCATCGGCGATGAAGCGGTTGGCGCACTTCTCGGCGACGCTGCCGAACGTGAACGAGCTGTTGTTGGACCCGAGGCCGATAAGCACCAGGTCGATGTCGTTGGTCTGCGCCACGGCGCGCAGTTGGTCGAGTTGCGCGGCCACCGTACGGCCGTTGGCCCGTGCGCCGGAGGCGGTGGCGATGTCGTGCGGCTGACCGCCGGAGCAGGCCAGGTTGAACCGGTTCTGGATGCCCGGCAGGTTGGCCTTGTGCAGCGAGGCGTTCGCCGACCGGTGGCAGAAGTACGCGTTGTTGTTCGGAGCCGTCCAGCCGGGGAAGCCCTGGGCGACGCCGTTGGCGTCGACCACCGGCGCGTACGCCCCGGCGCCCTCGCCACTGATGAAGCTGTCGCCGAGCGCCACCGCGGCGGTGGGCAGCGCGGCTGCGGCAGCGGTCGACGGGGCGGCGGCCACCGGTGAGGGCAGTGCGACGGCCGTCGACAGGGCGGCCGTGACGATCGTGAGGGCCGCGGCGAGCGCGGTACGCCGGATTGTGGGCATGGGGCTCCCATCCATCGAAAGATGAAAGATTCTCTGAGAGCGCGATCACATCACCCGCGTGCGACGGACGTCAATGGCCTGTAACGGATTCGTTCGATGAAGGACACACAAGGACTGCACCCTCGAACCCTGCGGAGCGCCCGGTGCGGCGAGGTGGCGGGCTGTCAGGTTGCTCACGTCCGTGGGGTCCGGGCCCGGCGGGTCGCGCGGGGCCTACAGCTGATGTCTCAGCCTCCGGCTAGGCTCGCTGCGGCGCGCCACGCCGGCTGATGTCGCCGGTGACCGGCTGCACACCGCCGAGACCGGGGAGTACGACCAGTTGACCGCAGAGCCTGACACCCTGTACGGGGCCGATGACCTCACCCACCTTGAGGGGCTGGACGCTGTACGCAAGCGGCCCGGCATGTACATCGGCTCCACCGACAGCCGTGGCGTGGGTCACCTCGTCAACGAGATCCTCGACAACTCGACCGACGAGGGCGTCGCCGGTCACGCCAGCCACGTCGAGGTGATCCTGCACGCCGACGGTTCGGTGCAGGTCGACGACGACGGCCGGGGCATCCCCACCGACGTGCACGCCAAGTCCGGCATCTCCGGCGTCGAGCTGGTGCTGACCCGGCTGCACGCCGGCGGCAAGTTCGGCGGCTCCGGCTACAAGACCTCCGGCGGCCTGCACGGCGTCGGCGCCTCGGCGGTCAACGCGCTGTCGCGCCGCTTCGACGTGACGGTCCGCAGGGCCGGCAAGATCCACGCGATGTCGTTCCGGCATGGCGTCCCGGGCGTCTTCGACGGCGACGGTCCGGACGCCCCGTTCACCGCAGGCCCCGGCCTCCAGGTGACCGGCAAGATGAAGCGCGGCCAGCCCACCGGCACCTCGATCCGCTGGTGGCACGACGCCCGCTACTTCGAGACCGGCGCCGCGCTCGACGTCGACGCGGTCCGGATGAAGCTGCGCAACACCGCGTTCCTGGTCCCCGGCGTGACGTACCTGCTGCGGGACCTGACCGGCGAGACGCCCGCCGAGGAGCGGTTCCACTACCCCAACGGGCTCAGCGACATGGTCGAGTTCCTCGCCCCTGCCGGCGACCGGCCCGTGTCCGGCATCCTGCTCGTCAACGGCGAGGGGACATACCGGGAGAACGCCGCCGACGCCAACGGTGTCATGCAGTCCAACGTGCAGCGTCGCGCCGAGGTGGAGGTGGCGTTCCGCTGGGGCACCGGCTACGAGCGCACCGTCGAGTGCTTCACCAACACCATCCGCAACGCCCACGGCGGCACCCACCGCAAGGGCTTCGAACGTGCCCTGGTCCGCTCCCTCGCCGACGCCGTCCGCAACACCCGAGGGCTGCTCAAGGCCAAGGAGGAGCCGCCCACCCTGGACGACGTCCTGGAAGGCATGACCGCCGTGGTGCACGTGCGGATCCCCGAGCCGCAGTTCACCTCGCAGACCAAGGACGAGCTGTCCACCACAGGCATCACAAAGGTCCTCCAGACCCTCGTCGACGCGCACGTCAAGGCGTGGCTTGAGGACCGGCGCACAAAGGCCGAGGCGCGCGTCGTCCTTCAGAAGATCGTCGACGCGGCGCGGGTGCGACTGACTCAGAAGCAACAGAAGGACGCGGCCCGGCGCAAGACCGCCCTGGAGGGCGCGTCGATGCCGCCGAAACTTGTCGACTGTCGGGCCACCGGCGTCGAACGCAGCGAACTGTTCATCGTGGAGGGTGACAGCGCCCTCGGCACCAGCCGGATGGCCCGCTCGTCGGAATACCAGGCGCTGCTGCCGATCCGGGGCAAGATCCTCAACGTGCAGAAGGCCAACCTCCAGCAGGTTCTGGACAATGCCGAGTGCGCGGCAATCGTCCAGGTGCTCGGGGCCGGCTCGGGGCGTACCTTCGACCTGTCCTCGCTGCGCTACGGCCGCGTGCTGATCATGGCCGACGCCGACGTGGACGGCGCGCACATCCGTACCCTGCTGATCACCCTCTTCGCCCGCTACATGCGGCCGTTGATCGAGGCGGGTCGGCTCTACGCCGCGATGCCGCCCCTGCACAAGATCACCACCAAGGGGCGCAACCCGCAGACGGTCTACACCTACACGCAGGCCGAGATGGAGACGACGGTCCGCAAGCTGGAGAAGGCCGGCAAGCAGATCGTCACCCCCATCCCGCGCTTCAAGGGTCTCGGTGAGATGGACGCCGACGAGCTGTGGGACACCACGATGAACCCGGCCACCCGGGCCGTACGCCGGATCACCATCGAGGACGTGGACGCCGCCGAGCGGATCCTCGAACTGCTGATGGGGGAGAAGGTCGAGCCGCGCCGCAACTGGCTCATCGACTCCGCCGACCGCGTCGACCGGGAAGCGATCGACGCATGAGCACCCGTACCGTTCGAGTGGAGATCTGAGTCATGGCACGCCGTAAGGAAAACAAGGTCGATCTCTCCTCGTTCGACCAGGCCGGCGCGCGGGTCTTCGACAATCCGCTGGTCACCGAGGTGTCCGACTCCTATCTGGAGTACGCGTTCTCGGTCATCCACTCCCGCGCCCTGCCCGACGCCCGCGACGGACTCAAGCCCGTACACCGGCGCATCCTCTGGTCGATGTACGAGCAGGGCTACCGCCCTGATCGCGGGCACGTGAAGTCTGCCCGAATTGTCGGGGATACAATGGGTAAGTACCATCCGCACGGCGATACGGCCATCTATGACGCGATGGTCCGCCTCGCGCAGGACTTCTCGCTCAACGTGCCACTCATCGACGGGCATGGAAATTTTGGATCTCCAGACGATGGCCCGGCAGCGAGCAGATATACCGAAGCGCGGATGTCCCGCGAGGCGATGCTGCTCGTCGGTGAGCTGGGCGAGGACACCGTCGACGTCGAGCCCAACTACGACGGCTCGCTGACCCAGCCGACAGTGTTGCCGGCGGCCTTCCCGAACCTGCTCGTCAACGGCGCGTCCGGGATCGCGGTCGGGATGGCCACCAACATGATCCCGCACAACCTGGCCGAGGTGGTCTCCGCCGCCCGCTGGCTCATCAACCACCCGGACGCCACTCTGGACAAGCTCATGGAGTTCGTCCCCGGCCCCGACCTGCCCACCGGTGGCGTGCTGCTCGGCCTGGACGAGGTGCGCCGCGCGTACGAGACCGGGCGTGGCGTCGTGCGGATGCGCGGCAAGGTGGAGATCGGCCCGCTGGAGGGCAGCCGGGGCCGCCAGGCGATCACAGTGGTGGAGTTGCCCTACGGTGTTGGCGCTGAGAAGGTCATCGCGGCGATCACCAACGAGGTCACCAAGACCAAGCGGCTGACCGGGATCGCCGACGTCAAGGACCTCACCGACCGCGAGAGCGGCACCCGGCTCGTCGTCGAGTGCAAGGTGGGGGTCAACCCGCAGGCGCTGCTCGCCGACCTCTACCGGCTGACCCCGTTGGAGCAGTCGTTCGGCGTCAACAACCTGGTACTTGTCGAGGGTCAGCCCCGTACCCTCGGGTTGAAGGCGCTGTTGGAGGTCTTCCTGGCCCACCGGTACGAGGTGGTCACCCGGCGCACCTCGTTCCGCCGTCGCAAGCGTCAGGAGCGGCTGCACCTGGTCGACGGTCTGCTGATCGCGTTGCTGGACATCGACCGGGTGGTCCGGCTGATCCGGGCCAGCGACGACGCCCAGGCCGCAAAGGACGGGCTGATGAGCCAGTTCGGCCTCTCCGAGATCCAGGCCACTTACATCCTCGACACTCCGCTGCGCCGGTTGACGAAGTTCGACAGGCTCGAGTTGGAGGCCGAGCAGGAGCGGCTGCGCGCCGAGATCGCCGAGCTGTCCGCGATCCTGGACGACGAGCGGGTGCTCAAGAAGGTCGTCTCCGACGAGCTGGCGGCCGTGGTCAAGCAGTTTGGCGCGGAGCGTCGCACGACGCTCGTCGACGGTGACCTCAAGGAGGTGCTTGCCGCGTCCGCGCCGGCCGGCCCGCTGGAGGTCGCCGACGACCCGTGCCAGGTGATTCTCTCCGCGACCGGGCTTGTCGCCCGGACCGCTGCCGAGTCGGAGGAGAGCGCCGAGGGGCGCCGGCGCAACGGCCGGGTCAAGCACGACACGGTACGCGCGATAGTGCACTCCACGGCCCGTGGCCGCGTGCTCCTGGTGACCAGCGCCGGCCGTGCCTTCAAGATCGACGTGTTGCCGCTGCCGGTGCTGCCCGAGCAGGCCGGCACGGTGTCGCTGCGGGGCGGCATGTCCGCCGCTGAGCTGGTGCCGCTGGAGGCGGGGGAGACGGTTGTCGGCCTGGCCCCGCTCGGCGGCCCGGCGGAGGGCTCACCCGGGCTGGCGCTCGGCACCCGGCAGGGCGTGGTGAAGATCTGCTCGCCCGAGTGGCCGGTGCGGTCCGACGAGTTCGAGGTGATCGGCCTGCGTGACGGCGACGAGGTGGTCGGTGCGACCTGGCTGACCGACGGAGCCGAGACGCTTACCTTCGTCACCTCGGAGGCTTCGCTGTTGCGCTTCGCCGCCGGGCTGGTCCGTCCGCAGGGCCTCAAGGGCGGCGGGATGGCGGGCATCAACCTGCCGGCCGGGGCGCGGGTGGTCTTCTTCGGGGCGGTGCGCACCGACGACCCCGGGCACGGTGAGCCGATGGTCGTCACGTCCACAGGTGCGACGGTCAAGGTGACGCCGTTCAAGGCGTACCCGGCGAAGGGCCGGGCGACCGGCGGCGTGCGGGCGCACCGCTTCCTCAAGGACGAGACGGACGTCGCTGTCGCCTGGGTGGGTCCGCGCCCGGTCGGCGCGACGGGCACCGGCGAGCCGGTGGAGCTTCCCGCAGCCGATCCTCGCCGAGACGGCAGTGGCTTCGCCGTGATGCTCGGCCCGACGGTCCTGGGTCACCTGGTGGAACGCGACTGACCCGGCCCTGGCGGGCCTGTGTCGGCGTCACCGCGCGGCGCTGCGCCCTTTGGGCACGCCTGGGTGGTGGGTCAGGCCACGTTGACGGGGCGGAACTGGACGCTCACCCGCGGGCCTACCGGACGGGTGGTCTTGGGGATGGCGTGTTCCCAGGTGCGTTGGCAGGAGCCGCCCATCACGATCAGGTCGCCGTGGCCCACCGGGAAACGCATGCTGTCGCCGCCACCGCGCGGACGCAGCAGCAGCGGTCGGGGCGAGCCGAACGACACGATCGCGACGATGGTGTCACTGTGCGCGGAGCGGCCGATGGTGTCGCCGTGCCAGGCGACGCTGTCCCGCCCGGAGCGGTAGAGGCACATCCCGGCGGTCACGAACGGCTCACCCAACTCGGGGGCGTAGTACCGGGTCAGGGCCGCCCGTGCGGCGGTGAGCACAGGATGCGGCAATGGCCGGTCGGCGGCGTACCAGCTGAGCAGGCGGGGCACGTCGACCTCGCTGTCGTACATGGTGCGTCGCTCGGCACGCCAGGGCACCTCGGTGAGCAGGGTGTCCAGCACCGCGTCGGAGCCCCGCACCCACCCGGGCAGGTGGTCGACCCACGCGCCCCGGCTGAGCTGGCGCCGGCGGATCTGGCCGGGCAGCGGCCCCACTGTCGGCCCGGCGTCGGTCAGGTCGAGCATCGACGGCTGGTAGGCGGCCTGCGTCATGCGGCCACCCTAACAGCACATTCGTACACACGTGCTAGGCGCGCGCCCTTCGCGTCGCCCCCATGGTCGTGCTCGATCCTGGATCCAGTGGTCTCGCGTTCGGATCGAGGGGACTACAGCCAGGATCGAGCGTGATCATGGCGTAGCGCCTCGAACACCGCGTCGACGACCCGTGCTCTGCCCAGCCCGTCCACGGCGGCCCAGGCCCGGGCGGCAAGCGCCGCTCGGCGTTGCGGCGAGCTGAGCAGCCCGTGCAGGGTCCGCGCCGCCGCCGCCCGCGCGGTACGCCCGCGGCGGCCACCCTCAGCCAACTCCGGCAGCTCACCGAGGCCGGCCGTCAGACCGTGCTGGACCACCCGGGCGTACGACTCGCGTTGGTTGTCGACCACGCAGACCAGCGCGGCGGGCGCGCCGAGGCAGCACAACTCCCACGTCGACGTGCCGGCGGCGCTCACCACAAGGTCCGCCCCGGTGATCAGCGACGGTAGCGAGCCGGTGGGCGGGACGGTACGGATGATCTGCCTTCGTCCGGGCGCGATGTCCTCCAGGTCGGCCTCGATCTCCTGTCGCCCGACGACGACGGTGAGGTCCATGGGGTGGCCGGTGGCCAGCAGCACCCGGGTCAGCACCGGTGCGGCGCCGAGGGCGTCGGTGCCGCCGAAGAAGGCGCGCCAAGAACTCCTCAGTCCTGAACTCCGACGGAGCAGGAGGTAAACAACGGCCGCCCGGTTCACCCGGGAGTGACCCGGTAAGGTGCCCCGGTGCGGCCTTCCGGGGCCGCCACGTCGTTTGACCCGCGCCGAGGAGGAGACGTACGTGCTGGTGACCCTGCGAAGCGTCGGGACCCCGGCATGACGAGCACCGTTGACGCCTCGGCGGCCCCGCCCGCGCCCGTGTTCGCCAGGCTTCCCTCGCTGACCGGGCTTCGGTGGATCGCCGCGCTGCTGGTGTTCGGCTTCCACGCCGGCACCATGCGGATCATCGCCGAGCCGGACTTCAAGGCCGTTGTCGACGCGGTGTTCTCCCTCGGCCTGTCCGGGGTGCAGTTCTTCTTCATCCTGAGTGGCTTCGTGCTCGTCTGGTCGGCCCGCCCGGGCGACTCACGGCTCGCCTTCTGGCGACGGCGGGTCGCCAAGATCTATCCGAATCACCTGGTGTTGTGGGCGGCGGCGCTGCTTGTCGCCTGGTGGTTCGCCGACCCGGTGCTGCCGGCGGTGGCACTGGAGAACCTGCTGCTGTTGCAGGCGTGGGATCCCCGGCCGGGCTGGTTCTACAGCATCAACACGGTGAGCTGGTCGCTCTCCTGCGAGTTCTTCTTCTACCTCTGCCTGCCGCTGGCGCTGCCTCTGCTGCGCCGGGCCCGTCCGGCGGTGCTGTGGACGCTGATCGTCGCGCTGCCCCTGCTGATCCTCGCGCTCTGGCCGGCCCAGCAGTTGGTGCCGGAGGTCAGCCGGTGGTGGTTCACGCAGATCTTCCCGCCCGTACGGTCGCTGGAGTTCTGGCTGGGCGCGGTGGCGGCCGAGCTGATGCGTCGGGGTCTCTGGCGTGGCCCCGGGCTGACGACGGCCACCGTGATCTTCGTGGCGACCTGGGTGGCCGCCTCACAGTGGATCCGCGCCGAACTGTGGACCACCCTGCTCGCCGTCGTGTACCTGCTGGTGATCACGGCCGCCGCGGACGCGGACGTGCGGGACCGGCGCTCGCCGTGGCGGTCCCGTCCGCTGGTGTGGCTCGGCGAGGTCTCCTTCGCCTTCTATCTGGTGCACGTGCTGGTGATGACGAGTGTGCTGCGGTGGAGCGGGGACTGGGGGACGGGCTTCCAAGGCTGGCGCGGCCCGGCTGTGGTGCTCGGGTTCCTTGTGGTCAGCCTGGTCCTGGCCGGGTTGCTGCACCGCTACGTCGAGACTCCGCTGATGCGCCGACTGGCACCGCGCCGCCCGGCCCGTCCGCCGGCCGTCCCCCGGCAACGGACCGCGGCCACCGAAGCCGGGGGCGAAAAGCCCGACGACCGATCGACGTACGCCGACTCGCGCTGACGGGTCCAACCTGGTCAGACGCGGTCCGGCGCGGCGTGCGTCGACACGCCCGGCGCCCGATGCGCCCGGTTCGTGCCGGCGGTAGCGTCGGACCGAACGCGTGCGGCTTCCCATCGCAATGCTCTCCCGCCGAGGTGCCGACCATGGAGACCGTCGTCTTCTACGAGTTCCTGACCGAGGTGCCGCAGGCCGCCGCCATCTGGTCGGCCCTGCTCCTGCTGACACTGACAGTGCTCGCCGTCCTGGTGGCCCGTCCGGAGCGGGACTCGACGGCCGCCGAACGGGACAGGGCGGCCGTCGAGCCGCCGCCCACCGCTCGTGAGGCCGCCGCCGCCGAGGCCGCCGACCTGCGCCGGTACGCCGAGGAGGTGGCCGTCGCCGCGGCCCGCGCGGCGCAGACCGCCCGACGGCGGCGTGCGGACTGGCTGACCGCTCAGGAGCAGGTGGAGCAGATCTGGGTGCGGTACGACGAGGCGGACGCCGCGGCCCGACGCTTCGCCGGTGCCGGAGCGCTGCCCACCCCGCGAACCCCGCGCACCCCCGCCGAGTACGCCACCCGGGAGCGTTACCTGCACCGGGCGGCGATGGCCGCGTACTGGCGGGGGGACCTGACCATGCGGCAGCTCGGCGACGTGTTCGGCCAGCGGCACGGCTGGGATCCGCGTCGGCACCCGGTGGAGCAGGAGGTGCTGCTCAGCCGGGCGGTCCGGGAGACGCGGCGGGCCGACTACGAGGCTGCCGCCGGGCGGGAACGGGCGGCCTGGCGCGACGCCGAGCTGGCGGCGTCCGCTGCGCGTGCCCTGGCCGAGGAGGCCTACGCGGCGGTGGCCCGGTTGCGGCCGACGCGGGTGGCAGCCCGCCGCACCGTCCGTGTCGCGGTTCTGCCGGCGGCGGCGCGGTGGCGCCCGGCGCGGGTGGGCTGAAACGCCCCGATTATTCGGTGAGCCCGGTCACACGCGCGGGAAATCGGGCGGCTGACGCGTTCGGCCGGATTGTTCCCGCAGATCCGGCGGCATTGTCGACGGCCTGTCCGCTTGTCGACCTACGGTGCCTCCGTAACCGCTCGTCCCATCGAGTCACGTCAGCGGCAATACGCCCAGAAATTGTCGCCGCGTTCAAGGTTTACGCAGGTGAGCGAGGCTTGGCAGGGCTCAGGAGGGCCAGTAGGGTCATCCCGTCCGGTGCGGTAACCGATCGCGAATGGCGACGCCGCGCTGACCCGCTCAATCGTGATCAACGAACCGGGGACCCACAAGTACGTCCGGGGTGAATCCGCGAGCCACGGCCCGCGGTAGGGCGATCTTCCCGCCCGAATCCGTCAGCTAACCCGGTAGGCGGTGTCGGAAGGAGTTCCATCCCCATGCAGCACCCGCATACCCCTCGGCTATTCCTCCGCCTTCACGGCGTCGCGGTACCCACGCTTGTCCGCCTCGTGGCGGTGAGCTGACCCCCAGGGTCACCGCACTTTCCGCCCGGCCACGCCGGGCGTTCCCCTGAGCGGCTCCACCATCCGCGGACCACGGTCCGCGCGCTGGCGCGTGCCCGGATACCGGCTGCCCCCGGTGTGCCGCTCTCCCCCTGAACCGTGGAGGACCCGTGAAGCACACCCTGCAGCGTCAGCTGCGCCGCCTCGCCACCGAACGCCCGTACCAGATCGCCGTCGCCTCCGCCGCGGCCCTCGCCATCGCGACCACCACCGGCGCCCTGGTGGCCGGCGCCGATGAGGCCCCCGTCGGCCAGCACACCGCCTCGACCGTCGCCGAGATGCGCAGCGACACCGCCGCCTCCCGCGGCGACGCCCGGGTCGCGGACCCCTCGGCCAGCGCCGCCCCGACCAGCGCCAGCCCGAGCGCCGCCGCCCCCTCCGCAAGCGCCGCGTCGCCGGCCGCCAAGGCCAGCAGCGACCCGGACCTGACCGCCAGGAAGGCGGCGCCGAAGCCGCCCGCGACAAAGGTGCTCGACTTCCGCTACCAGGCGCAGAACACGTACTACAACTGCGGCCCGGCGGCCGTCCGCAACGCTCTCAGCGCCGCCGGCATCAACCGCACCCAGGACCAGTTGGGCGCCGAGCTGGGCACCACCGAGATGGGCACCAACTCGGCCCTGGACACCACCCGGGTGCTCAACGCCGAGGTGAAGGGCTCCCCGTACCGGACCCGGATGTTCGCCGGCTCGCCAAGCCCGGCCCAGATGGACCGTCTCCAGGCTGACGTCGTCGCCGCGATCACCGACGGCCGTGGCGTGGTGGCCAACGTGGCCGGGGACGCCGTCGACACGAACGGCGGCTGGCACTCCTTCGGCGGCGGGCACTACGTCGCAGTGGTGGGCTACAAGGACAACGGCCGTACCGTGCGGATCGCCGACTCGGCGAACGCGGCCTACGGCGAGTACTGGATGACCACGATCAACCTGGCCAACTGGATCGCTACCCGGGGCTACTCCGCCTGACCAGGCGTGAGACCCCACCAGACGCCGCGGGCGCCGTCTCCCACGAGGGGCCGGCGCCCGCGGCGTCTTCGTCGACGCCGGGTCAGGACCGCGACGGATCTCGCTGCGAGCCGGTACGCCGTGGGAGACTGCGGCCGTGGTGGATGAATCGGGTGGTCACGCCGACCGTAGGCCGGTCCTGCTTCTGCTGCACGGCATGGGGGCGACCGGTGACGTCTGGCTGCCCTGGGCGCCGCTGCTGGAGCAGCACTGGCCCGGCAGGTGGCTGGCGCCCGACCTCGCCGGCCACGGCTGGTCGGAGCCACTTCCGACGTACTCCTTCGAGGGTTTCGCCAAGCGGATCGCCCAGGCCCTGGCGCCCGGCGACCGCATCGTGGTGCTCGGGCACTCGCTGGGTGGTGTGGTCGGCCTGGCGCTGGCCGCCTGCGCCGCCGGAACGCCAGTGGACGCCGTGGTGGGGCTCGGCATCAAGGCCGTCTGGACGCCGGACGAGCTGACCCGCGCCGCCGACGTCGCGGCCCGCCCGGTCAGCTGGTTCGCCAGCCGGGCCGAGGCGGCCCGTCGCTACCTGCGGATCGCCGGGCTGACCGGCCTGATCCCGCCGGACCACCCGATGGTGGACGCCGGTCTGCGCCAGGTCGACGGCCGGTGGCGCCTGGCGATGGACACCGGCGCGTTCGCCGTCGGGGAGCCCGATCTCGCCGCGCTCCTGGCCGCGACCGACGTGCCTGTTGTGCTGGCGCGCGGCGAGCACGACACGATGGTCACCGACGCGCAGCTCAAGGAGTACGGGGTGCCGGTCGCCACGCTGCCCGGGCTCGGGCACAACGCGCACGTGGAGGACCCGGCTGCCGTGCTGGCGCTGCTGGACGCGTACCGCTGACGCTCGGCACGCCCTTGTCAGGCCAGCGGGGTGAGCTGCGCCGGCCGCTCGGTCGTGTGGTCCGTCGACGTCAACTCCCGGCGGGCGGCGGTCAGGAACGCCTCCGCGTACGACTCGGCGGGGAAGTCACCCAGGTAACGCCGGCGGGTCGCCCAGCGCGCCTCGGCCAGCGGGTCGGTGTCGAGCAGGGCGGTCAGCACCTCGTCGGCGTTGGACATGTCCCGGCGCAGCACGTAGCCCGACGCGGCCAGCGGGAAGTTCTCGGTGAACCGTTCGCCCTCGTTGCCCATGTCGGTGACGGCGTACGGCTTGCCGGAGTAGAGGTAGTCCGAGATGACCCCGGACACGTCGGAGATCAGCGCGTCGGAGCGGTTGACGCACTCGGTCAGGCTCAGCTCCCGGGCCGCCGCCCCGACCACGTGTGGCCGCCCGGTGCGGCTCCGGTCGGCGACCAGCAGCTCGGTGAGCCGGCCCAGCTGACGGGCTGACGCCGGGTTCTGCGTCGTGTACGGGTGGGCCCGCAGGATCACCGTCGCGCCGCGCGCCAGCAGCCGCCGCAGCAGTGCCTCGGCCACCGGCAGCGAGCAGTAGTCGGCGTCGGCGTGGTGCCCGGTCCAGGTCGGCGTGTAGAGCACGGTGGGCTGGGCCAGCCCGACGGTCGGCTCCGGGCGTACGTCGATCGACTCGACCTGCGGGCGGCCCACCACGACGAACTTCTCCGCCGGGATCTGCACGCCGGCGCGGGCGTACCTGTCGATCGCCGCCGGACCGGCCACGAAGATCCGGTCGAAGATTCCCGAGACCGGGTTGGCGCTGGGCGCCTTGTCGCTGTCGCCGTGGTGCAGCTGCACGTGGGTGAGCTGGGTGAACCGGATGCAGTGGCTGTTCTTCGCGCCGTGGTTGACGTAGAAGGCGGCGCGCAGGCTCGGCACCAGCGCCTCGTCCATGGTCCGCAGGGTGGGGCAGTAGACCACCGGCGCGCTTGTGGCCGCGGCGATCGGCGCGAGGAACTCCGGCTCGCGCACCATCACCAGGAACGGGCGGCCGATCCGCTCCAGGTACGGCAGCCACATGGTGACCTGGTATTCCGAGCCGGGCGGCGCGGAGAAGTGCAGCAGGAACTCCGGCTGGTGCCGGCGCAACGCGCGGGCCACCGGGTTGCCGCCGCTGGCCGGCCGGAACCGCCGCCGGGCCAGGTCCAGCGCGACAGCCCCGGCGCCGGCGCCCACCAGGAGGCTGGCGGCCAGCGCGACGACGGCGGGCAGGGCGAGCGCGGCGGCCAGGGCCACGACGGCGAGCAGCCCGAGCAGTGCGGTGCCGAGCTGACCGGCGATCAGCGGGGTCCAGGTCCGTACCGGCAGGTTTGCCGCCCGGATCTCCAGGTTGCCGGCGCTCCGCAGCGGCCCCACCAGCAGCACCAGCCCCAGCAGGACCAGCGCGGTGGCGGCGAGCGCCAGGTCGAACCCGTCGTCCAGCCGCCGGGCGTAGCCGACAAGCACGGCGGCGGCGATCAGAGTGGTCTCCGCCACCAGGTCGGCGCCGGCTCGGATCCGCTGTTCGGCGGCGGCTGCCGCCAGCGCGGCGACAGCCAGCGCCAGCCCCCAACCGGTGGCGCCGGTCAGCGCTACCACGACGAACGCCAGCACGGCCAGGCCGACGCTCAGGCACCGGGCGGCCAACTTTCGGACCAGGTCACCGCGCATGTCGCTCCGTTCGCCGCCGTCGCGCTTCCGCTGCCCGCGTCAGCTTGCGGCGGTCGTGCCGGCAGACACCTCGACCCGCCCCGCGCCGGGCTGGGCCGGCACGGCGGCCGGCGCGGGCCCGTCGCCGGGCGCCCGGCGTACGTCGATGACCTGGCCGGTGAGGTCGGAGACCAGCACGTCGAGCGAGGACTGGGCGACGGCCTCCGCGGCGAGCAGGGTGTGCTCCGGCTCCTCGCCGAAGGCCCGCGTACGCATCGGGGTGGCGGTCCGCTCCGGGTTGATGCAGTTGACGCGGACGCCGACGTCGGCCCACTCGTCGGCGAGCGCCTGGGTCAGGTTGACCAGGGCGGCCTTGGTGGCCGAGTAGAGCGCGTAACGGGCCCGACCCCGGGTGTACGAGCTGGACGTGTAGAGCAGCAGCTGACCCTTGGTCTGCTGGAGATAGGGCAGGGCCTGGCGGGCGATGGTCACCGGGCCGACGAAGTTGACCTGCAACAGCCGGTCCATCGTCTCCTCGTCCATCTCGGCCAGCGCGCCCCGCTCCAGGATCCCGGCGGTGACCACCACGTGGTCGATCCGTCCGGTGGCCTCGAAGGCGGTCTTGAGGGCGGCCTCGACGTCGTCGGCGCGCTCCACGTGGGTGCCGGTGGTGGAGCGGCTGAACGGGAAGACCTGGGCGCCGTAGCCCCGGGCCAGCTCGGTCAGCTCGTGGCCGATGCCGTAGCTGCCGCCGAACACCACGATGGTGCGCCCGGTCAGCTCCTCGGTGTAGCTGCGGTGGTTGGTCAGCCGGGGCGCCTGCGCCGCGGCGAGCTGGAAGAGCTTGTCCGCCAGGTGTACGTCGACCGGGTGGGTGACCTTGATGTTCTCGTCCGAGCCGTCGATCACCTTGATCGGGGTGCCCGGCAGGTAGCGCAGCACCACGCCGCAGTCGTCGGTTGCGGCGAAGTTGGGGTCATCCTCGGCGATCCGGTACGCCTCGCGGATGGTGGGGGAGCGGAACGCCTGCGGGGTCTGGCCGCGGCGCAGCCGGGAGCGCACCGGGATGTCGGTGATGCAGTCGTTGTCGTCCACCTGGATGATCGTGTCCGCGGACGGGATGGCCACGTCCACGGCGTCGTAGGTCCACAGCGCGTTGACGCACTCGCGGACGATCCGGCCGCTGAGCAGCGGGCGGACGGCGTCGTGGAAGAGGATGTTGCAGTCGGCCGGGCCGACAGCCTCCAGCGCGATCCGGGTGGTGGCGTTGCGGGTGTCGCCGCCCTCGATCACCTTGGTGACCTTGCGCAGGCCGGCCTTCTCGACGATCTGCTGGGCGTCCTCGACGTGACCGGCAGCCATCAGCACGATGATCTCGTCGATCTCCGGTGCGGCCTCGAAGACGGCAAGGGTGTGCTCGATGATCGGCTTGCCGGCGATCTTCAGCAGCTGCTTGGGAATGCCGAGGCCCAGCCGGGTCCCGGTGCCGCCGGCCAGCACCACGGCCACTGTCCGCGACGGCCGCCAGGGTACGGGGGTCTCCGTTGCGGCGTCCGGGCCAGTGGTCTGGTCCTGCGTCATTGCCGGATCCTCACTCTCGTCGAATGCGTTAACGGAAGGTTCCGCCCGAGCGGCGACGGAATGAACCTTAACGCGCGGACCGCGCCGCCCCAACGCGGGCGACGCGGCCACATGGTGCCGGGTCGATGCGTGACCTCGGCGCTACTTCTTGTTCGCGTACGCCTCGTACGCCCGGATGACCTCGTCGGTCGGGCCGTCCATCCGCAGGACGCCCGATTCCAGCCAGAGGGTCCGTTCACAGGTGTCGCGCACCGAGGAGAGCTGGTGGCTGACCAGGAACACGGTGCCGGCGCCCTCGCGCAGCTCCCGTACCCGCTGCTCGCTGCGCTTGCGGAAGCCCTTGTCACCGGTGGCGAGGGCCTCGTCGATGAGCAGCACGTCGTGCTTCTTGGCGGCGGCGATGGAGAACCGCAGCCGGGCCGCCATGCCGGACGAGTACGTGCGCATCGGCAGGCTGGCGAAGTCACCCCGCTCGTTGATCCCGGAGAAGTCGATGATCCCCTGGGCCTGCTTGGCGACCTCGTCGGGATGCATGCCCATGGCCAGGCAGCCCAGCACGACGTTGCGCTCACCCGACAGGTCGTTGAGCAGGGCGGCGTTCACGCCCAGCAGCGACGGTTGCCCCTGGGTGTGGATGGCGCCCCTGTTGACCGGCAGCAGGCCGGCGATGGCCCGCAGGATCGTGGACTTGCCGGAGCCGTTGCTGCCGATCAGCCCGATCGCCTCGCCCCGGTACGCGGTGAACGAGACGCCCTTGACCGCGTGCACCTCCCGGATGTTCGGCGCGTTCGTGCGCTTCACCAGCCGGCGCAGCGCGGCCACCGGTGTGGTGCCACCACCGGCGCCCTGGTGCACCCGGTAGATGATGTGCGCGTCGTCCACCACCACCGTGGGGATCCGTTCCGGCGTCAGCACGGGCAGGGCGACGGTCGCCTCGTTGGCGGCGTGCAGGGAATCAACCACGGCCGTACTCCTGTTCGCCGCGCCAGAAGTAGATGAAGCCACCGATACCGGCCACGAGTGCCCAGCCGGCGCCGACCAGCCAGAGCTGGGTCAGCGACTCGTTGAGCAACGGCGGCTCGTCCAGCAGCGCGTAGCGGGCCAGCTCGATGTAGACGAGCAGCGGGTTGTACTGGACGAGTGTCGCCGCCCAGCCGGGCAGCCGGGAGAAGAGGCTGACGCTGTAGAGCACGCCGGAGCCGTACATCCAGGTGCGCATGAGGAACGGCATTACCTGCTTGAGGTCGCTCGCCTTGGAGCCCATCCGGGCGACGAACAGCACCACGCCGGCGTTGAACACCGCCTGTAGCAGCAGGGCGGGCACGAGGATCAGCCACTTCCACGTGATCGGCTCGCCGGTGACGAGCACGATCCCGATGAGCACCACCATCGAGGCCAGCAGTTGCTGGAACTGGGTCACAGTGGTGGACAGCGGCAGGCTGGCGCGGGGGAAGTGCAGTGCCCGGATCAGCCCGAGGTTGCCGCTGATCGACTGGGTGCCCGCCAGCACCGCGCTCTGGGTGAAGTTGAAGATGAACAGCCCGGTCGTCAGGTAACCGATGAAGTTCGGGATCCGGTCGTTCTGCGCCAGCACCACCCCGAAGATCAGGTAGTAGACGGCGGCGTTCGTCAGCGGCGTGAGCACCTGCCAGAGCTGGCCCAGCTTGGCATTGCTGTACGAGGCGACCAGCTTGGCGTTGGCGTACGCGGCGATGAAATGCCGGTAGGCCCACAGTCGGCGGCTGTACTCGACCAGGGAGGGGCGCTCACCGGCGACCCGCAGTCCGTGTCGAGCGGCCAGCTGCGCCTGGGTCAGGCCCGTGTCGGGGTCGACCAGCGCGGTGGTGGCCATGGAAATGGCGCTCCGATCTTTCGTGCAGACGGGGTGGCTCGCGACGATGGAATCCTAGTGGGAAGTGTGCGCGGGGCGCCGCCTCGTCGCTGCCAGGACAGTAGTCCGAAACACGTCGGGACGCAACCGTACCGTCGTTGCGCTACGCTGGCCGGCGTGACCTGCGAGAAGAGTCTCTGGTGACGACCGAAAAGAGGCGTGCCCCGGCCGGTGCGGCGGTGCTGCGTGACGAGATCACCACCGCCATCCGCCGCGCGCTGATGCAGGAGCTCGCCGCTGTCGGCTACGGCCGGCTCTCCATCGAGGCGGTGGCCCGCCGGGCCGGCGTCAGCAAGACCGCCATCTACCGACGGTGGAACTCCAAGCTCGACCTGGTGGTGGAACTCGTCGCCGCCGCGGCGCACGGCAAGCTGCCGGTGCTGGACACCGGCACCCTGCGCGGCGACCTCGCGCTGCTGTTCCAGGCGGTGGCGCACGCGCTGCGCCACCCCCTCGCGTCGCAGATCATCCCGGACCTGCTGGCCGAGGCCGCCCGCAACCCGGCCATCGACCAGACCCTGCGCCAGGTGCTGCACGCCCGGCAGCAGGAGATCGGCGGTCGCCTGATCACCAGGGCCGTGCAGCGCGGCGAACTGCCCGCCGACACCGACCCGGACGCCGCCGTCGACCTCATCGTCGGCCCGCTCTACTGGCGGCTCGCCATCGCCCGGCTGCCGCTCACCGACAGCTACCTGGACAACCTTGTCGAATCAGTTGCCGTCGCGCTCGGCGCGAGCGTTTCCCTGCCGCAGCCGAGGGTGGCGCCAGCCTCCGGCTGAGCGGCCGCGCGACACCCGCCGCGCAAGGACCGACCATCCCGTTCACCTCGGCTAGGCTGCCCCCTTGACACTCGGCCGTCACCAGGCCGACACCTCCCTTGATCCCCGCCCTGACGAGAAGGACGCCCGTGGCCAACGTCGACAGCATCGCCGTCGCGCCCACCGATTCGGACCCACCGTCGCGGTCCGCACAGGCACCCGGGCCGGCCGTCGGCCCCGACCGAAGCCCGGCAGCGCGGGTACGCGCGCTGGTGGCCGCCGCCCCGGCGCTGCTCACCGATGGCGCCGTTGTCGCGTTCGCGCTCTTCACCGTGATCTATCACGCGGCCTTCATCTTCGCCCTGCGTCCGTCGGTGACCTTCCGGATCTGGCTGCTCGCCTGCGTGGTGCTCGCTGTGGTGGCGCTGGTACGTGCCCGCCGCCGCTCGGCCGCCACCGGCGCGGAGAGTGAACAGCCCGAAGCTGTCGCGTCGACCGACACGCGACCCGTCGTCGACCGCCGTCTGCTGATCGGCGTGCTCGTCGCCGCCGCGGTGGCCGCGCTCACCGCCGGTGTGATCGGCACTGGCGCCGGTGTCTCCTGGTGGATTCCGGCGGTGTCCGGCCTGCTCGCGGCCATCGGGGGGATCCTGCTGCTGCGCCGGGTCTGGCTGGCCGGCCCGACGCCCACCTCGATCGGGCCGGCGCCGACCGCGGCGCAGTCGGCGTACGCGCTGGTCGTGTCGGTGCTTGTGGCGATCTCCTCGTTCTTCCTGGCCCGGAACACGCCCGACGACGTCTACTACGTCGGGAAGTCGGTCTGGATCGCCGAGCGGGATCTCATCCCGCTCAACGACTTCCTGTTCTCCGAGAACGTCCTGCCGGCGATGGGTTCGCAGCCGCCCATCCCGTCGATCGAGGTGTTCAACGGCGCGCTGGGAAACGTGCTGGGCATCCACGCCGCGTCGGCCACCTGGTATCTGATGCTGCCGATCCTCGCGGTACTCGCGGTGCTGGCGCTGTGGCGGCTGACCCACCGGTGGGCCCCGCGCCGTCCGGTGCTGGCCTTCACAGTGGCCATCGCGTACCTCTACCTGGTCGTCGGCGGGGACGCCGCGCTTGGCACGTTCCACCTGCCCCGCCTCTACGAGGGCAAGGGCATGTTCGTCTCGGCCGTCATCCCGCTGATGTGGCTCTACCTGACCGAGTGGTTCGACACCCGGTCCCGGCGCAGCCTGGTGCTCATCGTGGCGCTCTCGATCACCGCGATCGGTCTCACCACCACTGCCGCGATCATCCTGCCGATGCTTGTCGGCGCCGCAGGCTTCGCCATGCTGCTTGTCGGGCGGTGGAAGGCCGCAGTCGTGGCGGGCGTGGCGGCGCTCGCGTACCCGATCGGCTCGCTCGTGGTGTCCCGCCTGGTCCTCGGCGGGCTGAGCGCAGACGGCGCGGACGACGCCTTCTTCGACGCTGCCTACACCTACAAGCGGACGCTGATGGTCGGCGTGGTCGGGGTGATCAGCGGCCTGGCGCTCTGGTGCGGCCCGCTGCTGGCGCGTCGACGTACGCCCGCGCTGCTCACCGCCGGTGCGACGCTCGCGTTGAGCGTCATGTTCGTGCCCGGTGTGCTGGAGGCGCTGAGCGCGCTGAGCGGCATCTCGGTGGTGCTGTGGCGCGTGCCGTGGTTGCTCGCCCTGCCCACGCTGATCGGGCTGCTCTGCACGGCGCGGGTGCCGGCGCCCACGCCGTTGCTGCGACGCGCGGCGGCGGGCGGGCTCGCGGCAGCGCTGGTCGCCTCGTTCGCCATCTTCGCCACCCCGATGTGGTCGGCGACGAGCTGGGTCGAGGTGCACGACAGGCCCACCTGGAAGCTGCCCCAGCAGCGCCAGTCCATCGCCTTCTGGATCAAGGGACTGGAACGGCCGCCGGGACTGCTGCTCGCCCCGAAGACGATCATGCGGACGTCCCTGATCGTCACCAGCGAGGTCCGGGTCGTCCTGCCCCGCGACTTCTACCTCGTCGAGTACGACCTCGAATCCCAGTTCGCCAAGGACCGGCTGCTGCTCTCCGATTTCGCCGACGGCACCGAGAAGCCGACGTCGACCGAGCTGGCACCGGCGCTCGACCGGCTCGACGTGGGCACCATCTGCGTCTACAACGGCAACGGGTACGCCCGTGAGATGGCACCGCAGCTCGGTTACCAGGAGTTCGCGAAGCGGCGGGCGCCCGGCGCGACAACCTGTTTCCGGCGGGCCGGCTGAGCGCATCGTCGATCGGTTCGGCCGGGCCCGCAGCGGGCCCGGCCGGCCGAGGTACGAGCTTTGACCGAAATGGTGGTGGATACCCGAGCGACGCCTCCTTGTCCCCTCGCGTTAAGGTCGCAGTCACGCGCTGCCGGCCGTCGCACGGGAATCCGGACCACAGCCGCCGTGGCCTGCCGCACCCCTGGGCATGGCCGTCCGTGCGCGATGGGGAGTGCCGTCGACCCACCGAGGGCTCCGGCCCGTCCTGGAAATCGTAGGGAGCGAACTCTTTGTTCGGCACGTTGACAGGTCGCCTTGGAGTGGCCGCCCACAGCGCGTTGCTGGTGCTGGCCTATCTGCTCATGCTCGTCGGCGGCGTATTCGGCTGGGTCGGCCTGTTCGCCGTCGCCGGGCTGGCAGCCATCATCGGCGAGTTCGCCGTCGCCCGCTGGTCACCGTCGTCGCAGCTGCTCCTGGAGAAGGTCGGCCTGCACTGGTCGTACCGGCAGCTGACCCGGGACCTCGCCGCCGTGCTCCTGGTCGCCGCCGAGGTGCGGTTGCGCGGCGGAGAGCTGACCCTGCTGCTGGCGCTGCCGGCCGCGGTGTGGGTCGTGTCGGTGTTCGCCGGGGCGTTCTCCACAATGATCGAACGTCGTAACCCGCTCTCGGCAATGGTGCGCAACATCGAGCTGGGCCCGCTGCGCGCCGCCCCCCAGCCGCCGGCCTGGGCGGCGGCGGTCGCCGGGGACCGGATGCCCCTGCTCAACCTGCTGCTGGTGCCGGCCGCCGTGGCCGCCGCGGTGCAGCACGACCCGACGCCGTTCTTCGTCGCTGGCGGGGTGGCGGTCGTGGCGACCGGTGTGGTGGGCGCGATCGTGGCGCTGACCTGGCTGCGCGGCCGAGGCCAGGGGGCCGGGCAGGGCACGCTGATGGCCGCCGTGCAGCGCTGGCTGGACACCAACCAGCCCGAGGTGGCGCTCTACTTCGCCGGGCCCGCCAAGGACGTCTACCAGGCCAACATGTGGCTCGCGCCGACCGAGGCGCTGAACCAGCGCGCGGTGGTCCTGCTGCGCAGCAAGGAGGCGTTCGCCGAGCTCGCCGACACCCGGCTGCCGGTGATCTGCGTACCGGCCGGGGTGGACTTCATGAACCTCGAACTCGGCAGCGTCCGTGTGGCGCTCTACGCCGCGAACGTCGGCGCGAACATCCACATGCTCCGCGAGCCGGGCACGAAGCACATCTTCGTCGGGCACGGCGACAGCGACAAGCAGGCGAGCGTCAACCCCTACAGCAAGGTGTACGACGAGGTCTGGGTCGCGGGCCTGGCCGGCCGGGAGCGGTACGCCCGGGCCGGGGTGGGAGTGCTCGACTCGGACATCGTCGAGATCGGCCGGCCGCAGCTCGCCGGGGTGCACACCTTCGGCGCCGAGTCGGTGGACCGGCCGTTCACAGTGCTCTACGCCCCGACCTGGGAGGGCTGGCTCGACGACGACCCGTACCACACCTCGCTGGTGTTGATGGGTGAGCGGATCGTCAAGGGGCTGCTGGCCACGACTCCCCGGCTGCGTCTGATCTACAAGCCGCACCCGCTCACCGGGTCGCGCTCCAAGGCGGCCCGGGCCGTGCACGAGCGCGTGGTGGCGGCCATCCGCGCCGCCGGCGGCAACCCGGATGCGTCCTCTCTGGACGGCACCGCGCACCTGGTGGTGACCGGTCGGACGCCGGCGCTGTTCGACTGCTTCAATCAGACCGACCTGCTGATCAGCGACGTGTCGAGCGTGGTGTCCGACTTCGTGCAGAGCCAGCGGCCGTACGTGGTGGCAAACCCGGCCGGCCTGCCGGAGGACGAATTCCGCAGGCAGTACCCGACGGCTCGGGCCGCGTACCTGCTCTCCAAGGACTGCGGTGAGCTGGAGAAGATCGTGACGGTGACCCGGGCCGGCGACGACCCGATGACCGAGGCGCGCCGGGAGCTGAAGACCTACCTGCTCGGCCCCGCCGAGGCGAACCCGATGGACCGGTTCCAGGAGGAGATCGCCCGCCTCTGCCGCTGACCCTACGGCGACCCGCGCCCGGCCCGACACACGTCGGACCGGGCGCTGTCGTGTCAGCCGAGCAGCGCGGCCACCGCGTCGGCGACCGGAGTGTCCGCCGGCAACGCCTGCGCCGCCACCACCGCCGTCACCGGCAGCGGGCCGTACACGTGTGGGAACAGTTGCCCGCCCCGCGACGGCTCCCAGCGCAGCGCGTCGCCCAGCGGCTGCTCGTCGACGCTGAGCAGTGTGAGCCCGGTGGCGCCGGTGAAGTGCCGCCGGGCTGTCTCCACCACCTGGTCGGCGGCGGACAGGTGGATGAAGCCGTCCTGCCGGTCCACGGCCGAACCGGTGAAGCTGCCGGAGGTCCGGGCATCGTCCCACTCGACTGTCGGCAACAGCTTGTAGATCATCTCCGCAGCCTACGTCGGCCGGTACGCGTTTCGGCCGTACCGCCGCCGACGCCGGTCGCGGCCCGGCATGCTCAGGTGGAGCGGCCGTGGAGGGATGGACGATGGCGAGCTACGACGACGACTGGACCGACACCCAGCGTGCGCTGTACGACGAGTGCTACCGGGCCGGCGGTGAGTGGGCCGAGGATCCGGACACCCCGTCCGACGACGTGCAGCATGTGATCAACCTGGCCGAGGCGGACGACGACGCCTTCAACGACGCCGAGATCGACTACCCACCTCTTGTCGACGCGGTCACCCAGGCCAGCGGAGTCGAGGTCACGAGCGTGCCGGCCCGCCACGACGATCCGGGGTTCCGGGGCTTCGCCGACGGCGTCCGGGACGCTGTCGCCGACGACGTCTTCGGTCTCTGATCGCGGGCGGCCGGGAGGCGGCCCTCCCGCTCGCAATGCCCTTCTGCGACCATTCGCAGGACGGCGCTGCGAGGGATGGAGGGCACGGGTGCGGATCCTGCTGGTGGAGGACGACCGTCGGGTGGCCGCAGCGCTCTCCTCCGCCCTCACCCGCCGCGGCTACGAGGTCGAGCACGCCGCCACCGTCGCCGCAGCGCTCTCCGCCGCCCCGTGCGACCTGGTGCTGCTCGACCTGACCCTGCCCGACGGAGATGGCACCGACCTGTGCCGGGAGTTGCGGCGGCGCAGCAACCAGCTCGGCATCATCGCGGTGACAGCGCGGGGCGAGGAACGCGACCGGGTGCTCGGCCTGCGCCTGGGCGCCGACGACTACGTGGTCAAGCCGTTCTCGATGGTCGAGTTGCAGGCGCGGATCGAGGCGGTGCTGCGACGGGCCGCGAACGCCGCCCCCGAGCGGCACCTCATCGAGGCGGGGACGGTACGCATCGACGTGGCTGCCCGCGCGGTGACCGTGGAGGGGCGTGCTGTCACGTTGACCCGCAAGGAGTTCGACGTGCTGCTGTCGCTGGCCCGCCAGCCGGGGGTGGCGGTGCCCCGCGACCGGATCCTGCTCGACGCCTGGGGCACCACCTGGGCCGACCGGCACACCGTCGAGGTGCACGTCGGGTCGTTGCGCGGCAAGCTGGGCGACCCGCGCCTGGTCGAGACGGTACGCGGAGTCGGCTACCGGTTGCGCGATGCGTGAGGGGCTGCCGTGCGCCGTCGACTGGTGATCAGCTACCTCCTGTTGATGGTGCTCGTCCTCGTCGCGTTGGAGAGCCCGCTGGCCATCACCCTGGCCAGTCGGGAGACCGAGCGGGTCCGCGCCGACCGGCTCGCCGACGCCACCCGGTTCGCCTCGCTGGCCGGGCCGGCGCTGCGCGGCGGCGTGCCCGGCCCGATCGCTGCGGAGCTGCGCAGCTACGACGAGTTGTACGGGATCGGCGCGGCCGTCGTCGACCGGGACCGGGACATCGTGGTCGGCTCGGCGCTCTGGCAGGCCGCCGATACCTCAACGGTCCTGGACACCGCGCTGTCCGGCCAGCAGGTCAGCGACCCCGATCTGGTGTGGCCCTGGTCGACCGGCCCGGTGGTGGTGGCGGTGCCGATCAACGACGGCGGCGAGGTGCTCGGCGCGGTGGTGATCGTGACGCCGGCCGACGAGATCCGACGGGCCGTCGTCACCTGGTGGCTGCTGCTCGCCGTGGCAGGCCTGCTCGTGGTGTTGGCGTGTGTCCTCACGGCGTTCGGGCTGGCCGGGTGGGTGCTGCGCCCGGTCACCGAGCTGGACGCGGTCACCCACGAGATCGCCGAGGGTGACCGGCGTGCCCGGGTGCAGCACCGGCTCGGCCCTCCGGAGCTGCGCCGGCTCGCGACGAGCTTCAACCACATGGCCGACGTGGTGTCCGACGTGATGGACCGGCAGCGCGCGTTCGTCGCGCACGCCAGCCACCAGCTGCGTAATCCTCTCACCGCGCTGCGGCTGCGGGTGGAGGAGCTCGGGCCCAGCCTCACCGACCCCGACGGGCGCTCCGAGCACCGGTTGGCGTTGGAGGAGACCGACCGGCTGGCGCTGGTGCTCGACGCCCTGCTCACTCTGGCCCGGGCCGAACGCGAGGAGAACGAGCGGGTCACGGTGGACGCCGCCGCGGTGGCCGCGTCCCGGGTGGCCGCGTGGACGCCGCTGGCCCGGCGTGAGTCGGTCACGCTGCGGCTCGCCGTGACGGACGCTCCGGCGTACGCCCTGACCGTGCCGACCGCCGTCGACCAGGCGTTGGACGCCCTGATCGACAACGCGGTGAAGTTCAGCGGGGCCGGCGGGGTGGTGACGGTGGCGGTGGCCTACCAGGACGAGGGGGTGGCCCTGGAGGTGCGCGACACCGGCCCGGGGATGACCGAGAGTCAGCTCGGTCAGGCCACCGAGCGGTTCTGGCGGGCGCCGGACGCGCAGAACGTCGACGGCGCCGGGCTCGGCCTGACCATCGTCGCCGTGCTTGTGGACGCGTCCGACGGTCGGCTCACCATGCGGTCGGGAAAGCCGCAGGGGCTCGTTGCCGGCCTGTGGTTTCCAGCGCCCGCACCCGTACCGCCTGCGGACGCTGTGGACGAGGAGGACCTGGCGGTCGACCTGCGGCCCACCTCGGCGCGGTAGCGAATCAGGGTTTCGCCGCCCGGTACCAGGCGGCGGCACCGGGGTGCAGCGACAGCGGGGCGGTGGCGATCGCCGAGCGGGGGCTCATCCGCCCCGCCGCCGGATGCGCGGCGGCCAGCTCGGTCCGGCGTTCCATAAGCAGCCGGGTCACCTCCCGCACCAGGCGTTCCGGCAGGTCGGCCCGGACGATCAGATAGTTCGGGTTGGCCACCGTGGTCACGGACATCACGCCGTACACGGAGCGGGGGATGTCCCGGGAGACGTAGACCTGCCCGTAGCGGACGCGCAGCAGCTCGGTCCACTCACCGAGGTCCACGATCCGGGTGGCTCTCTGCCCAGCCAGGTCATCGATGCCCCGCACCGGCAGACCGCCGGAGAAGAAGAACGCGTCGATGCGTCCGGAGCGCAGCGCGGCCACCGAGTCGTCCAGCCCGAGACGCTCCCTGTGGACTCCGTCGGGGCCGCCGAGCGCGGCCACCTCCAGCAGTCGCATGGCGGTGATCTCGGTACCGGAGCCGGGTGCGCCCACGGAGACCCGCCGGCCGCGCAGGTCCTGGAGCGTGCGGACCGGCCCGCCGTCGGTAGTGACCAGGTGCAACTGGTCGTCGTACACCCGGGCGACCGCGTCCACCAACGGGACGTCCGCCGGGTTGGTGGGCAGCACGTCCGCCTGCGTGAAGCCCAGTTCGGCCGCACCGGAGCCGACCAGGCGGACGTTCTCCGCCGAGGCGGCGGTGACCACCACGGTGGCCCGTACCCCGGGCAGTTCCCGGTTGAGGATGGTCGCCAGGGACTGTCCGAACGCGTGGTAGACGGCGGTGGGGCTGCCGGTGGCGATGCGGATGGCCACGGGTTCGGCGCGGGCCTCCCGGCAGCCTGCGGGAAGGAAGGCCGCGATCAGCAACAGCGCGGCCGTTCCCGCGCGGCGGTGACCGACCCGGCCCGACGAGGTACGACTCACGCGGTGCACTGTGCGCCGTCGAGCGGCGGTGCGCAAGCTCGTCCCGGCGGCCGGTCAGCACGGCGACGCGGCGTTGCCCGGTTCAGCCGGCGCGGAGTGTCACCTCCGACACCGTGCCGCGAGCCGCCTCCATCGACGCACTCCGCAGGATGCGCTCCCGGTCCGGGCCGTCGGCCACGCTCACCAGGCAGCAACCGGTACCCGCGCGGAGCACTGCCGGCACGTCCAACACGGCCGCGCCTCGGACCAGCACGGCGGCCAACTCCCGGTCGGTGATCCGTACGCCGAGGATGTGCCGCCGCACGTGGCGCCCGCCGGCCAGCAGCGCCGACCGCCACGCCGCCGCCGCGAGCCGGGACACCCACAGCCGACGGGCCGGCGAGGCGCCCGGCAGGGGACCGCCCAGCAGCTCCCGTCGGCCCTGCCACCAGCCGGCGTTCATGAGCCGGGTGTACGAGCCCCGGTGCGCCGGGGACACCTCGAGGCGGTGCAGTTCGTAGCGGCGGCGCAGACCGCCGACGGCCACCTCCTGGGTGACGGGGATGTCGAGGCGGCCGAGCAGTTGCCGCATCCGCTGGGCGGCGTCCTCCCTGTTGAATTCCACATACGGTGAGTGCGAGGGGAGCGCGGCAGCCGGCCGGGTGGTGGTGGGCGGTGCCGCGCAGCGCAGCAGGCAGGCGGCCTCGAACGCGTCGCCCAGGGTCAGCCAGTCCAGCGGAGGTGGTGTTGTCACCGGTGGGCGGGGCCGTTCGAGCAGAGCGGGATCGCGGGCCAACGGGGCTCCCTCGTCGGAGTCTGGGTTCCCCTACCGTGGCGTCTGCAGGGCCGTTGCGGAACCGTTGCCGCCCAGCCTTGAGGAAAATTTGCGGCAGCCGCCCCTACAGGACGGTGACAACGAGGTCCACCTGCCGCATTCGGCCCGCGGTGGGTGCTTCCTCCTCGACTGTGTACTTCAGCTCGCGCAGCACCTCGACAAGCCCTGCGGCGGTTCGTGGCCGTGCCCCGGCAAGCAGCAGATCACGGACCAGCCGACCCTTTGTGGCCTTGTTGAAGTGGCTCACCACCGAGCGCACCGGAACACCGTCGACGTCGCGCTCGTGCAACACCCGCACGGTGACCGTCCGCTCGGCCAGGTCGCCGCGGGGCGTCCAGGTCGCCGCGTACGCGCCGGAGCGCAGGTCCAGCACCGGGCCTCTGCCTGCCGCGCCGGCCAGGACCGGCGCCAGCTCCCCACGCCAGTACGCCGACAGCGCCCCGATGCCGGGCAGGCGTGCTCCGATGGGGCAGCGGTACGGCGGGATCCGGTCGGCGAGACGTACCGCGCCCCACAGCCCGGAGCTGACGAGGATCGACCGGCGTGCCGCCCGCTGCGCCTCCGCCGGCAGCGACGCCAGGTCCAGCGCCTCGTAGAGCACACCTGTGTAGATCTGCGCGGCCGGCGCGGTGGCGGCCACCCGCAGTCGGGCGTTGCGGCGCAGCTCGCCGCGCTGGCCCTCGCTGAGGCCGAGCGCGGCCCGGGCCGCCTCCTCGTCCGGCCCGTCGCTGAGCGTCACCAGCGCGTCGAGAACGCGCTCGCGGGCCGGGTTCAGCTCGGGCAGCGAGAGCTTGTCCGGGTTCCACCGTCGTCCGGTGCCGGCGTCGGCCTTCCCCTCCGAGGGTGGCAGCAGGATGAGCATCGGGGTCTCCTCGACGGGCGGTACGGCGCCCCACGCGCCGGCCCGGCCAGCGTACGACCCGTCGTTACCGCCAGGGCCGTACCGGGGTGTCAGGGTGGTACACGCGATAGCCACCGACCTCCCGCACCAGCGCGGTGTCGGCCCGGTCGGCGAGCAACCCGCGCAGCCTCCGGTCCATCGGCGAGTCGGCCTCCACCACATAGCCCGGCCGCTCGGACCGCCCGACCTGTCGCCAGTACGGCCGGTAGCGGTTCTGCCCGGGGGACAGGTCGCCGTCGAGCACAGCGCACACCACCGTCTCGTCGGTGTTGAACACCAGCCGGTTGCAGGTCCAGTAGTCCCCGTACACCTCGTGGGGGCCGTGGGCGCGCAACGCGGCGGCCAACTCCCGGGCCTGGCGCTCCTCGGTCCTGGGCGCGGCGACGCCGGTGGTCGCGAAGAGCACTGTGACCACGAGCGTGGTCACCGTCAGCGCGACCAGTGCGGCGGTGGCCAGCGCGCCGGTGAGCCGGCCGAGCGCGCCCACAGTGCCCCGCCAGGCGGCGACCGCCGCCAGCCAGAGGGGCCAGAGCACCGCCGGCAGCGACAGTTGCAGCACCGACAGGTAGCGGGCGTTGTCCAACGGGCTTGTCGCCGCGAGAGGGCTGCGTACGTACGACAGCAGTGTCAACGCCGCGCCGGCGACCAGCGCGAGGTGCACCACCGGCCCGACCCGCGCGCCGCGTGGCGTGTTCGTGGCCCGGCGGTACGCGAGCACCGCGAGCACGGCGGCGGCCACCAGCAGCACCGGGTAGAGCAGCCCGAACCACTGCTGCCAGCGGCCGCAACCGTCCACCGGGCAGAGCCCGTGCGCCAGCGGCACCCCCTCCAACAGGCCACCCCGGATCCGTTCCGACCACTGCGGCATCGGGCCGGCCTTGGTGCTGACCTGCCGGAACACCGACAGGGAGTCCTCGCCCGGACCGGCCCGCAGGTTGTCCCAGAGCATCGGTGCCACGCCGACGGCGAAGCCCGCCACCAGCAGCAGACCGGACCGGCCGAGCAGGTCCCGCCGCAGCGCCCAGACCAGCGCCAGCCCGGCCACCGCCAGGTACGGCAGGATCAGCCAGTCCGACCAGGCGGACAGCCCGACGAACAGGCCGAACAGGGCGACGGCCAGCCGGCGGTGGCGTACCGTCCCGGCGGCCAGCCCCACGGTGATCAGCAGCATCAGCAGCACCGCCGGCTTCACCTCCGGCCGCCCGCCGACGACTGTGAGCTGGTCGCGCACCACCCGTTCCGCCCCGAGCGCCAGCAGGCCCACGACGAGGACGGCGAACCACGGTGAGCAGATGCGTCGGGTGAGCCGGTAGATCAGGTAGAGGAACACCGCGTACAGGGCGAGCATCGGCAGCCGCAGCACCGGCCAGCTCGGCCCGGTCACCGCGAGCAGCGGCGCGGCGAGATACGACTCCAGCATGCCCATGTAGTGCTGGCCGTAGAGGAAGACCGGGCGCTCCCGACCCTGCCCGATGTGCAGGGCGGCCAGCCCGAAGGTCGCCTCGTCACTGTTCGACGACGGCACTGTGTACAGCGTGAGGACCAGCCGGTACCCGACGCCGATCAGCCCGAACAGCAGCGCGACGAGCGCCGGCCGGTCGAGTCGCGGACGCCACCGCCCACGGTGCAGCTCTGGATGTGACACGACCACGCCCCCGTCGTCGCTCCGACGGAGTGTTTCACGTCCGCCGGGGTCGCCGAGGTGGATCGCCGCAGCCGGGCCCGCTCGCGTGGCCGCTGCTGCCGACGTGTGGCAGGGTTGGCGGGTGCCACCCACTCCCGCCGGCCAGTTGGCCGTGCCGAACCTGCACCGGGCCGCGCGGATCGAGGACGCCGTGCACCAGCTCGTGGAGCGCCGGTTGCGGCGCACCGGCTGGCGCATGAACATCGTCGCGTACGCCGGCTACGGCCGCCCCGGTTGGGTACGCGTGATGTGCCGGGTGCTGCTGGGCCGTCCGGACACCCGTCAGCGGGGTCGCCTGGACAAGGTCCGCGGCTGGCGCAGCTTCACGACCCTGCCCGCCAAGCACGTCACGGTGCAGATCGAGGCCGGCGGGGTGCGGTGTGAGGCGCAGGCCGACCGCAGCGGCTTCGTCGACACGCTCGTCGAGGCCGATCTGCCGCCCGGCTGGGGTTCGGTGCGGCTCAGCGTGCCCGACGCCGAGCCGGTCGACGCGCCGGTGCGGATCCTCGACCCGGACGTCACGTTCGGCATCCTGTCCGACATCGACGACACGGTGATGGTGACCGCGCTGCCCCGGCCGCTGCTCGCCGCGTGGAACACCTTCGTCCTCGACGAGCACGCCCGCAACGCCGTGCCCGGCATGGCGGTCCTCTACGAGCGGCTTGTCACCGCCCACCCCGGCGCCCCGGTGTTCTACCTGTCCACCGGCGCGTGGAACGTCGCGCCGACGCTGACCCGGTTCCTCTCCCGGCACCTCTACCCGGCCGGGCCGCTGCTGCTCACCGACTGGGGTCCGACCGCCGACCGCTGGTTCCGCAGCGGCATGGAACACAAGCGCAGCACCCTGGCCCGGCTGGCCAAGGAGTTCCCCGACGTGAAGTGGCTGCTTGTCGGCGACGACGGCCAGCACGACCAGGAGATCTACCGCGAGTTCGCCGCCGCCCACCCGGAGAACGTCGCCGGGGTGGCGATCCGCAGGCTCTCCCCGACCCAGGCGGTGCTTGCCGGTAGCCTGCCGGCCCCGGCCGGCGCCTCGTCGGCGGGGCCGGTGGGGCAGAAGTGGCTGTCCGCGCCGGACGGCGCGGGGCTGTGGCAGTTGCTCCGCGACGCCGGCCTGGTCTGACGTCGGGTCAGTTCCTGCGGAGCCACACGGCACCCAGCGGGGGCACCTGGAGGGCCGCCGACGCCACCATTCCGTGCCACGGCACGTCTTCGGCGTGCACCGCGCCCAGGTTGCCCACGCCCGACCCGCCGTAGTGGTGGGCGTCGGTGTTGAGCACCTCGATCCACGTCCCGCCGGCCGGCAACCCGATCCGGTAGTCGTGCAGCGGCTGGGCGGAGAAGTTCGCCACGCACACCAGCGTCGAGCCGTCCGGGGCGATCCGGATGAACGACACGGTGTTGTTGGCGACGTCGTCACCGGCGATCCAGCGGAACCCGGCCGGTTCGGTGTCCTGTGCCCAGAGCGCCGGCGTGTCCCGGTAGACCCGGTTCAGGTCGCCGACGAGCCGCTGCACGCCCGCGCGGGCGGGGTCGTGCAGCAGATACCAGTCGAGGCCGCGTTCCTCGCTCCACTCCCTGTCGTCGGCCAGCTCGGAGCCCATGAAGAGCAACTGCTTGCCGGGGTGCGCCCACATGTACGCCAGCAGCACGCGCACGTTTGCCAGCCGCTGCCAGGTGTCGCCGGGCATCTTGCCGGCGAGCGAGCCCTTGCCGTGCACCACCTCGTCGTGGCTGATCGGCAGCACGTAGTTCTCGCTCCAGGCGTACGCCAGGGAGAACGTGAGCTGATGGTGGTGGTGCTGGCGGTAGATCGGGTCCTTCGAGGTGTAGAGCAAGGTGTCGTGCATCCAGCCCATGTTCCACTTGAACCCGAAGCCCAGCCCGCCCTCGGCCGTGGGCTGGGTGACTCCCGGCCAGGCCGTGGACTCCTCGGCGATCATGACGACGCCGGCGTGGTGCTTGTAGACCGTCGCGTTCACCTCCTGCAGGAACGCGATGGCCTCCAGATTTTCCCGACCGCCGTACTTGTTGGGCTCCCACTCGCCGTGGTTGCGGGAGTAGTCCAGGTAGAGCATCGAGGCGACCGCGTCCACCCGCAGCCCGTCGATGTGGAACTGGTCGCACCAGTAGAGCGCGTTGGCGACCAGGAAGTTGCGCACCTCGCGGCGGCCGAAGTCGAAGACGTACGTGCCCCAGTCGGGGTGCTCTCCGCGCCGCGGGTCGGGGTGCTCGTAGAGCGGGGTGCCGTCGAAGCGGGCCAGCGCCCACTCGTCCTTGGGGAAGTGGGCGGGAACCCAGTCCAAAAGTACGCCGATGCCTGCGGCGTGCAGCTCGTCGACGAGGTGACGGAACTCGTCCGGGTCGCCGAAGCGGGACGTGGGCGCGTAGTAGCCGGTCACCTGGTAGCCCCAGGAACCGCCGAACGGGTGCTCCATGACGGGCAGGAACTCCACGTGCGTGAAGCCCAGTTCGGTGACGTACGCGGTGAGCTGCTCGGCCAACTCGCGGTAGCCCAGGCCGGGCCGCCACGAGCCGAGGTGCACCTCGTAGACGCTCATCGGCTCCTGGTGCGGCTGCCGCTCGGCGCGTCGGGCCAGCCAGTCCGCGTCGTTCCACCGGTACGTCGAGTGGTACACCACCGACGCGGTGGCCGGCGGCACCTCCGCGTACGCCGCCATGGGGTCGGCCTTGTCGCGCCACTGCCCGTCGGCGCCGAGGACCCGGAACTTGTAGCGGGCGCCGACGCGGGCATTGGGCACGAACAGCTCCCACACGCCGCTGGACCCGAGCGAGCGCATCGGCCACCCGTCGTCGGGCGCCCAGCCGGTGAAGTCGCCCACCACCCGCACGCCCCGGGCGTTGGGTGCCCACACGCTGAACGCCACGCCCTCGTCGAAGACCCGCGCGCCGAGCGCGTCCCACAGCCGCTCGTGCCGTCCCTCGCCGATGAGGTGCAGGTCCAGTTCGCCGAGGGTCGGCGGGTAGCGGTACGGGTCGTCGTGGACGGCCCCGTCGACCTCCACCCGGTAGTCGAGCACTGTGCCGTCGACCTGCGCCTCGAAGACGCCGACGTCGTGCACCCGCTTCATCGGGTAGCGCTCGTCGCCGACGAGCAGCACCACGTCGCCGGCACCCCGGCGCATCGTCCGGACCGTCGTCGAGGAGTCGGTCGGGTGCGCGCCGAGCAGTGCGTGCGGGTCGTGCGTCGCGCCGGTGATCAGCTGGTCCATCGGGCGTCCTTCGGGGCGGCGTCGGTCGGGGCGGCTGGTGCCGGGGTCGTCGGTGCGGTGCCGCCGGAGAGCTCGTCGGGCACCTCGGCGACGGTGAGGTCCGCCGGCTCGGCGCCCGCCGGTTCCGGCGTGGTCGGCGGGGTGGGGCGACGCACTGTCAGCACGTGCGCCGGTTGCAGGTACGGGTCGAGTCGCACGGCGTTGCGCTGACCCCAGTTGTAGCTGGTGCCGGTCAACTCGTCGTGCACTGTGAACCGCTCGTGCCAGTCGAAGCCGAGCGCCGGCATGTCCAGTGTCGTGTTGCCCCACTGCACCTCGCGCGAGTCGAACGAGCAGACCACGATCACCGTGTTGCCGGTCGCCGGGTCGTGCTTGGACCAGCAGAGCAGCGCCGGGTTGTCGATCTCGTGGAACCGCAGGTTGCGCAGCTGGTGCAGGGCCGGGTTGTTCCGGCGTACCCGATTGAGGGTGGTCAGGAACGGTGCCAGCGAGCGGCCCTGCGCCTCTGCGGCGGCCCAGTCGCGGGGCCGCAGCTCGTACTTCTCGTTGTCCAGGTACTCCTCGGCGCCCGGTCGGGCCACGTGCTCGAAAAGCTCGTAGCCCGCGTACAGACCCCAGGAGGGGGACAGCAGCGCGGCAAGCACCGCCCGGATCTTGAACATCGGCGGGCCGCCGTGCTGCAACGACTCGTGCAGGATGTCCGGGGTGTTCGGCCAGAAGTTCGGCCGCATGTAGTCGGCCGACGCGACCAGTTCCTCGCAGTACTCCCGCATCTGCGCGGCCGTCGTGCGCCAGGTGAAATAGGTGTACGACTGCGTAAAGCCGATCTTGCCCAGCCCGTGCATGATCGCGGGCCGGGTGAACGCCTCGGCCAGGAAGAGCACGTCCGGGTCGACGGTCTTGACCTCGGCGATCAGCCAGTGCCAGAAGTCGAACGGCTTGGTGTGCGGGTTGTCCACCCGGAAGATCCGGATGCCCTCGCCCACCCAGTGCAGCACGACCCGCAGCACCTCGGCCCGGATGCCCTCGGGGTCGTTGTCGAAGTTGACCGGGTAGATGTCCTGGTACTTCTTGGGCGGATTCTCCGCGTACGCGATGCTGCCGTCGGCCCGGGTGGTGAACCACTCCGGGTGCTCGGTGACCCACGGGTGGTCCGGCGCGCACTGCAACGCCAGGTCCATGGCGACTTCCAGGCCCTGCGCCGCCGCCGCCTCGATGAAGGCGCGGAAGTCCGCGGGCGTACCCAGGTCGGGGTGGATGGCGTCGTGGCCGCCCTCGGCGGCGCCGATGGCCCACGGCGAGCCCACGTCGTCGGGCCCGGCAGTGAGCGCGTTGTTGCGGCCCTTGCGGTTGATGCGGCCGATCGGGTGGATCGGCGGCAGGTAGAGCACGTCGAAGCCCATCGCGGCCACACCCGGCAGCCGGTCGGTCGCGGTGGCGAAGGTGCCCGACCGGCCGCCCGCCGCCCCTTCGGAGCGGGGGAAGAACTCGTACCAGGCCGAGTAGAGCGCCCGCTTGCGGTCAACCCAGATGGTGTACGCCTCACCGGCCGTCACCAGCTCCCGCACCGGGTGCTCCCAGAGCAGGTCGGCCAGGCTCAGCGCCGGGCCGACCCGCTGCGGCAGCGGCAGGTCGGTGTCGGCGAGCGCGGTGAGCGCGTCGGCGAGCCTGGGCCGGTCGCTCGCCGGCACGAGGTCCCGGGCGGCGGCGAGCACCCGCGTGCCCTCGGCCAGGTCGTTGGCCAACTCGGCCGGTCCCTGCCCGGCGGCGATCTTCTTGGTCACCGCGTTCTGCCAGGTCAAATACGGGTCCTGGAACGCCTCGACGGAGAACGTCCACTCGCCCACGGCGTCCGGCGTGATGGTGGCGTGCCAGCGGTCCTGGCCGGGCTCGCCGGGGCGCATCCGGGTGAACGGCCGGGTTTCGCCGTTCGGGCCGGCCCACACCACGTTGCAGCCCAGCGCGTCGTGCCCCTCCCGGTAGGCGCGTGCCGACACCGGAACCGGTTCGTCGACCACCGCCTTCGCCGGGTACCGCCCGCACGAGACGACGGGGGAGACGTCTTCGATCGGGAACCGTCCAGTCACCCCGCCAACCTACTGTGCGAGATCGGCTCGCGCGCGGCCAAGCATCGGACGTTGGCAACCTGACGCGGCCGATAGAAGGCGTGAAGCATGATGCATGCTCCGACATGTCGCGCATGGTGTGTGACACGTGATAGGGGGATGGGTATGCGGTTGAACAGCAAGGGTCAGGTCATCATCCCTGCCGGCGCTGCGAGCTCAGTACAACCTTCATGAGGGCGACGAGGTCGATGTGGTGGACGAGGGCGGTGCTCTGCGCATCGTCCGCGTTCACGGTGCGGATACCCGGGGGCAGCGGCTCGTCCGTCACATGCGGGGCAGGGGGAGCGCCAAGGACACCGAGCACATGTCCACCGAGGAGTTGATGGCGTTGTTGCGTGGCGAGTGACCGGTTCCGTGCCCTGCCGTCCCGCTCGCCGGATGCGACGACGACGCTTGACGACACCAACGTGCTGCTGGACATCCGACGACCCCAAGTGGGCGGAGTGGTCCGGCAACGCTCTCGCCGAGGCCCGGGATGCCGGCAACCTGGTGATCAACCCGATCGTGTACGCCGAGGTGTCGGTCCGTTTCGACCGCATCGAGGATTTGGACGAGGCGCTGCCCGCCGCGGACTTCCTTCGCGAAGAGCTTCCGTACCCCGCGGGCTTCCTCGCCGGCAAGGCGTACGCGCGATATCGGAGGCTGGACGGCGCGAAGCGGTCGCCGTTGGCCGACTTCTACATCGGCGCGCATGCGGCCGTCTGCCCGATACAACCTGCTGACCCGTGACGGGTCGCGATACCGCACGTACTTCCCGACCCTGACGTTGATCACGCCGGGCGACTGATCGCCTCCCGGGTCCTTCTCTATGTGCGCCGGTGGTAGTGGTTGCGGCGGGGGAGTTGGTCGGGGTCGAGCCAGGCAGGTGGGATGAACTCGGGGTGGCCGTCGCCGCCCAGACGCACAACCCAGTCGCCCGCATGGATGTGGCGGTGGTGGTGACCGCAGAGCAGCACCGCGTTGGCCAGGCTGGTGTCGCCGCCGTCGGCCCAGTGCCGGATGTGGTGGCCGTCGCACCAGCGGGGCGGACGGTCGCAGCCGGGGAAGGTGCAGCCGCCGTCGCGCAACACGAGTGCCCGACGGAGCGGGCCGGTGATGAGGCGGCGTTGCCGACCGACGTCGAGTGGTTGGCCGGTGCCGCCGAGGACGGCGGGCAGGATCGCGGCGTCGCAGGCGAGCCGACGTACGGCCTCGGGGGTGAGCTGCTGGCCGATGTCGAGAGCGCCGGCGCCCAGCAGCCGTGTCAGCTCGTCGTAGCTGGTGGTGACGACGATCTGGGCGACGTCGCCGCCGTTCTCGGGCAGGTCTCCGGTGCGCAGGGCGAGCCGGCACACGTCGGCGAGCGCGTCGTGGCGGCGCTGCCCGGCGGAGCGGGTGTCGTCCGGCCCGGAGGGCGTGGTCAGCGGGTCGATGGCGGCGCGCAACAGGGCGGCGGCCTCGGTGTTGAGGACGCCGGACAGGCGCAGCCGCCCGTCGGGTTGCTCGCTCACTGTCACATGCCTGTCGCGGGCCTCCCGCGACTCCTGTGCCCGCAGCGCCGCCTCGGCGGCCTGGTCGGCGATCTCCGGGGCGACGTGGTCGAGGATCCGGGTGCCGAGCCTACGCAGCAGGGCGGCGTCGAACTGCGCGGCCCAGTCGACGAGGACACCGACGGCCTTGTCGGCGGCCTCCGCGCCGGCAGCGCTGTGCACTGTCTCGACAGTGTCGGCGATGACCCGGACCTGCTCCACGGTGACCGCCCCGCCGGCCAGCGCGTCCCGCACACCGGTCGGCGCGGCGTCGAGCGCGGCGGCGAGCTCGACCAGACGGCGCGCGGCGCCGACACCGAGGCGCAGGCGGTCGCGCAGCCACACCGCCGTCGAGGACGCACCCTGCGTGGTGGCCGTGCCTCGACCGTCCAGCTCGCGTACGAGGGTCAGCTTGACCGCGGCGAGGCGTTGCTCCAGGCGGTGGGCGGCGTCCAGGGCGGCGACGAGGCCCCGCTCGTCGACGGCCCAGGTGGCGCGGTCGAGGCAGACCGCCACAGCGGCCTCTGCCTGCGCCAACGCATCGATCACCAACAAAGACTAGAACACGTGTACGACACTTTCCGGCGCGGCAAGTGCGCTGCCGGCGCGCAGGTCACCGGGCCACCGGATCACGTCGGTGCGGGGAATCGCTCTCTACCGTCAGACCGGCAGCTTGGTGGGCATCCGGCGCACGTGTGAATTCCCCGCCCGACGGGTGCGTGCTGCTCAGTGCTGGGCGCGCCACGCCTTGGCGCGCCGCAGGTAGCGCAGCACACCGGCCGGGCCGGTGGAAACGGGCCAGTCGTCGGTACGGAAGTAGGCGTCCGAGCCGCCGTCCAGGAAGATCACCGAGCCGCAGAGGAAGTCGGCGGCCGGCGACAGCAGGAACGCCACCCATTCGCCGACGTCCGCCGGCTTGCCACGCCCGCCGATCGGTACGGGCAGCCCTTCGACCGCCTCCTTCTCGCCCCGGGCGATCTGTTCGTCAAGCAGCGGGGTGGCGATGATGCCGGGAGCCAGGACGTTGACCCGGATGCCAGCGCCCGCCCACTGCGGCGAGACCGCGTTGCGCCGCGCCCACCGCGTGACCGCCAGCTTGGAGCTGGCGTACGCGAACGGCGCCGAGCGCTTGCCGAACCGCCCCACCACGCGCAGCGCCTTGCCCGCGTCGCGGGCGAGCAGGGCGCGCACGGCGCGCTCCGGCACCATCGGGGTGAGCGTGACGGAGTTCGAGCCGAACACCACGACCTTGCTGTTGCCGACGGAAGCCAGCGCGGGCCGCCACGCCTCCAGCAGCTCCACCACGCCGAAGAAGTTCACCTGCTGCACGATCCGGTCCCGCCCGGGAATGCCGCCGAGCCCGGCGGCGCAGACCGCCCCGTCGAGCCGGCCCCCGGCGCGCTCCAATACCTCGGCCGCCGCCTGCGCGCGCCCCGTCGGGGTGGAGAGGTCGGCGATGACCTCAACGTCCCGCAGGTCCACGCCCACGACGGTGTGCCCGTCGCTACGCAACCGCTCGGCGGCTGCCCGGCCCATCCCCGAGGCGGCACCGGTCACCGCGTACGTACCCATGTCGGTTCCTCTTCCCTTCGGGGGCGGCCGATCGGACCCGGCCGCCCCGTCTCGCCGGATGGTGACACGCGGCGGTCGCCTTGACTGGCGATTGCGCCGATAGCTAGCTGATCGGCAGCGCAGTCGCGGCGGGGAGCCTGCCTGCGGCGTGCCGCCCCGCGATGTAGCCGTAGACGAGCCCCTGGCCGATGGTGGCCCCCGCCCCGGGGTAGGTGCGGCCGAAGGCGTTGGCGGCGGCGTTGCCGATGACGTACAGGCCGGGGACGGGATCTCCCGCGCCGGACAGCGCCCGGCCGAAGCCGTCGGTCTGTACCCCGCCGCAAGTGCCCAGGTCGGACAGCACGACCTGGACGGCGTACAGGGTGCCGGACAGGGGCCGCAGGTTCGGGTTGGGCGTCACGGTCGGGTCGCCGTAGTAGCGGTCGTACGCGCTGGCGCCCCGCCGGAAGTCGTCGTCGACGCCAGCGGCGGCGAGCTGGTTGAACCGGGCGAGGGTGGCGCGCAGCGTGTCGGCGTCCACGCCGATGGCGCGCGCGAGGTCCGTCGGGTTGCCGGCCCGGTGCGCGACGCCCGCCTCGTACCAGGACCGGGGCAGCGGGGCCCGGGGGAAATGCGCGCCGGCGAAGACGTAGCTGTTGCGATACCGCTGGTCGAAGAGCAGCCACATGGTCGGCAGCGAACCGCGCTCGCGGGCGAGGTCGAGCACCGTCTGGCCGAAGGTCATGTAGTCGCGGGACTCGTTGACGAAGCGGCGGCCGGTGTCGTCGACCATCAGCGAGCCGGGCAGGGACCGTTCGGCGAGGAGCACCTGTGGCGCGGCGTCGCCGACCGGCGCGACGGCGGGGAACCACCAGGCCTGCTCCATCAGGTCGGTGGTGGCGCCGGCCTCCTGCGCGGCGCGCATCCCGTCGCCGGTGTTGCTGTCCGCGCCGAGGCTCCAGTCCCGCAGGTCGGGGTGGTGGTGGGCGTGCCGCAGCGGCAGGTCGTGGTCGAAGCCGCCGGTGGCGATCACGACGCCTCGTCCCGCGCGTACCACGGATGTCGCATCTCCGTGGCGCACCTCGACGCCGACGACCTGATCCTCCTCGATCACGAGACGCTCCATCGACGTCTCGGTCCACACCGGGATGCCGGCGCGGCGGACACCGGCGAACAGGCCGGCGGCGATGGCCTGTCCACCGGCTGCGTACTCGCGGCCCAGCGCCAGGCCGCCGATGCCCTGCGCGATGCGGGTCGCGATGCGGGGGAGTGCGCGGCCGGGTGTCTTCGCCATGAGGTTGAGCCACTTGTAGTCCGCGCCGGTGACCGGCATGGGCACGGGTGCGGAGAGGACGGCGGGGCGCAGGCGTGCGCGGTCGGCGCCCAGGATCTTCAGGTCGAGCGGGCGGCACTCGCAGCTCCGCCCGACGGCTGCGCCGCCGGGCAACTCCGGGTGGTAGTCGGCGTAGCCGCGCGCCCAGAAGAACCGCATCGGGGTGGTCCGCGCGAGCATCTCGACAGTGGCGGTGCCGTGGTCGAGGAAGCTGCGCCAGCGCTCCTCGGGCGCGGTGCCTCCCACCACGGCCGCCAGGTACTCGGCGCCGCGCTCGATCGTGTCGCCGGAACGCCCGGCGGCCAGCACCGGGTTGGCGGGAATCCAGAACGCGCCGCCCGAGCGGGCCGTCGAGCCGCCCACCCACCGCGACTTCTCCACGACCACGACGGACAGGCCGGCCTCGTGGGCGCTGAGCGCGGCGGCCAGGCCGGTGCCGGAGCCGATCACGACGAGGTCGACGGTGGTCGACCGGGGCTGCCGGGGTACGGGCATCAGAGTCCCTCCCGTCCGACAGTGACAGCGACGGGCCGGGTGCCGGCGGCGACGAGCGCCGCGGTGCCCTCGGCGTCCAGGGGGCAGTGGGTGCCGGTGAAGATGCTGGCGGCGCAGAGATTGCAGTGCGTGCACTGCGACCGGGTGGTGGCGTCCCGCTGAATCTTGTTGATCAGGTCGGGTTCGCGCAGCAGGGCGCGGGCCATCGCGACGTACTCGAAGCCGTCGTCCATGGCGGTCCGCATCCCGTCGAGGTCGGTGACGCCGCCGAGCAGGATCAGCGGCATGGACAACTCGCGGCGGAACTGGAGCGCGAGATCGCGGAAGTAGAGCGGCTGGTAGGGATAGTCGTGGAACAGCAACCGGCCGAACATCCGCATGCCGAGCCGCAGCACCGGCGGTTGGGGAGCGGCCATCGCGGCCAGCGGGATGTCGCCCCGGAACAGGAACATCGGGTTGAGCAGCGAGGAGCCGCCGGTGAGTTCGAGGGCGTCCAGGTGCCCGTCGGCCTCCAGCATCTGCGCGAACGGGATCGATTCGTCGAGGTCGAAGCCGCCGCGTACACCGTCGGTCATGTTCATCTTGGCGATGACTGCCACGTCGTCGCCCACGGCCTCCTTGACGGCGGCCAGGATCCGGCGCGAGAAGTCCGAACGATTGGCCAGGGTGCCGCCGAACTCGTCCTTGCGTCGGTTGATCTTCGGCGACAGGAAGGACCCGGCGAGGTAGGTGTGGCCCAGGTGCACCTCGACGGCGTCGAAGCCCACCTCGCGCGCCGCCGCGGCGGCCTGGCCGTGGGCGGCCACGATGCGGCGGAGGTCGTCGTGGGTCGCGGCGCGGTCGAAGCCCATCGCCAGGGGGTTGAACCGTAGAGACGGCGCGAGGGATGGCAGTCCGTTCGAGCGGGAGTTGGCCACCGGACCGGCGTGCCCGATCTGCGCGCTGACCTTGGCGCCGGTGGCGTGCACCGCCTCGGTCAGCCGGCGCAGCCCCGGCAACGCCTCCGGCCGCCAGTAGATCTGGCCGCGCTCGGTGCGCCCCTCGGGCGCGACCGCGAGGTAGGCGACCGTCGACATGCCGACGCCGCCCCGGCCCACGGCGGTGTGGTACTCGACCAGACGGTCGGTGACCAGGGCGTCTGGCGTCGCCCCCTCGAACGTGGCGGACTTGATGATGCGGTTCCGCATGCTCACCGGGCCGAGGGTGGCGGGGGCGAGCGGGTCGGGGGCCGGGGGCCTGGCGGTCACGGGGTGTCCTCCTGGGGGGTGGTGATGCGGATGTCGAGCCAGCGCAGCACGCTGTCGACGGCGTGGGCCGGGGAGTCGCCGGGGCGGTTGCGGGCCCAGTCGTACAGCGCGGCCTGGGCCGCCTCCCGGTAGGCGGTGGCCGCGGCGTGGTAGACCGACTCGGGCGCGCCGGGCCGGCGCCGGGCGATCTCCCGGGCGAGGGTTTCGGTCCAGGGCGCGTAGGCACGTACGGCGTCCGTGGACAGCTCGGGCTCCTCCGCGACGATCCGCATCCAGTAGCCGCCCGCGCTGAGCACGGGAGCCTCGTCGGAGACGGAGGCGACCACGGCGGCGCGCAGGGCGTCCGACAGCGGGGCGTCGAGGGGCAGCGCGCGCAACGCGTCGGCCAGCCGTCGGGTGGCCGCGGGAACACCCACCCAGGCGAGGGCGGCCTTCGACGGGAAGTGCCGCATCAGAGTACGGGCGCTGATCCCGGTGGCCGCGGAGATGTCGTCCCAGCCGGTGGCGCCGTAGCCGCGTTCCGCCCACAGGCGCAGGGCCGCCGCGCCGACCGCCTCGGGATCGAGCACGGTGGGTCGGCCGCGCCGGCGGGGTGCGTCAGGGGCAGGGGTGGCCATGCGGCGAGTTTAAGCTTTTTTGGCAAGAACCGCCAATAATCGGCTCCGGCCACCCTCAGCCTGTGGCGCGGCAGGATCTGGAAGCGCGCCAGGCCTGACCACCGCAGCGCGCCCGGGTCAGTGAACGAGACCGCCGCACGAGGCGCCGGGCACCTCGCACGAAGGCGGCCGTGCGCCCCGCGCGGCGGACGCGTCGTCAACTGCCGATCTTGTCCAGTTCGGCGAGGTCGTCGTCGGAGAGCGACAGCCCCGCACCGGCGACGTTTTCGCGCAGGTGCGCCACTGACGACGTACCCGCAATGAGCAGGATGTTCGGCGAGCGCCGCAGCAGCCAGGCCAGGGCGACCGACATCGGCGTGGTGGCCAACCTGGCGGCCACGGCCGACAGGGCCGCGGACTGGAGCGGGCTGAAGCCGCCGAGCGGGAAGTAGGGCACGTAGGCGACGCCCTGTTCGGCGAGCGTGTCGATCAGCTCGTCGTCCTGGCGGAAGGCCAGGTTGTACATGTTCTGCACGCACACGATCGGTGCGATCGCCTGCGCCTCGGCGACCTGCTGCGCCGTCGCGGTGCTCACACCGAGGTGCCGGATCAGGCCCTGCCGCTGGAGGTCGACGAGCGTCTCGAACGGTTCGGCCAGGGAGCCGGGTTGCGGGCCCTCGGCGTTGCCCAGCCGCAGGTTGACCAGGTCGAGCACCTCGACACCGAGGTTCTCCAGGTTCTCGTGGACCGCCCGGCGCAGGTCGTCGGGCTTGCGGGCGGGGGGCCAACCGCCCTGCTGGTCGCGGGTGGCGCCGACCTTTGTGACGATGTGCAGCGATTCGGGGTACGGGTGCAGAGCCTCCCGGATCAGCCTGTTGGTGATGTATGGCCCGTAGGCGTCGCTGGTGTCGATGTGGGTGATGCCGAGTTCGACGACCTCGCGCAGGACGGCGAGCGCGCCGTCGTGGTCGGCGGGCGGCCCCATGACCCAGGGGCCGGCAAGCTGCATGGCGCCGTAGCCGAAGCGGGTGACGGTCAGGTCGCCAAGCATCCAGCTGCCGCCGGGAAGGGAAGCGCCGCCGCCGGGAAGGGAACGGGCGTCGTCGGGATGGGACGTGGAGCGCATGTGCAGACCTCGGATTCCAGGTGGAGTGCGGCGCGATCGGTGCCGCGCAGGTGCCTGCTTCACTCTGGTCGGGTAACTTCCTGACAGGAAGTAGGCACTTTGAAGTGCGTAACACACCGACAGGTGGGGGAGCGGCGCGGATGGCGACGACGACGGCGGCCCAGCAGAGAGCACAGACCAAGGAGGCGTACGACGTCTTCCTGGCCGAGTGTCCCAGCCGCAAACTGCTCGACCGGATCTCCGACAAGTGGGTCACGTTGATCCTGGCCGCGCTGGGCAGCGACGGCTCCCACCGGTTCGGCGCCGACTGCACCGGTGAACCCCGCCCGCTGCGCTACTCCGAGCTGTCGCGCCTCCTGGCCGGCATCAGCCAGAAGATGCTCACCCAGACGCTGCGCTCCCTGGAACGCGACGGACTGATCACGCGCACGGCGACGCCGACCGTGCCCGTCACTGTCACCTACGAGCTGACCGACCTCGGCCTCTCGCTGCACCACATGATGCGGGGCCTCAAGGGCTGGGCCCAGACGCACATGGACGAGGTGCTCCGCAACCGAGCGACGTACGACGGCCGTTCCTCAGCCTGATGACCGGGGCGGGTCAGCCCGCCGCGCCGACCGAGCGGTACACGTCGAGGGTCTGCCGGGCGATGGCGTCCCAGGAGAAGTGCTCCACAGCGCGCTGACGGCCGGCCAGGCCGAACCGCTGGGTGCGCGCCGGGTCGGTGAGCAACGTGTTGATCGCCGCCGCCAGGTCGGCCACGAAACGGTCCGGGTCCAACGGGGTACCTGACCCGTCGGTGGCCTGCTCGATCGGCACGAGCAGACCCGTCTCACCGTCGGCCACCACCTCCGGGATGCCGCCGGTGGCGGTCGCCACCACAGCCGTCTCGCAGGCCATCGCCTCCAGGTTGACGATGCCCATCGGCTCGTACACCGAGGGGCAGACGAAGACCGTCGCGTGGGTGAGCACCTGGATCACCTCCGGCTTGGGCAGCATCTCGGCCACCCAGACCACGCCGGACCGGTTGGCCCGCAGTTCGGTGACCAGATCCTGCACCTCGGCGGCGATCTCCGCGGTGTCCGGTGCGCCGGCGAGCAGCACGAGCTGAGTGTCCGCGGGCAACTCCCGGGCGGCGCGCAGCAGGTAGGGCAGCCCCTTCTGCCGCGTGATCCTTCCCACGTACACCACGCTCGGTCGGGCCGGATCGACGCCGAGCCGTTCCAGCACGTCGATGCCGGCGTCCGGGGCGTACTGGAGGGTGTCGATGCCGTTGTAGACCACCCGTACCCGGTCCGGGTCGACCTGCGGGTAGGCGGTCAGCACGTCGCGTCGCATGCCGGCGCTCACCGCGATGATCGCGTCGGCGGCCTCCATGGCCGTGCGCTCGGCCCAGGACGACAGCGCGTATCCGCCGCCGAGCTGCTCGGCCTTCCACGGCCGCAGCGGCTCCAGGCTGTGCGCGGTCAGCACGTGCGGCACCCCGTGCAGCAGCTTCGCGGTGTGCCCGGCCATGTTCGCGTACCAGGTGTGGCTGTGCACCACGTCGGCGCCGGCCGCGCCGGCGGCCATCTCCAGGTCCACACCGAGCGTGCGCAACGCGGCGTTCGCGCCGGTCAAACCAGGCGGATCGGAGTACGCGGTGACGCCCGGCTCGGTGCGCGGCAGGCCGAAGCAGTGCACCCGCACGTCGGCGAGGTGGCGCAGCTCCCGGGCCAGGTACTCGACGTGCACACCGGCGCCGCCGTAGACCTCCGGCGGATACTCACGGGTCAGCAGGTCGACGCGCAGCGGGGTGGGTTCCGTCATGACCTCGCACCCTAGTGCAGAAGACTCCCCGTACGAGTGGTGAAGTCCGACGCGGATGGATAGCGTCGGGGCATGGCTGCCAAGGTGCTCGCGATCGTCCTGGCGGGTGGTGAGGGCAAGCGCCTGATGCCACTCACCGCCGACCGGGCCAAGCCGGCCGTCCCGTTCGGCGGGATGTACCGCATGGTCGACTTCGTCCTCTCCAACCTGGCCAACGCCGGCTATCTCAAGATCGTCGTGCTGACCCAGTACAAGTCCCACTCCCTCGACCGGCACATCACCAAGACGTGGCGGATGTCGACGTTGCTCGGCAACTACGTCACCCCGGTGCCGGCGCAGCAGCGTCGCGGCCCCTGGTGGTTCGCCGGCTCGGCCGACGCCATCTACCAGAGCTTCAACCTCATCCACGACGAGCAGCCCGACTATGTGATCGTCTTCGGCGCCGACCACATCTACCGGATGGACCCGCGGCAGATGGTGGAGGACCACATCGCCTCCGGCGCCGCGGTCACCGTCGCCGGCATCCGTCAGCCGCTGTCGATGGCCGACCAGTTCGGCGTCATCGAGGTCGGCGAGGACGGCCGGCGCATCCGGGCGTTCCGCGAGAAGCCCACCGACGCGGTCGGCCTGCCGGACGCGCCGAACGAGATCTACGCCTCGATGGGCAACTACGTCTTCACCACCCGGGCGCTGTGCGAGGCGGTCGAACGCGACGCGGAGGACAAGACCAGCAAGCACGACATGGGCGGCAGCATCATCCCGATGCTCGTCGAGCGGGGCGAGGCGAACGTCTACGACTTCCGTGACAACGAGGTGCCGGGCAGCACCGACCGGGACCGCGGCTACTGGCGTGACGTCGGGACGCTCGACTCGTTCTACGACGCGCACATGGATCTGATCAACGTGCACCCGGTGTTCAACATGTACAACTTCGACTGGCCGATCTACACCGAGCAGCTGCCGTGGCCGCCGGCCAAGTTCGTCCACCAGTGGGGTGAGCGGGTCGGTCGGGCGGTCGGCTCGATGGTCTCCCCGGGCGTGGTGATCTCCGGCTCGCTGGTGGAGAACTCGATCGTGTCGCCGAAGGTGCGGGTGCACTCCTGGGCGCACGTCGAGGGTTCGGTGTTGATGGAGGGTGTGGAGATCGGCCGCCACGCGGTGGTCCGGCGGGCCATCCTGGACAAGAACGTGTTCGTCCCGGAGGGCGCCGAGATCGGCGTCGACCTGGAGAAGGACCGGCAGCGCTACACCGTCTCCGACAACGGCGTCGTGGTGATCGGCAAGGGCCAGAAGATCGAGCCGTGACCACCCGTACCCGTACCTGCTCCAGGAGGATCCCGCAGTGACCCATCCCCGTGCCGGCCAGCCCGCCCAGCCCGCCGACCTGGTCGACGTGCCGCGCCTGGTGACCGCCTACTACGCCGAGCACCCCGACCCGGCGGACCCGGCGCAGCAGGTCTCCTTCGGCACCTCCGGCCACCGGGGTTCCAGCCTGCGCAACGCGTTCAACTCCGACCACATCCTCGCGGTCACCCAGGCGCTCTGCGACTACCGCCGGGAGCAGGGCCTCGACGGGCCGCTGTTCCTCGCCCGGGACACCCACGCGCTCTCCGCGCCGGCCGCTGTGGACGCGCTGGAGGTGCTCGCCGCCAACGGTGTGACCGTGCTGGTGGACAGCCGCGACGGTTACACCCCGACGCCGGCGCTGTCGCACGCGATCCTCACCCACAACCGGGGCCGCACCAGCGGCCTCGCCGACGGCATCGTGATCACGCCGTCGCACAACCCGCCAGACGACGGCGGCTTCAAGTACAACCCCACAAACGGCGGGCCCGCCGACACCGACGTCACCCGGTGGATCCAGGACCGCGCCAACGCGATCCTCTCCGCCGGGCTCAAGGAGGTCCGCCGGATCACCTACGCGCGGGCCCGGGCCGCCGACACCACAGGGGAGTACGACTTCCTCGCCAACTACGTCGACGACCTGCCGGCCGTGATCGACGTGGACGCGATCCGCGACGCCGGTGTGCGAATCGGCGCCGACCCCCTGGGCGGGGCGAGCGTCGCGTACTGGGGTGAGATCGCCGAGCGGCACCGGCTGGACCTGACCGTGATCAACCCGACGGTCGACCCGACCTGGCGGTTCATGACCCTCGACGGCGACGGCAAGATCCGGATGGACTGCTCCTCGCCGAACGCGATGGCGTCGCTGATCGCCGCACGCGCCGACTACCAGATCTCCACCGGCAACGACGCCGACGCCGACCGGCACGGCATCGTCACCCCCGACGCCGGCCTGATGAACCCCAACCACTTCCTCGCGGTGGCGATCGACCACCTGTTCCGTACCCGCGCCGACTGGGGTCCGGCCGCCGCCGTGGGCAAGACGCTGGTCTCCTCGTCGATGATCGACCGGGTCGCCGCCGACCTGGGCCGGCCGCTGCTGGAGGTGCCGGTCGGCTTCAAGTGGTTCGTGCCGGGGCTGCTCGACGGCGCTGTCGGCTTCGGCGGCGAGGAGAGCGCCGGCGCGTCGTTCCTGCGCCGGGACGGCTCCACCTGGACCACCGACAAGGACGGCCTGCTGCTCTGCCTGCTCGCCGCCGAGATCCTGGCCGTCAGCGGGCGCAGCCCGAGCGAGCACTGGGCGGAGTTGGCCGACCGGTTCGGCGCACCCGCGTACGCCCGCATCGACGCCCCTGCCACCCGCGAGCAGAAGGCAGTGCTCGCCAAGCTCTCCCCGGACCAGGTCACCGCCACCGAGTTGGCCGGTGAGCCGATCACCGCGACGTTGACCACCGCGCCCGGCAACGGCGCCCCGATCGGCGGTCTCAAGGTCAGCACCGAGTCCGGCTGGTTCGCCGCCCGACCCTCCGGCACCGAGGACGTCTACAAGATCTACGCCGAGTCCTTCCAGGGCCCCGACCACCTCAAGCGCATTCAAGAGGAAGCCAAGTCCCTGGTAGACCAAGCCCTGACCAACACCTGACCCTGCTCTTGCCCCCTATAGACTTCGTTGATCATGAAGTTGGCGGGTGGCGCTCGGTGTGTCGCGCCCGCTAACCCCATGATCGACGGCCGAAACCAGAGGTGGGGGACGCGGCGGGGTGTGGTGGTGGGTGAGGTTCAGCGGCGTGGGGGCATCTCCCGGTCGTGGCTTCGCTGGGCTCCGTCGGGCAGCAGCTCGCGGAGCTGCTCGGGCAGGAACGGCAGGTCGAGCAGGGTCATCTTCAGCTGGTTGCGTTCCTGGTAGCGCTGCCGGTCGAAGCGCACCACCAGACCGGCGTTGCGGCGGTAGCTGATGTCGACGGCCCCCTCGGTCGCCGCGTCGCGGAACACCAGACCGTCCATCTCCACCACGACCGCCGACGAGTGGGGCTCCAGTTCGAGGCGGACCTTCTCGTCCGGCGACAGCACCACCGACCGGGAGATGCCGGCCATCGGCGCCGACGGCGTGATCACCACCGCGTCCGTCGCCGGAGAGATCAGCGGACCGCCGGCGGCATAGCTGTACGCCGTCGAACCGGTCGGCGTGCTCACCACAACGGCGTCGGCGCGGTAGTAGCCGTACTGCTGGCCATCGACGGCGAGGGTGGCGGTGACGAAACCCGACCCGGGCTGGCGGACCAGCGCGATGTCGTTGAACGCCACCACGTCGTCGCCGCACACGTCGCAGGCCAGGCAGGCGTGCGACTCGATGGTGAAGTCCTTGGACAGCAGCCGGCTCAACGCCTCGGGCAGCGCCGGCGGCTCCACCTCGACGAGAAAACCGAGCCGACCCAGGTGTACGCCGAGCACCGGCTTCGGGTCGAGGACGGCCGAGCGCAACGCCCCGAGCATGGTGCCGTCGCCGCCGATGCTGATCAACGCGTCGGCGCGGGTGGCCACCTCGCACTCCGGCACCGGCTCGACGCTGGTCGGCACGCGGTGCCTGTCCTGCGCGCGCACCATCAGCGACTTGTTGTGGCGCGTCGCCCACCGTTCGATGATCTCGACCACCTCGGTGACATCCCGGGTGGGGTGCAGCACCAGTCCCAGCCCTGACATTCGTCCAGCTCACCACATCGGCGGGGGACGCGCCCGGCGTACCGTCGAAGGTGCGCCGACGGTCCGGGGACCGTCGGCGCACCTCGACGCCGTCAGCGGCGGGGTCGGCCGGTCAGGTGGGTCAGCGAGCGGGCGACCAGGTCGTCGCGGGCCGCGGGCGACAGTCCTTCCAGCCCGAAGCCCAGGTAGACGGTGTCGGCGGTGACCACCACCGAGCCCTCCTCGAACGCCTGCTGGCTGCGCGACCAGTCGTTGGGGTTGCCCGCGGAGCCTGCCGGTGCACCGGCCACCGTCCAGCCTCCCAGGTCAGCGGACTCGAACGACGTCTCCGCGACCGTGGAACCGTCGACGATCACCCGAGCGTCGTCCACGAAGACGCCGAGGCCCTGGGTGGCCCAGTCCGAGACGTACGAGATCGACACCTCGACCTGCTTGCCGGCGTACGCGGACAGGTCGACGACGAACTCCTTCCAGCCGCCCGAGGAACCGGTCGCCGCGTTCCAGCTGCCCGTGCTGCCTGTCGAGGAGCAGTCCGCGCCCTGGTAGTGGGCGAGGAACGGGTGCAGCTGCTCCACCCAACCCGAGGCGCAGCTCTCCCCGGTGGCCGTGCTGGTCTTGCCGTTGGCGTCCGGCAGGGTCGTCCAGCCGTCACTGCCCACCTCATGCGCCTCGACGATGAGGAAGTCCCAGTTCTGCTCGATCTCGTACGACGTGAAGAAGCGCAGCTCGCCGCTCGTCGCCCCGGTCAGGTCGACAGTGCGGGAGAGCCGCTTGTACGACTCGTCGGACTGGCCGCTGTGCAGGTACCACTCACCGGTACGCGGGTCGAACGGCGCGCCGCCCGGCCTGGTCCAGCCCACCGGCGCGGAGCTGGCGAACTGGGGGAACTGGTCCGGCGGCAGGAAACTCGACGTGGTCAGGAACGAGGCGGTGTGCGCCTGGTTCTGCGCCGACCCGGGAGCGTTGAGCTGCCCGGTGAACCCGGTGAACGCCGCACTGTTGCCGGCGACCGGGTACGGGTCACCCTCCGGCGACGTGCCGCCGTCGCTGACGTAGGTGTGCGCGCCCAGCCAATACTGCTGGAAGTCGTTCAACAGTGGCAGGCACGTGGGGTCCTCGGCGTCGGTGCACTCCGGCGGCGCGTCCGGGCGGTACACGTACGACCCGTTGGCGCCCTGCGCGTACAGCGCGTACTGCCCGCTGACCAGCAGCTTGCCGCCCTCGTTGAGGTAGTCCCGGACGGCCAGCTCAGTGTCCAGCGCGGCCTTGGCCGCCGTGCCGGGCACCTGACCGGCGGAGCGCGGGATCACGTCGTCGCCGGTCTCCCAGACCACCGTCTTGTAGTGCGACAGCACGCCGAGCGGATGCGGCGCCGTCCGCCCCTGCGCGTCGAAGTCGTACACGTCACTGCTGCGCCCGGCGGCGGTCAGGGACGCCGCGATCTCGTCGGCGTACTTCGCCGTGGTGCCCGTCTGCGTCGGGCTGAGCCCCGTGACGTCCTCCATTGCGAGGACCAGCACGTCGCCGCCGATGTCGCCGTGCACCCGGTAGGTGAAGTGTTCGCTGGACACCACTCCGGCCCGCTGCTTGACCCCGGTGAACCAGACCTCCACCCGGTCGCCCGGCTTCGCCCCGGTGACAGTGCCGCGCAGCTCGGCGTAGTAGGCGTCGTGGGTGTCGCCGTACCGCTCACCACCACGCCACTCGCGGACCGCCGTGGTCTTCGGCCGGCCGCCGTTGACGACGTAGTGCATCCGTACGTTCTTCAGCGCCCGGCGGGTGATCGCGGCGACCTGCTGAGTGCGCCCGTACGAGGTGTTGAACGCGTCCACCACGAAGTCCGGGGTGGTGCGGCCCACTACCGACACCGGGTCGTCCGGGTCCGCCGCGGAGCGCGCCACCGACAGCGCGAACGGCAGGTTCTTGCTCACCTCACCGGCGATCAGCTTCTCGTCGTCGGGGAAGATGAAGCCGCTGACGCAGTCCTCCGGGCGCCACTGGTCGTCCGGGTCGACGGCCGCGGCTGCCTCACATGTCGACATCTCCGGGGTGAAGCCCAACGTGCCGTACTTGACTGTGGCGTGGCTGTCGGTGTCACCGTTCGTGGTGTACAGCTCGGCGGAGATGTCCGGGTCGTAGCCCGGTACGGCCGGGTTCGCGTCGTCGCCGGCCATCGCCTCGTAGATCACGTCGTCCGGGGTGGGGGTGCTCACCTGCCAACCGACGCCGTAGAGCAGCAGTTGGGCCGCCGAGTGGTAGTTGACGAAGAACTCGAAGCCGACCCGACGGAAGAGCCTGTCCAGGGCTACGGTCTCCGGCTCCGAGTTCGGCTTGGGGCCGCGGTACGTCTCGCTGCTCGGCTCCGGCGACGAGCCCTCGTTGTCGTACCCCCACTTGTAGGCGAAGTTGCGGTTCAGGTCGACACCGTCACCGGAGGTGATCTGCCCGTCGCCGTTGTTGTCACGCAGGTTCTTGCGCCACAGCCGGTTGCCGGGGGTGAACGTGAAGTCGTAGCCGTCCGGGTTGGCCACCGGCAGGAACCACAACTCGGTGGTGTCCAGCAGACGGGTGATCTCCCGGTCGGTGCCGTAGCGATCCAGCACGTGGTGCATCAGCCGGCGGGTCATTTCCGGCGTGATCCACTCCCGGGCGTGCTGGGCGCCGGCGTAGAGCACCGCCGGTCGCTTGCCGTCCGGGACGGTCCGCGCGTTCTTTGTGACCTTCATTGCGAGGATCGGCTGACCCTGATGGGTGCGGCCGATCGTCTCCACCTTCGTGAGCTTCGGGTGACGGGCGGCTGTCGCGTTCAGCTCGTCCCGGATGCCGCCGGGCTCCCCGTAGGGGCGAAACGACGTCCAGCCGGCGGCGGCCTGCTCCCGCAGCGCCTGCGAGGCCTCCCTGCCGCGGACCTTCTTCACCGACAGCGGGACACCCTTGTCGGTCAGCCGCTTCGCCTGCCGTCGGCTGAGGACCGTCTCGACAGTGGTGCGACCGGCCGAGTCCGTCTTCGCGTCGTGGCCGAGGTCCACCCCCGCCGCGCGTAGCTGGTCGCGTTGCTTCGCGTCGACAGTGCCGACGTACACCTCCAGGCCGTCGCGGGCGCCCGGGTCGGACGGTGGCCGCGCGCTCGCCGGTGGGGCCAACGCCAGTGCGCCGAGCAGGGTGACCACGCCGGCGATAGCCAGTCGTCTCGGTCTCATCGCGCCTCCTTGGGTGAAGGACCTGTAGGCGCGAGCCTTCCGGTGCGAACTGATCAATGTCAATCGGTCGATGGGAGCGCGCTGGCTGGCCGTGTCGGCACGGCCTTTCGCGGTGACGGATGGGCGCCGTAGGTGCCATCGAGGCGTGTCCCGGCGTCGGGCATGTCGTTGCTCACTAGGTAGACGACAGCGAGGCGGAGGTCCCTGCACGATGACGGCCCGTGTGGGACCTCTGGTCAGCCGTACACCTCTGGCAGGCTCCCTCGTCGAGGCCGCGGCACATCGAGGCGCCCGGCACCGCGCGGTGTCCGGCAGCCGTCGGCCGGGGCGGCTCCTGCCGCGGATCTTCCGGTGCTACCCGGTCAGCCTCGTCGTCCTCGCGCCGTTCCTGCTCCTCATCATTCCCACCGCCGTGCTGTACCAGAACCCGGAGCTCGGGTTCATTCTGCGCCTGGTGGGGCTCGCGCTGCTCGGCAGCGTGCTTGTGGAGACAGCCGCCCTGATCTTCGGTCGGCCCGACCACCAGTGGCGACGTGGCCTTGAGCGCGCCAACGCGCAGTATCCGAGGATCTACGGCGTCGCCCGTGTGGTCGCGGTGGTCAGCGCGCTGGCCAGCCTGCTGGGGGCGTACGTCGGCAGGGGAACGATCGTCGCGCAGGTGTCCGGCGATTTGCCCGACTCCAGCCTCGCCCCGATCACGGCGCTGGTGTCCGGCTGGAACGCGTTCGCCTGTGCGTTGTTGATCGCCAGCCACCTCGGTGGCCATATCTCCATCCGGAAGCTTTACGGATGGCTCGCTCTGCTCACGGCGGCCGAGGTCGTCCTGGCCGCGATGACCGCCCTCTCGGCGCCCCTGATGGGCTTCATCTCGTTCGTCGCTGCCGCCGGCGTCATCTGCGGAGTGATCCGGGTCCGATATCTCGTGGTCACAGCCGCACTGCTGTTCCTCGTCTGGCCGGCCATGTTCGAAATCCGTAACGCGATCCGTACCGATCACGGGGTCGCCGTGTCGGACCAGGTGACAGCGGGGGACCGGGCGCGCCTGGATCTGCAACTGGCACCTCTCGCGGACATCAGCGTCCCGGTCGACCTGTCCCGGCCCGGCCTCGCGGATTACCTCAGGTACGGCGTTCTGCCCCGAGTCGTCGACCCGGACCGGCCGGCCCTCTCCACCGGCCAGGCAATCAACCAGTACCTGGGTGGCGGCCCCACGTCGGCGTACACGTTCCTGTCGATCGGGAACATCTACCTCTTTGAAGGCCCGACGGGGGTGGTCGTCTTCCACGGCGTCTGGGCCGCGGTGGTCGGGTTCCTGCTGCGCTGGCGGGGCGCACCAGGCCCCTTCCGGCTCAGCATCCTGTGCCTCATCCTGACGAACCCGCTGCTGTGGTCGAGTACGTACCCGGACTCGATGATCAGCCTGGTCCAGCACACGGTGTCGGTGCTGCCGGTGTTCTACATCCTGGTGACGACCCGACGCCGGCCGCCGACCGTCGACGCTCGACGCCTCGCCGGCCCTCGGGAGTACGAGTTCCCGGTCCGAGCCATCCGGTGATGGCCGGCGCTCATCCGCGGAGTCGCGCGCACCGATGGGGCTCCGCGCTCACCCGTCTCGTCAGGAGCCGAGCGGCACCCGCTCTGCTCGTCGGCGGGGTGTCCAGCGCGGGGAACTTCCTCCTCGCTATCACGATCACTCGGCTCGAGTCGGTTGGCGGCGTGGGGCATTTCGCTGTCGCCTTCTCGTTCTACATCCTGGTGTCCGGGCTTACGCGGGCGATGGTCACCGACTCGGTCCTTGCCGCCGCAGGGCAGGCGGATGTCGCCGCCTCCGCGTCCGCACGGGTCACCACGGTGAGCACCGTGGCGGCGGTGGCGGTCGTCGCCGCCGGCCTCGCGACCGGCTCGGCCTATCTGACGATCGTCGGAGCCGCCCTGCCAGGGTTGGCGCTCTACGACTACGCCAAGGCGGTCAGTCTCGGGATCGGGTCACCACGGATCGCCTGTCTCCAGGAGATTGGCTGGGCCGCGCTTGTGGTCGCCGTCGCCGTGCCCGGCCTGCTCCACCTTGTGCAGCCGGCGGTCGTGTTCGCCGGTTGGGCGGGCGGTGGCGCGCTGGTCGGGCTCGTCACCGCATGGCGCCAGGGCTTCCGGACGTTCCCGCGCTGGCGGACGGACCGGGCCGAGACGCGTGTCGCGGCGAGCTTCGGCGCTCAGTTCCTTGTCACCACCGGCTCGGCGCAACTCGCTCTCACGGCGGTGGCAGCCACGGCGGGAACGGCAGTGGTCGGCGCGCTGAGCGCCGGTCGAACCGTGCTCGGGCCTGTGAATCTCGTCGTGTCCACAGCCTCGGCGCTCGTGCTTCCCCACCTGCGGCGGAGCCACGCCGCCCCGGCTGCGGCCCGGATGCGCGCGGCCATCCGGCTCACAGTGCTGGTGACCGGGGCCGCCGCACCACTCGCGCTGGCCGTGGCGGTGCTACCCGATCGGGTCGGCCTCGCGGTGCTGGGCGGCAACTGGGAGATCGCGCAGATGCTGCTGCCCCTGCTCGTGGTCGAGAGCTTGCTGGCGGTGCCTGCCGTGATCGGCTTCGCCGGGGTACGGATCGAGGGGGCCGGTGGCCGAGCGTTGCTTGCCGGCGCCGTGCTGGGCGTGCTGCGGGTGCCTGTGGTGGTCGCCGGCGCGGTGCTGTTCGGCGCCCTCGGAGCGGCCGCCGCGTTGGTGGTCATGGCGCTGCTCAGCGGGGCGCTCTGGTGGCGCAGCTACCAGGTGCTGCTGCGACGCCACGACGCCCGGCGGCGGCTGGTGCCGCAGCCCGCCTGATCCGTTGCCGGCCAGGCGGGCCGCATGCCTCAGTCGCCCGTCCAGGGCTGTGGCGCGTCCGCAGTGCTCACGATGCGATCGTCTCGACAGCGGCCCGGAGGCGTTCACAGATCACCTTGACGTCGCCGTCGTCCAGGTCGGCGTACGTCGGCAAATTGATGCCCCGCCGGCTCAGGTCGTCGGTCACCGGGCAACTCACTCCGTCCTCCCCATACGGAGGTAGGTCCGGGATCGGGACGAAGAACGGGCGGGTCTCGACGCCGAGGCGGTCCAGTGCATGGGCCAGTTCGTCCCGCAGCGGCTTCGCGCCGCTCTCACCGACCAGGAAGGACGCCATCCACGGGGCGCGCTGGACGTTCGCGGCGACCGGCTGTGGTCGCAGCAGAGGCAGATCCGCCAACTGCTGCTCGTACGACGCGATCACCCGGTCACGCCGCTGGATGATCTCGTCGGCGCGTTCGAGTTGCGCGCAGAGCACCGCGGCGGCCAGGTTCGTCAGGCGGTAGTTGTAGCCGACGACCGGGAACCAGTACCGGCGCTGCGGATCCATCCCCTGGTTACGCAGCAGGCGCATACGGTCCGCGAGCGCTCGGTCCGACGTCGTCACGCACCCACCCTCGCCGGAGGTGATGACCTTGTTGCCGAAGAACGAGAAGGTGGTGGCGTCTGCCAGGGACCCGGTGGGCAGCCCGTCCAGGGTCGCCCCGAACGACTCGGCTGCGTCGCTCACCAACAGCAACCCATGCTTGTCGCACATCGTCCGCAGGGCGGAATAGTCGGCCGGATGACCGTAGAGGTCGACGGCGAGGACGGCCCGTGTGCGGGGACCGATGGCCGCCCGTACCTGGTCCGGATCGATGCACCAGGTGTCGGCCAAGACGTCGACGAACACCGGCCGGGCCCCGCAGTAGACAACGGCGTTGGCTGTGGCGACGTAGGTGAGAGCGGGAACGATTACCTCGTCGCCCGGGCCGATGCCGGCCGCCGCGAGAACGAGGTGCAGGGCCACCGTGCCGTTGCCGACCGCCACCGTGGAGCTGGCACCGCAACGCTCGGCGAACTGGTGCTCGAACCGGTTGAGGTACGGGCCCTGCGAGGAGATCCAGCCACTGCGGAGCGCGTCGAGCAAGTAGCTCTCCTCAAGCTCCGACAGGCACGGTCGTGCCACCGGATATCGGCCCGCCGTACTCACCGCGTCTCTCCGTTGGCCAGCGCGGTGGCGAAAGGGGAGCGGGGTATCGGGCCCGGTCGTCCGGCGGCGACCCATTCCAGGACGGCAGCGTAGTCGCTCGCAGTGTCCGCCCAGGTACGACCGGCCAGGCGGCCGTTCGCCCTGCGGGACGCCGTCGCGTAATGCTCCCGATTGGCCCGCAACCGCCGGACGGCGTCGGCGAGGGCCACCGGGTCCTTCGCGCTGAACACGGCCGCGTCGGCGCCGGTGAACTCCAATTGGGCCCGCAGCGGGTCCGCGTCCGCGCACGCCACCGGAAGGCCCCAGCTGAACGCCTCGAGGATCGCGCCGCTCGCGGCCTCCCACAGGGACGGCACCACCACGGCCTCGGCGCGGGCGTAGAGCTTGTTGAGCTCGTCGAGCGTCACGAACCCCGGGAAGGTCACCCGGCCCCGCAGGTCGGGACGGGCGGCGCGGGCCAGCAGCCGGGTGGCCTCGGGCTCGACAAGCGGGCCGGGGCAGACGAGCCGGCATTCGGGTAGCAGCGCCATCGCCTCCAGCAGCGTGGCGTGGTTCTTGTGGGTGGCTGTCGATGACGGATAGAGCAGCAGGCCCGGTTCCGGGTCGGACAGCAACCTGTCGGGTGCCGGCTGGAACGTGGGCGGCGGTATGAGGGCGACCCGGTCCGCCGCCTCCGGGAAGAGCGTCAGGACCTCGCGGTACGGGTGGGGCCACGACACGACCACTGCGGAGGCGTGGGCGACGTTCTCCCGCACCACCTCTCCGAATCCTGGCGAGCTGAACTCGGCGTGCAGGTGGCGCAGGTCGTGCACCACCACCACCGACGAGCGGGCCCGCGCCGGAGCACAGTGGAACGGAAACAACACGACGTCGGAGTCGTCGCGGGCGGGGCGGGCCCGTTGCCGCAGCGCGTTCACCGTTCGCCGCAGGGCTACCGATTCGCGAACCCGGTCCGGTGTCCAGCCGCGCAGAATCCGCCCGTAGCGGTTGTCCGACCGCAGCGGCATCCCGACCTCAGTCCAGGAGAGCCGGTCGTGGGGCACTCGTTCCCGCCAGGCGTCGAGCGTTCCGCGCAGGACGTTCACGTGCAGATCGTGGGAGGTGGCGGTCACGAGCCCGTCCAGCAGCCCGTAGGTGAACGCCTCGACTCCGGCCGCGTGCGCGGGGCGGATCGGAGTCGCCTCGATCGTCACCTTCATCGGTCCACCCGCACCAGGCGGCCCATTCGCTCGTCCTCGAGCAACTGCCGGTCGGCGTCCACCATCACCCGGACCAGGTCCGGGAAGAGCGTCTTGGGTGCCCAGCCGAGCGTCCGGCGGGCCTTGCTGTAGTCGCCGATGAGGGCGTCGACCTCCGCCGGACGGTAGTACACCGGGTCGGTTGCCACGTGCTTTTCCCAGTCGAGCCCGACGTGGGCGAACGCGGCCTCGACGAACTCGCGGACGGTGTGCCCTTCGCCGGTGGCGACCACGTAGTCGTCGGGCTTGTCCTGCTGTAGAGCGAGCCACATCGCTTCGACGTACTCCGGCGCGTAGCCCCAGTCCCGGACCGCTTCGAGATTGCCCAGGTAGAGCGTGTCCTGGATGCCGGCCTCGATCCTGGCCACCGCCCGGGTGATCTTGCGGGTCACGAAGTTCTCGCCCCGGCGTGGCGACTCGTGGTTGAAGAGGATTCCGTTGGCGCAGTACATGTCCCAGGATTCCCGGTAGTTCACCGCCGACCAGTAGGCGTAGACCTTGGCGCAGGCGTACGGGCTGCGGGGGTGAAACGGCGTGTCCTCCCGCTGCGGCGGCGGGGTGGAGCCGAACATCTCCGAGGAGGACGCCTGGTAGAACCGGCAGCCGATGTTGGCCGCGCGAGCCGCTTCCAGCATCCGCATGGCGCCGAGCCCGGTGACATCGGCGGTGTAACCCGGAATGTCGAAGGACACCCGGACGTGGCTCTGCGCGCCCAGGTTGTAGATCTCGTCGGGCCGGATGTCGCGGATGAGCGTGGTCAGGGAAGCCGGGTCCGACAGGTCGCTGTAGTGCAGGAAGAGCCGCGCGTCGTTCTGCCGCGGGTGCACGTCGATCCGATCGATTCGCTCTGTGTTGAAACTGGATGACCGCCTTTTTATTCCGTGCACCGTGTAGCCCTTGTTGAGCAGAAGCTCAGACAGATAACTGCCGTCCTGCCCGGTGATCCCTGAAATGAGCGCTACTCGCGACATGCGTCCCTCTCGAGGTGCCGATACCTCCGGTGGCGTTCGAAGAAAACCGGAGGACTGCGTCAATTCCTTATACCGGATGCGTGGTTCTTTTCCCGTGGTTTCACATATTCGGCCAGTGGTGGTCCTCATCGCTTTCGCAAATCGTCACCCCGGCTCGGTCTCATTCGTTGACCTTTCCGGCCCGGGCGCTCCCGCCGGGTTCAGCCGAGAGCCGGGAGATCGCCATGGCGTACGACGCGGACCGGTTTGCAACGTCGCCAGTTGACGCGCCGGATCCGTACCGGGTGTTGGTGACTGCCGATTACTTCGAGCCCGGCTACCTCGCGGGTGGGCCGATACGATCCGTCTCGTCGCTGATGGACGCCGCGAGTCCCGCGATCGAGGGGACACTCGTGACCCGGGACCACGACCTCGGGGCTCCCGAGTCGTTTCCCGGCCTGTCCGGCCGATGGGTCCAGCGTGGCCGGCACCGGGTGTTCTACCTCGGCGCCCGACGGCTCCGGCACTGGCGGCGGTTGTACCGCGAGCTCCGGGCCACTCGGTTCGACCTGCTGTACGTCAACAGCCTCTGGTCGCTCTTCTCGATCGTGCCCATCGTGGCGGCGAAGACGGGTGCCCTGCGGGTCGAACGCGTGCTGATCGCTCCGCGCGGTGAATGTGGCGTGGGCGCCCTCTCCATCAACTCGACGAGGAAGCGGATCTTCCTCGTCGGCTGGCGGTGGATGCTGAACGGCCAGCGGGTCTACTGGCACGCCACCACCGCTCTGGAGGCGGCCGACATCCGTCGGGTCGTACCGTCGGCCCGTATTCCGGTAGTGGTCGGAGCGGGGGGCCCCGAGCCGGTCGACCTGCCGCCCGCGCGGTCGTCCGGCCCGGCCCGGCTCGTCTTTCTCGGCCGCATCTCACCCATGAAGAACCTGGACCTCGTCCTCACCGCGCTGTCTGAGGTCAAGGGCCCTGTGGAATTCGACATCTTCGGTCCGACCGAGGACCAGGCGTACTGGCGGACCTGTCTGTCCCTGCTGGAGTCGTTGCCGGGAAACATCCGGGCGACCTACCGGGGAGCGGTGCAGCCGGACCAGGTGTGCGACGTCTTCGCCGGCCACGACGCCTTCGTCCTGCCCACTCGTGGGGAGAACTTCGGACACGTGATCGCCGAGAGCCTCGCCGTGGGCTGCCCGGTGATCTGCTCCGACCGGACCCCCTGGACACCGGTCCTGCGTTCCGGCGGTGGAATGGTGCTGCCCGACCTCACCGCAGAGGCCCTGCGGGACTGCATCGAGGAGTTCGTGGCCGCGTCGCCCGAGCAGCGTCATGCTGCCCGGATGGCGGCTTCCGCCGCATACCGCGACTGGCGCCAGCAGGTCGGGCGGCCCAGCGTCCTCGACCGTGCGCGGGAGGCGCTGACAAGGCCCCGGGCGTACGCCGGACGGTGAAGCCGACCGTGAGCGGTGCCGGGCCGGCGGCCCGGCACCGCTCAGGAACGTGCCGGCTGGGCGGTGCCGAGGGCCGCCGGAAGACGCCACTGGACCGCGCGGCGGTGCATCTGCACGATCATGTCCCGCCACTCCGGTGGCTGGTAGCCGGTCCGCTGCCGAAACGCGTCCGCTGACAGCGACCTGTCGCACCGGACCTGATCCGACGGCTCGATCCGCCCCGGCCACCCGTACACCTCGGCAACGATCTTCAGCAGCTCGTACTTCGAGATCGGCGCCGAGGCCACGTGGTAGAGGCCTGTGAGATCCGGGCGGGGCAGCACCACCGTACGCAGCATCGCGGCGAACTCGACGGTCGTCACCCCGCTGTAGATGGCCTGGGTGTAGCCGTTGACGGTCCCGCACTGGGTGAGGAACCAGTCCACCAGAGACCGGGCGGTGCCTAGTTCGTGACCGATGATCGAGGTACGCAGTGTCAGCGCCGGCGCCTGGACGGTCTCGCCGAGGAGTTTCGCGCGACCGTAGAGGTCGTACGGGTCGGGAATGTCCTGTTCCCGATAGTCGCCGTGCCTGCCGGAGAAGACGCAGTCGGTGCTCACCTGGACGAGCCGAATGCCCTGCGCCGCGCACTCCCGAGCGAGAACGTGCGGAAAGAGCGCGTTCACCGCGATGGTGTTGGGGGCGTCCTCGACGTCCGGGCGCTGCTTGATGACGCCCACGCAGTTGACCACCACGTCCGGGCTCAACTCGCCCAGGATCCGGCGGAGCGCACCCGGATCGGTGACGTCGATCCCCGGCGTGATCTGCTGCCTCAGGTGACCGGGGAACAGGGCCGGAGTCACGGACGTGCTGCGCGCACAACCGTAGACGTCCAACTCGGCGGCCTCGCTCAGCGAGCGCAGCAGGGTGTGGCCGAGCATCCCGGTCGCCCCGAGGATCAGCACGCGCTGCGTCATGGCGTACCCCCTGTGCCGCGGCCGCGGCGACGCCGGCCGGAGGAGGCCCGGATGATGCCGGCCAGCGTCCGCGCGTTGATCTCCTCGCTGAGGTGGGACCGGTAGTACGCGTAGCCGGCCCGGCCCATCGACCGCAGCTCGCCGCGTGGCACCTCGGCGGCCTGCCGGATGGTCTTCGCCAACTGGTGTGGGTCGCCCGCCGGGGAGCTGAAACCGGCACCCGCCTCGTGCACCACCCGGGCCGCGTCCCCCGGTGCGCACGTGACGATCGGTTGGGCGCAGGCGAGGATCGACTGGACCTTGCTGGGCAGCGTGAAGCGGAAGAGTTCCTCGTCGGCGAGCGCGACCAACTGCATGTCCGCGGCGGCCATGATGGCCGGCATCCGCTCCGGCTCCACCGGGTCGAGGAAGTGCACCGACCGGAGATTGAGGTCGGAGGCGAGCGAGCGCAGCCCGGCCTTCTCGATGCCGTCGCCCACCAGCACCAGGTGGATCGGCAGATCGCGCAGCTCGCCCATCGCCCGGACCGCGACGTCCAGGTTCTGGGCCGCGCCGTGGTTGCCGCCGTACATCAGCACGAACTCGTCGGACAGGCCCAGGCTGGACCGCAGCTGCCGGTCGGGCTCGCTGGGCCGCATGACCTTCTCGTCGGTCCAGCTGTAGACGACGGAGAGCTTGTCCTCGGGTACGCCGCGCGAGACCAGCGCGTCGCGCATCCCCGGCGACGTGGCGGTGATGTGGCTGGCCCACCGGTACGTCTGCTCGGTGTACCAGGTCAGGGCGGGTTCCGCGATACGGCGCTTTGCCCCACCGGTGAGGAAGCCGGTGGCGAAGACCGAGTCTGGCCAGACGTCCATCACCATCAGGACGTACGGCAGCCCCCAGCGGAAGCGCGCGTAGATGCCGGCGGCGGCGGCGGTCGCCGGCGTCGAGTAGATGACAGCCACGTCGGCGGACCGCAGAACCGAGGCGCCAAGGGTCGCGGCGGACGCCGCGTAGCTGGCGTAGTTGGCGACACGACGCACGGCGGACTGGTCATGACTCGGGTACAGCGGCACGCGTCGCACGGGGACGCCCTGGTGGACCTCCCGGGTACGCCGCCAACTGGAGTAGCCGTCGTGGACGTTCCCGGTGGGATAGTTGGGCACCCCGGTCAGCACCTCGACCCGCAGATCCTGCTCACTGAGCGATCTGGCGATCCAGACCGGAGTGGTGGTCGGCTCGGGGGCGAACCACTGGGTGACGAAGGCGACCCGGAGGGCGCTCTGCCCCGACCTGCCGCCCCCGGTGCGGGGGAGGCCCGTGTCCGGGCTCATCCGCGGCCCGCCGACGACAGGGACCGTACGGGGTCGAGGTGTTGCTGCACCTCGGGCAGGGTGAGTAGCAGTGCCATGATCTCCGGCACCGACAGTTGGGTGGTGTTGTCCGAGGTGTAGTCGACGCGGTGGTCGCTGGTGGTGTCGCCCTCTTCGAAGTACAGGGAGTAGTTCAGATCGCGGCTGTCGACCGGTACGCGCAGGAACTCACCGAAGTCCTCCGCGCGGGCCAGTTCCTCGTGGCTCGCCAGGGTCTCCGACATCTTCTCGCCGTGTCGTAGCCCCAGCACGTCGAACTTGGCCGGCACCTCGAACAGGTTGCACAGCGCCGTGGCCAGATCGCCGATGGTGCAGCCGTCGGCTTTCCGGATGAACACGTCACCGGGCTGGCCGTGCTGGAAGGCGTGCTCGACGAGGTCCACCGAATCCATCAGGGACATCAGGAACCGGGTCATCGTCGGCTCTGTCACGGTCAGCGGCAGGCTGTTCTTGATCTGGTGGATGAACAGCGGGATGACCGAGCCCCGTGAGCACATGACGTTGCCGTAGCGGACCGAGCAGACCCTGGTGTTGGCCCGGGGGTTGTTGCGGACGTGCGCCTGCGCAACCTTCTCCATGAGGGCCTTGGTCATGCCCATCGCGTTGACCGGGTAGACCGCCTTGTCGGTGCTGAGCATGACCAGGGCGTCGACCCCGTTGCGTTCGCAGGCGTCGACCACGTTGGCGCTGCCGAGGACGTTGGTGCGTACTGCCTCCAGCGGGAAGAACTCGCAAGAGGGAACCTGCTTGAGCGCTGCGGCGTGGAAGACGTACTCGACACCCCGCGTCGCCTTGTTGACGCTGTCGACGTCGCGGACGTCGCCCACGTAGAACCGCACGCGGTCGTCGAGCAGACGGATCCGCATGGCCTCCTGTTTGGCCTCGTCCCGGCTCAGAATGCGTACCTCGGTAGCACCAGCGTCAAGCAGCCGGGAAACCATCGTCTGACCGAACGACCCGGTCCCACCGGTGATCAAAACGCGTCGGTCCATAAGTGAGGACGACACATCTCCTCCTGTCTGATCCGCCGTTCACGGCGAAAGGTAGGGGACGGGATCAGAGAGTGACGATAGCGATCTAAGTGGCACGTCACTGCTGAAACGCCAATAATCGGTTTTTGATTCACGGAACCTGCGAAAAGAAAACTTGGTTCATACCGCGTTACGGTGCGGGTGTCGAGTCGTTGCTCCGCCAGAGAGGGCCCCTGTGGCGTCGCCCGTCGACAACGGCGAACGACGACGCGCCGGCCCAGCCGGGATCAACGCCGAAAGGGTGCCGAATGACACAGGTCATGACGGTCGTGGGAACGCGGCCCGAGATCATCAGGTTGTCGCGGGTCATCGAGCGGCTCGACCAGACAATGGATCACGTCCTCGTGCACACCGGACAGAACTGGGATCCGGCGTTGTCCGACGTGTTCTTCGACGAGATGAAGGTCCGCCAACCCGACCGTTTCCTTCAGGTCGACACCCATTCGCTGGGCCACGTCCTGGGCGCTGTCCTCGTCGGCACCGAACAGGCGATCACCGAGCTGCGACCGGACGCCCTCCTGGTGCTGGGCGACACCAACAGCGCCATCGCCGCCCTGATGGCCCGTCGGATGCGGGTGCCGGTCTACCACATGGAGGCGGGCAACCGTTGCTTCGACCTCAACGTGCCCGAGGAGACCAACCGCAAGCTCGTCGACCACGTGGCCGACTTCAACCTCGTCTACTCGGAGCACGCGCGGCGCAACCTGCTCGCCGAGGGCCTGCACCCGCGCCGGATCCTGCACACCGGGTCGCCGATGCGTGAGGTGTTGGACCACTACCGGTCCGAGATCGAACGGTCGACGGTGCTGCGGCAGCTTGAGATCGAACCAGGCCAGTACTTTGTGGTGAGCGCCCACCGCGAGGAGAACGTGGACCACCCCGATCGGCTGCGGCGGCTGCTGGACTGTCTGCGCGCCGTACGGGACCGGTGGGGTCTGCCGCTGCTGGTGTCCACCCACCCCCGGACCCGCAAGCGCCTGGAGGCCCTCGCGATGGACGACGCGGTGCTGGAGGGGATCGCCTTCCACGAGCCGTTCGGCTTCTTCGACTACGTCACGTTGCAACGGCACGCCCGCTGTACGTTGTCCGACAGCGGCACCGTGAGCGAGGAGGCGACGATCCTCGGATTCCCTGCGGTGACGCTGCGCGAATCGATCGAGCGCCCGGAGGCCCTGGACGTCGGCGGCATCGTGATGACGGGGCTCGACCCGCAGTCCGTCGTGGAATCGGTAGGCGTCGTTGTCGACCAGACCGCCGCCGGCGGGGTTCCCTGCCCGAGCGACTACCTGGTGGCCGACACGTCGCGGCGGGTCGTCGACTTCATCCTGTCGACCGTGCGCCGGCACCACGACTGGGCGGGCATCCGACGCTGACCCCGGTCGCCGCTTATCCGACGCCCGGCTACCGGGCCGGCGCACCCTTGACCGTCGTCGCGGCCGCGACGTCGCGGGTCACGACCGCTCCCGCACCAACTGTCGCGTCCCGGCCCACAGTGCGTCCCTGGAGCACCGCCGCTGTCGTACCGATCATCACGCCGGACTCGATCCGGCAGTAGCCGGACACCGCGGCCAGCGGGTTGACCGAGACGTGGTCGCCCAGCACGCAGTCGTGCCCGACCGTGCAGTTCTGGTTGAGGTGTACGTGCCGGCCGACGACCACGTTCGTCGTCACCCGTGCCCCACCGAGGGCTATCAACCCTTCCTCGAAGACACAGTCCGGGCCGATCTCGGCAGCGGGATGCACGAGCGTGGCCGCGGGCAGCCGATACGGTTGGAGCGCGAGATCCGTCTCCCGGCGCCGGCGCGGATCGCCGACACCCAGGGCGACGTGGGTGTCGGGCGACTGCCCGGCCAGCCACCGCGACGGACCGAGGAAGGGTACGTCGAGTCGCTGGACCAGCTTGACACTCGACTCCGTCGGGTAGTCGTCGACGAAGCCGAGAACCTGCCACACCGGTGCGCCCGAAGCGCGGGCGTTGATGGCCCGGACGATGCCGAAGATCTCCCGACCCATGCCGCCGGTCCCGACGATCACCACATCGGTCGTCACGTTCGTCCTTCCTCGCCAGCGCCCTCGAACGGCACCGATGCCGGCCGCCGCTGTCTCCGCGACCTGCTCAGCGGACCAGAGGCACCTGCGCCGAGTCGCGGATGATCGGTATGACCGGCTGAGCGCAGAGCAGGGCGAGTTGCTCGACGACCTTTGCCGGATCGTCGAAGGGGTCGATGCTTCCGGCCTCCATCGGGTCGAGCGCCGGAACGGCCACGTGCGACACCAGCGGGTGGAACGGCCGGGCGTCGATCTCGCCGGCGCCGAGCAGATCCTCGTGCAGCTTCTCGCCGGGCCGCAGGCCCGTGTAGACGATGGGCACCGAGCTGGAGGCGTGCTCGGCCATCTGCCGTGCCAGGTCGGCGATGCGGACCGGCTCGCCCATGTCCAGCACCAGCGCCTCACCGTCGCGCCCGATCTCGGCGGCCTGGAGCACCAGGTGGACGGCCTCCTGGATGGTCATGAGATAGCGGGTGACGTCGGGGTGGGTGACGGTCAAGGGCTTGCCGTCCTCGATCTGTCGCTGGAAGGCGGTGACCACCGAGCCGCGGCTGCTCAACACGTTGCCGAACCGGACGCTGAGGAGGGTCCCCGGGAACCGGGATGCGGCGTGCGCGGTCAGCCGCTCGGTGATCCGCTTCGAGTAGCCGAGGACGCTGATCGGGTTGGCGGCCTTGTCGGTGGAGATGTTGACGAACTTCGCCACGTCCTGGCAGGCGTCAAGCACCGAGAGCGTGCCCCAGACGTTGGTCTTGACCGCCTCGCCCGGGTACTGCTCCAGCAGAGGCAGGTGCTTGAGCGCCGCAGCGTGGAAGATGATGTCCGGACGGCGTTCCCGGATGATCCGTCGCACCCCCTCGTCGTCGCGCAGATCTGCGAGGATCAGCTCCGGGCCGTCGAGCAGCGCCCGCCCGAACAGCGACATCTGCAGGCTGTGCAGAGCTGACTCGTCCCGATCCAGCATCATCAGCTCGCCCGGGTCGGCCTTCATCACCTGCCGGCAGAGTTCCGAGCCGATCGAGCCACCTGCGCCGGTCACCAGGATCCGCCGGCCGGTGAGACTGTTTTCGCTCATCGGCAGGTCACCGACCACCTGACGGCGGCCCAGCAGGTCACTGACCTGTACCTCCCGGACGTCGGTGACGGTGATCCGGTGGTCGACAAGCTCCCGTACCGGGGGCAGCACCTTGAACACCGCGCCAGCCTGGAGGGTGGCTTCGCGGATCTGGCGGATCAACGCGGCATCGGCGTTCGCCACCGCGAAGATGACAGTGCCCGCCCCGGTGCGCCGGAGCGCGGCGGCGATGTCGTCTCGGCCGCCGAGCACACGGACCCCCCGGATACGCAGGTCGCGCTTGTCCGGGTCGTCGTCGAGGGCGCCCACTGGCAGGTACCGGCCGCGCGGGTCACTGAGCATGGCCCGCAGCAGACCCTGCCCCGCGTCGCCCATCCCGAACAGCAGCACCGGTGTCGACGACCGTACGTCCGGCCGCATCGAGAGATCACGCCGGTGCCGGTACGTGAATCGGGCACCGAGCATGAAGAGCAGGGCGAGCGCGCCGCCGACGAGCGGGGTGCTCGCCGGTACCGGTCGGCCGTCGGACGACAGCAGGCCGAGCAGTATGACGGCGGCCGTCAGGATGGTGGTGCTGGCGACACCTTGGACCTCCTGGAGGCTGCCCAGTGGGTGCCGCCCGGAGTAGATCCGGCGTACCGCCGCCACCGCGAGGTGCAGGAACGCCGCGAGGGCGCCGACCCCCGCCGCCCGAGCCAGTTGGCTCGGGTCGAGCTGGAACTCGAACCGGGACCAGGCGGCCACGATGAAACCGCCGACCCAGCCGGTGGTGTCGGCGGCGAGGAACCCGAGCGCGCGGCGACGTGCCCTGGCCCGCCGCGCCCGCTGGCTCGCCCGCTCCGTGTGCTCCGTGTCCTGCGGCATGTCCTGGCTCCTGTCCGTCCAACCACTGCTTCCGCCGTTCGGCAAAAGAAGCTTCCGTGCCTTATGTCCTTGTTACACATCCGTTCGGAACGGATGTCGGCTTTCAACGGATTTGGGACAAGTTCAACCGCCCCTCCGGAAGCCCGCAGGCGTGTCGCGTTGGGCACGACACCGGGCGTCGGCGAAAAGAGCTACTTCGTCAGGTACGTCTCAGGCGTGTCGGCTCGGCCGGATCGGTCGGACGGTGCTCCGCTCATGTCGTGCCGCTGCGCTTCGCCTGCTCTCGGGCGCGCGACGCTGTCCACGCCGGCAGCGGACGTCTGTGGGCTGCCGGACGTCCTGAGCCGCTCCCACGCCTCGGGGCGCAACTGCGGCGCCAACCCCTGCTCGGCCAGCCAGCCGGGCACCTGCGGCTTGCCGAACAGGAGCATGTCCACGCGCCGCGCGTGCGCGTTGGCCCGCAGGCTCGTCTTCCCGTACGCGTTGATGCCGCTCGTCGCGTACCGCGCCAGCCGCGCGGGGACGTGCCGCGGCTCGCGGCCACCGAGCAGGCGGAGCAGGAGCCCTGTCGTCATCCCGTTGGGAGGTTGCAGCACGATGGGCGGCACCGGTCCGTTCACGAGGCCGAGATGGACGATCGAGGCGACGACGTCCTCGATGAGGACCTGTGGCGTCGGCGCGTCACCAGCTCCGGCGACGCAGCTCAACCGCGACTGGGCGAGCCGGACGAGCGCCCGGGTGTTCGGCCGGTCCACGTCGTGGACCCAGGTCGACCGGTAGATGACGGTGTCGATGCAGTTCTCGTGGAGCAGCATGCGTTCGCCGATCGCCTTGGAGCGCGAGTACGGGGAGAAGGGCATCGTCCGTGCGGTCTCGTCAAGCGCCAGCGCCCCCTGCGCTGCCGCCGAGCTGACGTGCACCATGCGCGTGGCGCCGATCAGGGCGCTGGCTCGGGCGACGAGGGTGGGCAGCAGGGCGTTGCCCCCGTACAGTTCCGCGCTGTCCGGCGCGGACCCGTTCGGCAACCCGGCCGTGTTGATCACGACCTGCGCGCCGTCGAGGTGTCGGGCGAGGTCGGCGACCGACTCGTCGTCCCGACCCGCGGGCACCGAATCGACGCGGAGGGCCTGTGCGAGCGGCCACGACAGGCGCGGCGCGGGCACCGTCTGGACCTCGATGCCCCGGCTGCGGAGCTCGGTGACGACCGCTCGGCCGACGAAGCCGCTGCTGCCGAGCACCGCGATCCGCTTGACCGGCTGGGGCCCGCGGCCGGCCAGGTCACCGACTCGGGGAGTTGACAGTTCTGGCATGGATCGGCCTTTCGTCTGTTGGGGGCCGGGACCGCTGGGCTGCGAGCCACGCGGGGGCGGCGAGATAGCCGGCGAGGATGGCGACGGCGGTGACATCGAGCGCGGCGCGGAGAACTGGCCCGCTGAAGGACGCGGCCACCAGGCAGGCGGCGACGGTTGCGCCGATGCCGGCGGTCAGCGCGGTGACCCGTTGATGTGACCACCCGCCGTCGGTCAACCGCTGGTAGGCATGGTTGCGGTGGGGGCGGTACCAGGCTTCGCCGTTGCGGATGCGGCGCAGCAGCGTCCAGCCGGTGTCGGCGAGGTAGAGGGCGAGCGGCGCCACGGCTGCCTCCGGCGGGATGCCGCGCACGATCGCGTACGCGGCGAGCGCGCCGAACGCGCCACCGAGGGCGTACGACCCGACGTCACCGAGGAACACACGGGCGACCCAGGCGTTCCACGGCAGGAAGGTCAGGGACGCGGCGGCGATCAGACTGCCGCTGGCGGTGAGCAGCGGAAGGTCCCGCAGCACGCCGAGGGCGGCGTACACCAATCCGGCGAGGATCGCGTGGACGGCCGAGATCCCGTTGATGCCGTCCATGAAGTTGAAGGCGTTCACGTAGGCGGTCAGCCACGCCGCGAGGGCGATGACAAGGGCCAGCTGGAGGTACGCCGGGTGGCCGCCCGGCACCAACGCCAGGCTCGTGGCCACGCCAACGAGCAACTGCATGAGCAGCCGGATCCGGACGGGGACGCCTCGGACGTCCTCCAGAAGGCCGATGGCCGCGAACAGCAGCAGCGGCACGGCGATCGACCGCGCGTGCTCGTTCAGGAGAATCGCGAGCCCGGCCGCCACGGCGACGCCTACGCCACCGCCGCGCGGGATCGGGGTGTCGTGCGAGGACCGATCGGACGGTATGTCGAGGACGGAGGCCGCGGTCAGCAGCCGGAGGATCAATGGTTGCAGCAGGGAGCCGACGATGAGCGCGAGCAGGATTCCGCCGGCAAGCGGAACGCTCACCGTGGCCTACTGGCAGCATGCGGCCGCCGACGATAGGGAGAAATCTGTATTAGATTCACTAATTGGACCTTCAGGTTTAACTGTCCATGGGGGGATAAATCAATCATAGGAGGTCGCTACTAGGGGCAAACGACCTTTACCTGTAATCGGTGCGCGACACGCAGCGGAAACTGCCCGCACGGAGGTCGGGGCGACCGGGCTTACGACCTGCCGGCTACGAAACGATCCGGCCCGCGTCGGAAAACCGACACGGGCCGGGGCGCGAAAAGTGTTCGCCGCCGCGCGCTAGCGAATGTCGGCGGCGGAATCCGACCTGGCGGGATCCGGCCCGTCCATGTCGTCGCCCAGCCGGCGGAGCAGCAGTGTCCGCAACGGGATCGACTCACCGTCGCGCCCACCCGCCCCGACGACCAGTGGCGCCGGACTGGGCTGGGGGTCGACGCCGAACAGCCACGCCCGCAGACCGCCCGACACGGTAAGCAGGTGGAAGCGGCCCGTCACGTCCACCGCCCGGGTGCCGGCCTGGTCGACGTACCAGCCGGTCAGCCCGGTCCGGTAGCGCCCGCGCCCGTCGTAGCCCCGGGCGACCAGCCGGGTGGTGGGCAGCCCGCGCCGGGTCGCCTCAGCCACGAACCAGGCCACCAGCTCCGCGGCCTGGGACTGCTCGGCGGCTCGCCGCCGCGCGTCCGCGTCGGCGTGCGCCCGCACGGCCCGCTGCCGCTGCTCCCGCCACTCACGGTCGTCGCCCTCGCCCACGAGCCGACGGTACGCGACTTACTCAGTCGAGCACGGCCCGCAGGGTACGCCGCGCGATGTCGGCCATCACCGGGTTGGTGTCGACGTAGTAGGGCAGGGCGTTTATCGCCTGTCCCAGCGCCCAGCCGCGTCCGCGTTCCCACGTCGCGTCGTCCACGCCGAGCGCCCGTCGGTAGGTCTCCCGCGCCCCGGCGTCGAGCAGGTTCCACGCCGGCATCAGGTCGACCGCAGGGTCACCCACGCCGACCGCGCCCAGGTCGATGACCGCGACCAGTCGTCCGTCGCGTACCAGGAGGTTGCCCGGCATCAGGTCGGCGTGGATCCACACGTCGGTGCGATCGTCGCGGGGCGTGTCCCGGCAGTGGGCCCACAGCTCGGTGAGCGCGACGGTGTCGGTGAGCCCGTCGCTCACGGCCAGGGAGGAACGCACGTCGGCGTCCTGGCCGGTCAGTGGCCCACCGCGACCGGTTCCCGACCAGGACCGGCCGCCGGTGTCAATGCCCCGCAGGGCGACCACGACGTCGGCGAGGTCACCGGCGAAGGCGTCCGAGCCGCCGACCCGGTCGGCCGCCGCGGTGTCGCCGGCGATCCAGCGGTACGCCGTCCACGGCCCCGGGTAGCCAGCGCCCGGCGCGCCGAGGCCGAGCGGCTCCGGCACCTCGACAGGCAGGTGCGCGGCGAGCAGCAGCGCGTGTTCCTGCTCCCGCCGCAGCTCGGCGCCCAATTCTGGATCGGCGGAGGGTCGCAACGGGAACCGCAGCACGATCTCCGTGCCGAGCCGGAACAGGGCATTGACAGTGCCGGTCGAGGCGAGCGGTCGCACCGGCAGTTCCTGCCAGTGCGGAAACTGCTCGGCCACCAGCGCGGCGACCACGTCCGCACCCACGTCGACCTGATCGGCGTGCATCTTCACCGCGCGATCCTCACCCGAAACCCCGCCGCCCCGCGATCCGTTTTCACCGCCGCCGCCGCCGCCGCCGCCGCCGCCGCCCGCCGCCCGTGATCCGCGATCCGTTTCGCCGCCCGCCGCCGCGAGACGTGGCGGCGCCGCAGATCTTGGACAGTTTCCGTCAGCGCCTGACGGAAACTGTCCAAGATCTCGTGCGGCCCGCCGCTGGTGCGGTGCGGTGCTGTCGTGGTGCGGTGCGGCGCGACGTGGCGGCGCGACGAGGTGCGACGCGACGCGGTGCTCTCGCGGTGCGGTGCGGTGCGACGGGCCGGTGCGGCGCGACGGGGACGGGGTGCCCTCCGGGCTCGGGTCAGGCCAGGCCAGCCCGGCGGAGGGCCTCGGCCATCGCGTCGTTGGCCGGTGCCGCGCCCTGCCGCTGCTGCCCGCCGCGCCCGCCCTGACCACCAGACCGGCCCTGTCCACCAGACCGGCCCTGTCCACCAGACCGGCCCTGTCCACCAGACCCGCCCTGTCCACCAGACCGGCCCTGTCCACCAGACCGCCCCTGTCCGCCAGGCCGGCCCTGACCATCGGACCCGCTGCGTCCGCCCGGTCCGCCGGGTCCGCGTTGCGCAGGGCCGCCGCGCCCTTCCTGGCTGGTCCGGCCGCCGCGGCCGGCATCGGCGCCCGCCTCGTCCTCCAGGCGCAGGGTCAGCGAGATCCGCTTACGGGGTACGTCCACGTCGAGCACCTTGACCCGGACCACGTCACCGGACTTCACCACCTCGCGGGGGTCCTTCACGAAGGTGCGGGACATCGCGGACACGTGCACGAGACCGTCCTGGTGCACGCCGACGTCGACGAACGCGCCGAACGCGGCCACGTTGGTGACCACACCCTCCAGCAGCATGCCCGGCGTCAGGTCGCCGATCTTTTCCACCCCCTCGACGAAGGTGGCGGTGCGGAACTCCGGGCGGGGGTCGCGGCCCGGCTTCTCCAGCTCGGCGAGGATGTCGGTGACGGTGGGCAGGCCGAACCTGTCGTCGACGAAGTCGGTGGCCCGCAGCCCGCGCAGGATGGTGCTCCTGCCGATCACCGAACGGAGATCCTGGCCGGTGCTGGCGAGGATCCGGCGCACCACCGGGTATGCCTCAGGGTGCACGCTGGAGGAGTCCAGCGGGTCGTCGCCGTCGGGGATGCGCAGGAAGCCCGCGCACTGCTCGAACGCCTTCGGCCCGAGCCGGGCGACCTTCTTCAGGTCGGTACGCGACCGGAACGGCCCGTTGGCGTCGCGGTGCAGCACGATGTTCTCGGCCAGCCCGGCCCCGATCCCGGAGACCCGGGTCAGCAGCGGCGCGGACGCGGTGTTGACGTCCACACCGACCGCGTTGACGCAGTCCTCCACGACCGCGTCCAGCGAACGGGACAGCTTCACCTCGGACAGGTCGTGCTGGTACTGGCCGACGCCGATCGACCGTGGGTCGATCTTGACCAGCTCGGCGAGCGGGTCCTGGAGCCGTCGGGCGATCGACACCGCGCCGCGCAGCGACACGTCCATCCCGGGCAGCTCCTGCGAGGCGTACGCGGAGGCGGAGTAGACCGACGCGCCAGCCTCGGAGACCATCACCTTCGTCAGGTTGAGCTGCGGGTGCCGCTTGATCAGCTCGCCGGCCAGCTTGTCGGTCTCCCGCGAGGCGGTGCCGTTGCCGATCGCGATCAGCTCCACGCCGTGCGCCCCGGCCAGCCGGGCCAGGGTCTCCACCGAGGCGTCCCACTGCCGGCGCGGTTCGTGCGGATAGATCGTGTCGGTGGCCAGCACCTTGCCGGTGGCGTCCACGACCGCCACCTTGACGCCGGTCCGCAGACCCGGGTCCAGCCCCATCGTCGGACGGCTGCCGGCCGGCGCGGCCAGCAGCAGGTCACGCAGGTTGGTGGCGAACACCCGCACGGCCTCCTCCTCGGCGGCCTGCCACAACCGCATCCGCAGGTCGGCACCGAGGTGGATGAGGATCCGGGTACGCCAGGCCCAGCGGACCGTGTCGATCAGCCACCGGTCAGCGGGGCGGCCGGCGTCGGACACGCCGAACCGGCCGGCGATGGCCGCCTCGTACCGGCTCGGGCCGGTCGGTACGGCGTCCGCCTCGCCGGCCTCCTCCGGCTCCATCGTCAGGTCGAGCACGCCCTCCTTCTCGCCCCGGAACATGGCCAGGATCCGGTGCGAGGGCAACTTCGGGTACGGCTCGGCGAAGTCGAAGTAGTCGGCGAATTTCGCGCCGGTGGTCTCCTGACCGTCGCGTACCCGGGAAACCAGCCGGCCCCGCGACCACATCTGCTCGCGCAGCGTGCCGATCAGGTCGGCGTCCTCGGCGAACGTCTCGATCAGGATCGCCCGCGCGCCCTCCAGCGCGGCGGCGGCGTCCGCGACGCCCTTCTCCGCGTCGACGAACCCGGCGGCGGTGGCCTTCGGGTCCTGGCTGGGGTCGGCAAGCAGCGACTCGGCCAGCGGCGCCAGCCCGGCCTCGCGAGCGATCTGCGCTCGGGTCCGCCGCTTCGGCTTGTACGGCAGGTAGATGTCCTCCAGCCGGGACTTCGAATCCGCAGCCATGATCTGCGCTTCGAGGGCCTCGTCCAGCTTGCCCTGGCCGCGGATCGACTCCAGGACGGCCGCCCGCCGCTCGTCCAGCTCCCGCAGGTAGCGCAGCCGCTCCTCAAGCGTGCGCAGCTGGCTGTCGTCGAGCAGGCCGGTGGCCTCCTTGCGGTAGCGGGCGATGAACGGCACTGTGGCGCCGCCGTCGAGCAGTTCCACGGCCGCCCGCACCTGACGCTCGGCCACGCCGAGCTCGTCGGCGATCCGCTGATGAACAGACTGGGTCACGATCTCGATCCGCCTTCGACTCGATCCGCCTTCAAAGAGCGGGTACCGCCTGCATTCTGCCGGGCGCTCCCGCGCGCTGTCGTCGCACCCGGCCGGGCAGATCCGTCGACGGTCCCGGCCGGGCCTGCGCTAGCGTGGCGATCATGGAATCACCTGCGGGGCCGCGTACCCGGCGGCTCTTCGGCGGCAGCGCCCGCGCTCTCGGCGACCTTACGGCGAACCCGTTCCGCGCCGACCGGGACCGGATCGTCGCCTCGCCCTTCTTCGCCCGCCTCGGCGGAGTCACCCAGGTGATCAGCCCGGTCGGCTCCGGGCTGCTTGTGCACAACCGGCTCACCCACAGCTTGAAGGTCGCCCAGGTGGCCCGGTCGATCGCCGAGCGGTTGACCGCCGACGACAGGTGGCGTGACCTGCTTGACAGGCTCGGCGGCTGCGACCCGGACGTGGTGGAGGCAGCGGCGCTCGCCCACGACCTCGGTCACCCGCCGTTCGGGCACCTGGGGGAGCGGGTGCTCGACCGGCTGGCCCGCCAGCGTCTCGGCCTCGCCGACGGCTTCGAGGGCAACGCCCAGTCGTACCGGATCGTCACCAGCACCGAGATCCGCGGCGCGGCCACCACCGGCCTGGACCTGACCGCAGCGGTCCGCGCGGCCCTGCTGAAGTACCCGTGGACCCGGCTGGACTACCCCGACCCGCACCCCCGCCTGCTTGACCCGCCGCCGCGCGGTGCCACCCCGCCGCCGAACGACCCGGAGAGCGGCTCGTTGAAGTTCGGCGCGTACCGGACCGAGCTGGACGACCTGCGGCAGGCCCGGGAGCCGTTCGTCGGCCGCATCCCGGACTGGCAGCAGACCGTGGAGGCGTCCGTGATGGACACCGCCGACGACATCGCGTACGCCATCCACGACGTCGAGGACTTCTACCGCGTCGGAGTGCTCCAGCAGGGATCGGTCTCGGCCGAGCTGATGGCCTGGCAGCGCGAGAGCGGACACCTCCGGGCGATCACCGACGCGGCGCTTGCCAGCGCGTTCCGCAGGCCCGGCGCGGCGATCGAGCGACTGCGTCGGCAACTGCACCGCAAGGACGCCTGGATCGCCGACGACGATGCGTTCGCCGCCGCAGTCGAGCATGTTCGCGAGGAACTTGTCGACGGGCTGCTGGCGATGCCGTTCGACGGCTCCATCGAGGCGGAGCAGTACGTGTCGCGGTTCTCCGCCCGCTGGTCGACCCGCTTCGTCGAGGCGATCACGGTGACCGACCAGCCGTCGGTGCGCTCCGGCTACGTGCTGCTCGGCAGCGCGCAGTGGCACGAGGTGCAGGTGCTCAAGTTCGTGCACCACCGGTTCGTGCTGGCCCGCCCGGATCTCGCCCTGCACCAGCGTGGCCAGGCCCGACTGCTGGGCACCCTTGTCGAGGCGCTGTGGGAGTGGCTGCTCGACCCGGAGGAGGAGTCCCGGCTGCCCCGCCGGCTGCACGACCTCGTCGAGCTTGCCGAGGCGGAGCTGCACCCGCGTACCCCGGACCGGATCGGCAGAGCCCGGGGCCGGGCGATCGTGGACTTCGTGGCCCAGCTCACCGACGGTCAGGCGGTGGCCATGCTGGACGCCCTGTCCGGCCGGTCCGGCGCCCTCTGGACCGACGCGTTCGTGCTCTGAAGTGAAAGGAAGGGCCCCTTGTTAACGCCTGGCGTTAACAAGGGGCCCTTCCTTTCACTAGGCGATCGCCTGCCACCAGCCGTCAACGGCGGGCGGGTCGGCGACGACCACACGCTCGCCCGGGCGGGGCACCGCCAGCCGGACGTCGCGTGCCTTCGCCTCCGCCCACAGCCTGTTCACCGGTTCGGACCAGTCGTGCAGGGCCAGGTTGAACGTCGCCCAGTGCACCGGAATGAGCAGCCCGCCCCGGAGATCCTGGTGGGCGTCGACAGCCTCCTCCGGGAACATGTGGATCGTCGGCCACGCCTGGTCGTACGCGCCGATCTGGATCAGTGTCGCGTCGAACGGCCCGTACTCCGCGCCGATCGCCGCGTACCCGTCGAAGTAGCCGGAGTCACCGGTGTAGAAGACCTTGCGCCGGGAGCCGGCGACCACCCAGGAACTCCAGAGCGTGCCGTCGCGGCGCAGGCCCCGCCCGGAGAAGTGCTGCGCGGGGGTGGCGGTGATCTCCAGGCCAGCTACCCGGTGCGACTCGGCCCAGTCCAGCTCGATGATCCGCTCGGCGGGTACGCCCCAGCGGTCAAGGTGCGCGCCCACGCCCAGCGGCACCAGGAACGGCGCCGACTGCCCGGCCGTCAGCGCCTGCACGGTGGCCATGTCCAGGTGGTCGTAGTGGTCGTGGGAGATCAGGATGGCGTCCAGCGGGGGGAGCTCGTCCATGCGTACCGGGGGTTCGTGCAGTCGCCGTGGACCGACCAGCCCGGACGGCGAGCAGCGGTCGCTCCACATGGGGTCGAGCAGCACCCGTCGGCCCTCGATCTCGATGAGGGCTGAGGCGTGGCCGTACCAGATGACGGCGAGTTCGTCGGTGGCCTGCTGCGCGCTCGGGCGCAGCAGCGGCACTGGCGCTGTGGGCCGCCGCTTCTGCTTGCCGAAGATCAGCTCGCGGAGCAGGTTGCGGCCCGGGTCGGCGACCATCGTGCGGGTGCCGGCCCGGTTGTGGAAGGTGCCGTCGCGGAACTGCGGCGAGCGGGCCGCCCGTTCGGCGCGAGCGCCGCTGAGCCGGCCGCCGAGGGCCGCCGGCACGTCCCGGGCCACCCAGGCCAGGCCTGCCAGCGCGGCCAGCCCTGCCGTGCCTCGCAGCAGTCGCCCGAGCGACCGTTCACCGTCCGTACGATCCGCTGGCGCCATCGCCGTCCCTCCGCCGTGTCCGCACTACACGGTAGTCACCCGGGACCGGTCGCGCCGGGGCGGGCCGATCGCCGTGCGACGTTCGGCCCGCCACCAGGTCAGCCGCCGTTGCTGGGGCGTCGGGCGGTCGTCCGGTACGCCGTGCCAGTGCCGCTGAGCCGGTCCACAGCGGCCAGGAAGCGGGGACCCATCGAGGCGCGGGCCTGCACGGCCGGGTGGGTGGCGCCGAAGTCGTCCGGGTTGGCCTGCCCGTCGGCGAAGAGCGCGTAGGTGAGCACCGCTGCTCCGGACCGGTCGAAGATCACCCCTGCCTCGTGCCGCGCGTCGGCGAACCAGCCCGCCTTGGTGGCGATGCGCGCCCGGTCGTCGGAGGACATGGTGCGCCGGATGCCGTCGGTGAACGCCACAGGCGAGCGCAGCAGCCCGAGCAGGAACGTCGTCGACGCCGGCGAGAGCAGGCTGCCCCCGACCAGGGCGCGCAGCAGGTCGTGCGTTTCGCGCGGGGTGCTGGTGCCCAGGAAGAAACGGTTCGGGTTGGCGACCGGCTCCACCTGTGTGTTCGGGAAGCCCTTGGCGACAAGGATGGCGTTGAGTTCGGCGGCCGGGCAGACCGACCCGCACAGCCGCACCGCCGTGTCATCGGAGACGGTGAGCAGATTCGCCAGGACGTGGCCGAGGGTCACGCTGCTGGGGTACGCGCCGTCCAGGCTGAAGATGCCGTCACCACCGGGTACGACGATGGCGGCGGTCACCTCCACGCGCTGGTCCAGGGCGAGCAGCCCCCGGTCGACCTTGTCCAGCACGGCAGTGGCCACCGCGATCTTGTTGACGCTGTACGCCTCGATCCGCTGGTCGGCCTGGGCCGTCACGGCGACCACCGGCGGGCCGTCCGGGCGGGCCACGCTGACGTACGCCTGCCAGTTGCCGCCGGCCTGCGTGCTGAACTTGGTGTAGCTGGCGGCGACCCGGCGTGCGGCCCGCGCGGGGGTGGTCGGGGCGACCTCGGCGGCGCTCGCAGGTGTCACAGTGCCGAGCACTGTGCCGGCGGTGGCCACGGTGCCGAGCCCGAGCGCTGTCCTGCGGTTCAGCCGGATAGTCAATCTTCTCTCCCGTCGTGCGGCGCCGGAATGCTTGCCGGCCCACCACACTATGCGAGTTGATCGATACACGGTGTCCCCGGATTCCCGCTCAGCCGAGCCCTCGGCGCGGCGCGGCACCGACCGTCCAGACCCGCCCGGACACGTGCCGGGCGAGCCGCCGCAGGTCAGGCTGATGGCTCACGGAGCGAGAACGACCTTGATGCAACCGTCCTCCTTCTTCTGGAACATCTCGTACGCCCGCGGTGCGTCGCTTAGCGGCAGACGGTGGGTACGCAGGTCCTCCACGCCCAGGGGATCGTCGTCCCCGGAGAGCAGCGGCAGGATCTCGTCGGTCCACCGGCGTACGTGGCACTGCCCCATCCGCAGCTGGATGCCCCTGTCGAACATCTCCATCAGCGGCATCGGGTCGGCCTCGCCACCGTAGACGCCGGAGAGGGAGACGGTGCCGCCACGGCGCACCCCCTTGAGCGCGGCGTGCAGGACGGAGAGCCGGTCCACACCGACCCGGTCGGTCATGGTCTGGGCCAGCTTGTCCGGCAGGAGACCGGCGGCGGTCTGGGCCAGCTTGCCGGCGGGCGAACCGTGTGCCTCCATGCCGACGGCGTCGATGACGGCGTCCGGCCCGCGCCCGTCGACAAGGTCGATCAGCGCGCTGGGCACGTCGGACATCTCGCTGACGTCGAGCACCTCGATGCCGTGCCGGCGGGCCAGTTCCAGCCGCTCGGGCACCAGGTCCAGCCCGATGACCCGGCCGGCGCCGAGGTGACGGCCGATCCGGGCGCAGAACTGGCCGACCGGCCCGAGCCCGAAGACGGCAAGGGTGCCGCCGGGCGGGGTGTCGGCGTACTTCACGGCCTGCCAGGCGGTGGGCAGGATGTCGGACAGGTAGAGGTAGCGCTCGTCGGCCCCGCTCTGCGGGATCTTGATCGGTCCGAAGTGGGCCTGCGGGACACGCAGGTACTCGGCCTGGCCGCCGGGCACCGAGCCGTAGAGCGAGGTGTACCCGAACAGCGAGGCGCCCTTGCCCTCGCTTGTGACCTGGGTGGTCTCGCACTGGGCGTAGAGCTGACGCTGACACATCCAGCAGCTGCCGCAGGAGATGTTGAACGGGATCACCACCCGGTCGCCGGGCTTGAGCCCTGTCACTCCGGACCCGACCTCCTCGACGATGCCCATCGGCTCGTGGCCGAGGATGTCACCGGGCTTCAGGTACGGCCCCAGCACCTCGTACAGGTGCAGGTCGGAGCCGCAGATCGCGGTCGACGTGATCTTCACGATCGCATCGGTGGGTTCCTCGATCCGGGGGTCCGGCACCTCTTCGACTCGTACGTCCCGCTTGCCCTGCCAGGTCAACGCCTTCATGTCTAACTTTCCTCCTTCGGTCCCTGCCCTTTCTGCTACCCGGGCTCGGAGGTTTGAACCGGCCGCACGTCGCCGGGTGGCCGCCGCGGTTCAGAGGGTGGTTTCGCCGTTGAGGCCGAAGTAGTCGTGCCATTTGGTGCTGGGGGCGAAGGTGGTGCCGGTGGAGAGGGCGACGTGGATGTCGTTGGTGGTTCCTTTGGTGAAGACGATGAGGTCGTCTTTGCCGTCGCCGTTGGTGTCGGCGAGGTAGGGGAATTCGCCGGGTAGGCAGAAGTGGTCGTGCCATTTGATGGTGGTGCCGGTGAAGGTGGTGCCGGTGGAGACGGCGGCGTAGACGTCGGCGTCGGTGTTGCAGGTGAAGGTGATGATGTCGTCTTTGCCGTCGCCGTTGATGTCGCCGACGCGGGGTTGTTCGCCGCCGACGGCGAAGAGGTCGTGCCATT